>JBBQEB010000004.1:0-60239 GCA_038320275.1 Myxococcales bacterium | reverse complement strand
GCTCGTCTTCGAGCGTGATCGGGACCCCTCCCCCGACCCCGACCCTCGACCCCGACCCTCGACCCCGACCCCCGACCCTCGACCCCCGACCCTCGACCCCGACCCGCGACCTCCCGCCCCCGACCCGCCCTTCTCCCGCCCGCCCTTCAGCTCCGGTAATCCGCGTTCTCCGTGATGTACTCGTGGCTCCGATCCGCCCCCAGCACCTCGGCGCCGGCTTTGCCGGCGCCGAGATCCACCTCGATCTCCACGCTGCGCTCGTGGGGAGGATGCGCGATGGGCGGCTTGAAGGTGAGCCCGTCTGGTGGCGGGCGGGAGGCGTAGAGCTCGGCGTTGCGCAGGTGGGCCACGAGCCGCTCCTCGCGGTCGGGGGCGAGCTGCATCAGCCCTCCTTCCAGCAGGAGCTCGCCGCCCATGGCGATGCGCATGCGCGAGCTGTCGAGCGCCGGTCCGTGGGCTCCCAGGTACTTGCCCACGGCGCAGAGCAGCCGGCCGACGTTGGGGTCGTTCCCGTTGACCGCGCACTGGAACAGGGGCGAATTGACGATGGCCTTGCCCACCCCGCGCGCGGTGGCCGCGTCCGGCGCGCCGCTCACCTGCACGCGGATCACGTGGTGCACGCCTTCGCCGTTCCGCACCACGTCCTCGGCGAGGTCGCGGCACACGCGCGCGAGCGCCTGGCGAAAGGCGTCGCGCGGTGGAGCGGCCCTTTGACCCGAGGCGAGGAGCGCCACCATGTCGGAGGTGCTGGTGTCCGAGTCCACCGAGATCGCGTGGAAGCTCCCCTCCACGGCCTCGTCGAGCGCCGCGCGCAGCTCCTCGCGCGGCACGTCGAGGTCGGTGAGCAGGAACACGAGCAGGGTGGCGAGGTTCGGCTCGATCATGCCCGCCCCCTTGGCGATGCCCACCACCACCCCGCCGCCCACCTCGGCGCGGCGCACCTTGGGATAGAGGTCGGTCGTCATGATGGCCTCCGCCGCCGGGAGCACCGACTCCCCCTGCAGCGCAGCGGCCGCGCGAGGCACCGCCTCCACCATCGCTTCCACCGGCAGCCGCCAGCCGATGACGCCGGTGGACGCCGGCAGCACCTCCGCCGGAGACATCCCCAGGGAGCGGGCGGAGGCGGCGCAGATGCGCTCGGCGGCCTCGATGCCGCCCGGCGCGCAGACGTTCGAAACCTTGTTGTTCACCACCACCGCGCCGAGCTTCGGCTCCTCGCGCCGGGATCGCCCGATCACCACCGGTGCGCCCGGGAACGCGTTGGTGGTGAGCTGCAGCGCGAAGGCGTTCGTGGGCTGCTCCAGCGCCAGCAGCACCACGTTCATGTGCGACGGTTTCGCCGCCTCCAGGGGGGTGAAGGCGAGCCGGGCCGTGCCCACGCGGAAGCCGGCGGGCAGCGCCGCCTGCGTGCGAAGCCAGGCCCGGTGCTCGGCGGGACCGGCGAAAGCGAGCGAGGTGCTGGGCATGGCGCCGGTGTATCCGGCGCCCCGCGGAACGTCACGGCGGAATGGGCGCCGGGAGCCCCGGAACCCAGGCCGCAACGGCCCGCGCCCGGCCGTCCGGTTACGATCGCCCCCGTGCCCCGCCGCGGTTCACCTCCAAAGCTGACGCTCCTCCTGGCGGTGGCGGCGGCGCTGGGCTGCAGCCGCTCTCCCGGTGCGCAGGTAAGGCGCTGCGTGGACGCCGACGGCGGGGCCGCAGCGGACGCGCTCTGCGAGAAGGAGGGCGCCACCGCCACCTGGGACGCGGACGGCGGAGGCCGCGCGGGGCACGCAGGGTACGGGGGCTTCCACTACATCTTCCTCCCGCGCGCCGGCTGGTTCGGAGGCGGCGGGTGGTTCGGGCGGGGCTCGCCGGCCGCGAACGGGCTCGCTCCCTCGGGACATCCTGGAGCCGCGAGCGAAGGGGTGTCGCGCGGCGGCTTCGGAGCGACCGGCGCCGCGCACGCGGCGGGCGCCGGCGGATCCGGCGGGCACGCCTCCGGCGCGGGGGCGTAGGGGTGCGCCGTGTCGCGACCTCGCCGCGCGAGGGCTGGCCGGCCAAGGTCGAGGAGGCGGGCTTCCCGCTCCACACGCCGGGCGGTCGAACCTACTGGGACGAGAGCGCCTTCTACGAGCTCTCCGCGGCCGACGCGACGGAGCTGGAGCAGGCCACCGGGGAGCTCCACGCCCGCTGCCTCGACGCGGTGGAGCACGTGATCCACCGCGGGCTGTACGAGAGGCTGGGGGTGCCCGCGTTCGCGGTGCCGCTCGTCGAGCGGTCCTGGAGCGCGCTCGCCGGCGCGGGCGATCCCTCCATCTACGGCCGGATGGACCTCGCCTACGACGGCTCCGGCCCTCCCAAGCTCCTGGAGTACAACGCCGACACCCCCACCGCGCTCCTCGAGGCGGCCGTGGTGCAGTGGCGATGGCGCGAGGAGGTGGCGCCGGACGCCGATCAGCTCAACTCCATCCACGAGCGGCTGGTGGCCGGCTGGAAGGATCTGAAGCCGTTCCTCCCGCCGCCGCTCCACGTGGCCTCCCTCGACGTCCCCGAGGACGTCCTCACCGCGAGCTACCTGCAGGACACCGCCGCGCAGGCCGGCCTCGAGACGCGCTGGCTTGCGATCGGGGACCTCGGCTACCGCGCCGCCGACCGCGCCTTCGTGGACCTCCAGGACCGCCGCGTCTCGTCCATCTTCAAGCTGTATCCCTGGGAGTGGATGTTCCGGGAGTCCTTCGGGGAGCACCTGCCCGCGGCCGTCACCACCTGGGTCGAGCCGCCCTGGAAGGTGCTGCTCTCGTGCAAGGGCATCCTGCCCATCCTGTGGGAGCTCTTTCCCGACCATCCCAACCTGCTCCCTGCGTACGACGCCCCTGGGCGGCTCGAGAGCTGGGCCAAGAAGCCGCGCTATGGCCGCGAGGGCGCCAACGTCACGCTGGTGGAGGCGGGGCGCACGGTGGCGGAGGGCGCCGACGCGGGCTACGGCGCGGAGGGCTTCGTCTATCAGGCGCTCGCTCCTGCGCGCCCGTTCGACGGCCGCTGGCCGGTGGTGGGGAGCTGGGTGGTGCAGGGCGAGGCGGCCGGGATCGGGATTCGCGAGTCGGACGGGCGCATCACCGACGATGCGAGCCGCTTCGTGCCGCACCTGCTGCGCTGAGCCGCCGTCCTCGCGCGCTCCGCGCGGATGCGGTAGTGCTCACGCTCGATGCTTCCCTGGGAGACGGTCGCGCGCGCGGTGGCGCCGGACGGCGCAGAGCTCACCCTCGCCCGCCGGGGCGAGGAGTGGGTGGTGCGCGTCGCCGGCCGGGTGCTCATGACGAGCCGCACGCACGGCTCGGAGGACGCCCTCGCCACCATGGCGCTCGATCGCGTTCAGGAGGCCCGGACCGTGCTCGTGGGCGGGCTGGGGCTGGGCTACACGGTGCGCGCCGCGCTCGACAAGGTCGGGCCCGACGCGAGGGTGATCGTGGCCGAGCTGGTCCCCGAGGTCGCCGCCTGGAACCGCGGCCCGGTAGCGCACCTCGCCGGCCGGCCGCTGGAGGACCCGCGCGTGCGGCTGCAGCTCGGCGACGTGGCCGGTCGCATCGCCGAGGCGCGGCGGGCCTTCGACGCCATCCTGCTCGACGTCGACAACAGCCCGTCGTCGCTGGTGCAGGAGGGTAACGACCGGCTCTACGGCAAGGCGGGCGTGCGCGCCTGCCACGAGGCGCTCACCTCGGGCGGCGTGCTGGCCGTCTGGTCGGCAGGGCCCGACGAGCGCTATCTGGAGCGCCTGGCGGCCGCTGGGTTCGACGCCTCCGCGCGGGTGGTGCCCGCCCGCGGCGGTGGCGGGCGCGGCGTGAAGCACGTCCTCTTCCTGGCGGCGAAGGGCGGAGAACGGGAGCGGCGCAGGGCGCGTTGAATGGGGCGTTTGGGCCAGCCCACCGGTCGGCGCGGCGGTGCGACCGCGTTACAACGGAGGGGTGAGCCGCGTCCGAGCGCTGGTCATGGCCGCCCTGGCTGGCGCCGCCGCGTCCCGGTTCGCCACCGGAGGGGCGTCCACGCGGAGAAAGCGGCACGACGCTGGCGCAGGCCGGGCGCTGGCGAGCCTGCTGCGCGACCTCACCCGCTTCTCCAACGACGTGACCCTCGTCACCGACGACGAGGACCGGATCCTCGAGGTGAACGACCGCGCGGTGTCGCTCCTGGGCTACTCCAGGGAGGAGCTCCTGCGCATGCGCATCCGCGAGCTTCGCGATCCCGCGACGGTGGGAGACGTCGAGGCGCGCCTGGAGGAGCAGCGGAAGAAAGGGCAGGCCGTCTTCGACACCCGGTTCCGACGCAAGGACGGCACCTTCTTCGACGGCGAGGTGAGCGTTCGCGTCTTTAAGGCAGGAGGGAAGCGGTACCATCAGGGAAGCATCCGCGACGTCACCGCGTTCGTTCGCGCTCAGGAAGCGCTCCGGGAGAGCGAAGCCAAGTTCCGGGCCGCCTTCCAGGGCGCCAGCCTGGGCATCTGCCTCCTCGACGGCGCGGGGCACTTCCTCGAGTACAACCGTGCCTTCATCGACATGCTGGGCTGGTCCGCGGAAGAGCTTGGGCGGATGGTCATCCGGGACGTCATCCACCCCGACGACCGCGCCGCCTCGAGGGCCGACTTCGTGGAGGTACTGGCCAACCGGCGCGACCTCATCGTGGGCGAGCGGCGTTACCTGCGCAAGGATGGCCGCTGCATGCAGGGGCTCCTTCGCTCCACGGTGGTGCGCGACGACGCGGGCACGTTCCTCTACTCGGTGGGCCTCGTGGAGGACATCACCGAGAAGCGAGCCCTGGAGGCGCAGCTCCTCTTCGCCGACCGCATGACGTCGATGGGCACGCTGGCGGCAGGCGTGGCCCACGAGATCAACAACCCCCTCGCCTTCATCCTCTCCAACCTCGAGTACGTGCGGGACGAGCTGGCGAGGCTGTCGCCGCCGCCGCAGGGTCTCCTCGTCGCGCTCGACGAGACGCGCGAAGGTGCCGACCGGGTGCGCGAGATCGTGCGCGACCTCAAGACCTTCTCGCGCCAGGACGACCCTCCCGCGGAGCCGGTCGACCTACGCCCGGTGGTCCGAAGCGCCCTCAACCTCGCCAACAACGAGATCCGCCACCGGGCGCGCGTCGCGCTGGAGCTCGGCCCCGTGCCGCTCGTCCGCGGCAGCGCCCACCGCCTCGGGCAGGTGCTCCTCAACCTGCTCATCAACGCGGCCCAGGCGATGGAGCCGGGTCAAGCGAACCACAACCTGGTCCGCGTGGTCACCCGGACCGGGGAGGACGGCCGCGCAGTGGTCGAGGTGCGGGACACCGGCTCCGGCATCGCTCCGGAGCACGTCGCGCGCATCTTCGACCCGTTCTTCACCACGAAGCCGGTGGGCACCGGCACGGGGCTGGGCCTCGCGGTGTGCCATGGCATCGTGAGCGGACTGGGCGGCGAGATCCAGGTCGAGACCGAGCAGGGGAAGGGCACCACCATGCGCGTCGTCTTTCCGCCGGTGGCGGACCCCGTGGCGCCGGGCCAGGGATGAAGGGATCTGCATCGCCCTTCAGCGATGCGCTCGCTCCGCGGGCGTGTGCGCGGGAAGGCCTGCCGCCGAGCGGCGCTCACGGCGCGTGAAGCGGTCGAGCGCGAGGTACACCACCGGCGTCGTGAAGAGCGTCAGCATCTGCGAGAGGAGCAGCCCGCCCACGATGGTCATGCCGAGCGGGCGGCGGAGCTCCGCGCCGATGCCGTTGCCGAGCGCGAGCGGGAGCCCGCCCAGGAGCGCGGCCATGGTGGTCATCATGATGGGGCGGAAGCGCAGGAGGCAGGCCTCGTAGATGGCGTCGCGGGTGGAGAGCCCGCGGTCGCGCTCCGCCTCGATGGCGAAGTCGATCATCATGATGGCGTTCTTCTTCACGATGCCGATGAGGAGGATGACGCCGATGAGGGCGATGATGCTGAACTCGCTGCCGAAGACGAGCAGGGCGAGCAGCGCCCCGGCGCCGGCGGAGGGCAGGGTGGAGAGGATCGTGATGGGGTGGACGTAGCTCTCGTAGAGCACGCCCAGCACGATGTAGACGGCGAGCAAGGCGCCCAGGACGAGCCAGGGCTCGCTCCGGAGCGACTCGATGAAGGCCTGGGCGGTCCCCTGGAAGGCGGCGTTGACGCTCGCCGGCATGCCGATCTGCCGGCCCGCCGCGCGCACCGCGTCGAGCGCCTGCGAGAGCGAGACGTTGGGGGCGAGGTTGAAGGAGAGGGTGACCGCGGGAAACTGGCCCTGGTGGTTCACCGACAGCGAGGTGGGCACGAGCTTCCAGCTGGCGAGCGCCTCCAGCGGAACCTGTGCGCCATCGCGGCCGGGCACCCGCAGACGCTTCAGCGCGTCCACGTCCTGCTGCAGCTCCGGCTTCACCTCCAGCACCACCCGGTACTGGTTGAGCTGCGTGTAGAGGGTCGCGACCTGCCGCTGGCCGAAGGCGTCGTAGAGCGTGTCGTTGATCGCCTGGACCGAGACGCCCAGCCGCGCCGCGGTGTCGCGGTCGATCTCCACCGCGAGCTTGAGCGCGTTCGTCTGCTGGTCGGAGGCGACGTCGCGGAGCTGGGGGACGGCCTTCAGCTTCTCGAGCATGCGCGGCGCCCAGGTGTTGAGCTCGTCGAGGTTCGCGTCCTGCAGCGTGTACTGGTACTGCGTGCGGCTGGCGCGGCCGCCGATGCGCACGTCCTGCACCGACTGCAGGAAGAGCGCGATGCCCGGGACGCGGGCGAGCTGGGGTCGCAGCGAGCCGATGACCTCGTCGGCGGTCTTGCGCCCCTTTCCCGTCTTCAGCTCGACGAAGACGAAGCCGGTGTTCTGCGAGTTGCCGCCGCCGATGAAGGACACCATGTGGGCCACCGCCGGGTGCGCCACGAGAACCTGGTTGAGCGCGTCCTGGCGATCGCGCATGGCCGGAAAGGAGATGTCCTGCGGCGCGTCGGAGATGCCCGAGAGCTGCCCGGTGTCCTGTTGCGGGAAGAGCCCCTTCGGCACGATCACGTACAGCCAGACGGTGATCGCTGCCGCCGCGAAGGTGACGAGGAGCATGAAGCGGTGGTGCGCCAGGGTCCAGCGCAGGCCGCGGGCGTAGCCGCGAAGCAGGGCCTCGAAGAAGCGTTCGGAGAGGGTGAAGAGCTTGCCCTGCCGCTCCTCCCCCTTCGCCCGCAGGAGGCGGGAAGCCATCATGGGCGTGAGCGTGAGCGAGATCACCGCCGAGACGAAGATGGCCATGCTGAGCGTCACCGCGAACTCGCGGAAGAGCCGCCCCACGATGCCACCCATGAGCAGGATGGGGATGAAGACCGCCAGCAGCGACACCGTGATGGACACGATGGTGAAGCCGATCTGGCGGGCGCCCTCCAGCGCCGCCTCCAGCGGACGCATCCCCTTCTCCAGGAAGCGGGTGACGTTCTCCGTCACCACGATGGCGTCGTCCACCACGAAGCCGGTGGAGATGGTGAGCGCCATGAGGGACAGGTTGTTGATGCTGTAGCCGAGGAGGTACATGCCGCCGAAGGTCGCGACCAGCGACAGCGGCACGGCGACGGACGGGATGAGGGTGGCCCGCGCGCTGCGCAGGAAGACGAACACCACCGCCACCACCAGCAGCACCGAGATGACGAGCGTCGTCTCGACGTCGCGCACCGACGCGCGGATGGTCTTGCTCCGGTCGAGCACCACCCCGACCTCGATGGCGGGCGAGATGGAGCTCGCCAGGGACGGCAGGAGCGCCTTCACGCGCTCGATGACGTCGATGATGTTCGCGCCGGGCTGCCGCCGGATGATCATCACCACCGAACGCTTGCCGTCGGCCCAGCCGGCGGCGCGCTCGTTCTCGACGCCATCGCGGAGTCGCGCCACGTCTCCCAGGCGGACGGGTGCGCCGCCCTTCCAGGATAGGATGAGGGGCGCGAAGGTGGCGGCGCCCCCGAGCTGGTCGTTGGCAGCGATGGCGTGGGTGGCGTCCGGCCCGTCCACGGAGCCCTTGGGCGCGTCCACCGTGGCGCGCGCGAGGGCGCTCCGCACGTCCTCCAGTCCGAGCCCCACCCCGGCCAGCGCCTGCGGATCCACCTGCACGCGCACCGCGGGCTGCTGCCCGCCCCCCACGAACACCTGGCCCACCCCCGGCACCTGCGCGATCTTCTGCGCCAGGACGGTGTTGGCGGCGTCGTACACGCGCGAGAGCGGCAGCGTCCCGGAGCGGAGCCACAGGATGAGGATGGGCGCGTCGGCCGGGTTCACCTTGCGGTAGTTGGGCCGGCTGGGGAGGTTCGCCGGCAGGTCGCCCATGGAGGCGTTGATGGCCGCCTGCACGTCGCGCCCGGCCGCGTCCACGTCGCGATCGAGATCGAACTGCAGCGTGAGGCTGGTGGAGCCGAGCGAGCTCACCGAGGTGATCTCGGAGAGCCCAGCGATGCGCCCGAGCCTTCGCTCGAGCGGGGTCGCGACGGCGGAGGCCATCGTCTCGGGGCTCGCGCCGGGAAGCCCGGTGCTGACGCTGATGGTGGGGAAGTCGACGCGCGGCAAGGGCGCCACTGGGAGCTGCGTGTAGGCGGCCCCGCCCGCCAGGAGGAGCGCCGCCGCCAGCAGCGAGGTGGCGACCGGGCGCCGGATGAAGGGCTCGGAGATGCTCACGCGCCGGGCGCCGCCGCGGGTTCGGGCTCCGCCGCCCTGCCGCGGCCGAAGCGGGCCGCCAGCCGGGCCATGTAGAGGTAGATGACGGGCGTCGTGTAGAGCGTGAGGAGCTGCGAGATGAGCAGCCCGCCCACGATGCTGATGCCGAGCGGGCGGCGCAGCTCGGAGCCGGTGCCGGAGCCGAGCGCCAGCGGGAGCCCGCCCAGCAGCGCCGCCATGGTGGTCATCATGATGGGCCGGAACCGGAGCAGGCAGGCCTGGTAGATGGCGTCGCGGGTCGTCATGCCCTTCTCGCGCTCCGCCTCCAGGGCGAAGTCGATCATCATGATGGCGTTCTTCTTCACGATGCCGATGAGGAGGATGATCCCGATGAGCGCGATCACGCTGAACTCCACCCTGAACAGGATCAGGGCGAGCAGCGCGCCCACGCCGGCGGACGGCAGCGTGGAGAGGATCGTCACCGGGTGGATGTAGCTCTCGTAGAGCACGCCCAGCACGATGTAGACGGTGATGAGCGCGGCCAGGACGAGGATGGGCTCGCTCGCGAGCGACTCCCGGAACGCCTGCGCCGAGCCGGCGAAGCCAGCCCGGACGCTGGGCGGGAGGTCGATCTCGGCCGTGGCGCGGTGGATGGCATCGACCGCGTCACCCAGCGCCACGCCCGGCGCGGTGTCGAACGACACCGTCACGGCAGGGAACTGTCCCTGGTGGGCGATGGCGAGCGGCGCGGTGGTGCGCGTCATGCGGGTGAAGGCCGCGAGCGGGACCTGGTCGCCGCTCGACGACTTCACGTACAGGCCGTTCAGGGCCTCCGGGCTCTTCGAGAGCTCTGGCTTCACCTCGAGGATCACCCGGTACTGGTTGAGCTGGGTGAAGACGGTGGAGACCTGCCGCTGGCCGAAGGCGTCGTAGAGGGTGTCATCGACCGCCTGGAGCTGGACCCCGAGCCGCGAGGCGGTGTCGCGGTCGATGTCGAGCTTGAGCTGGAGCCCGGCCGTCTGCTGATCGCTCGCCACGCCCCGCAGCTCCGGGAGCGACCGCAGCTTCTCCACCACCTTGGGGGCCCAGGTGGAGAGCTCGCCCAGGTCGGGATCCTCCAGCGTGTACTGGTACTGCGTGCGGCTGATGCGCGTCTCGACCTGGAGGTCCTGCACCGGTTGTAGGAAGAGCTGGATGCCCTCCACGCCGGCGGACGCCTTGGCCAGGCGCCCGAGGATGTCGTCGAGGCTCGCGCGCGCGGAGCGCTCCTTCAGCGTGATGGAGAGCCGGCCGCTGTTCCCGGTGGCGTTCGTCCCGTCGGCACCGATGAACGAGGCAACGCTCGCGACCGCCGGGTCGGCCATCACCACCTCGGCGAGCGCCTGCTGGCGGCGGCCCATGCTCTCGAACGACACCTCCGGCGGCGCCTCGGTGATGCCGATGAGGAGCCCGGTGTCCTGCACCGGGAAGAAGCCCTTGGGAATGAACCACGCGAGCGCCAGGGTGAGCGCAAGGGTGGCGATGGTCACCGCCAGCGTGAGGGGTTGGTGAGCGAGTACCCAGCGCAACGAACGGTCGTAACCCTCCAGCGTCCGATCGAAGGAGCGCTCGAAGGTGCGGGCGAGGGGGCCGGGCTCCTCGTGCCGGCGCAGGAGGTACGCGCACATCATGGCGGTGAGGGTGAGCGAGAGCACCGCCGAGACGCCGATGGCGATGGCGAGGGTCACCGCGAACTCGCGGAAGAGGCGGCCGATGATGCCGCCCATGAAGAGCAGTGGGATGAGCACCGCCACCAGCGACACCGTGAGCGAGACGATGGTGAAGCCGATCTGCTTCGCGCCCTTCAGCGCCGCCTCGAAGGGCCTCTCCCCGCCCTCGATGTAGCGGGCGATGTTCTCGATCATGACGATGGCATCGTCGACCACGAAGCCGGTCGAGATGGTGAGCGCCATGAGCGAGAGGTTGTTGAGCGAGTAGCCGCACAGGTACATGACGCCGAAGGTGCCCACCAGCGAGAGCGGCACCGCGATGCCGGGGATGATGGTGGCGCGCCAGCTCCGCAGGAAGACGTAGATCACGCCCACCACCAGCAGCACCGAGAGCAGGAGCGTGAACTGCACGTCGTTCACGGAGGCGCGCACCGTCTCGGTCCGGTCGGAGAGCGTCCGCACCTCGAGCCCCTGCGGCAGCGCCGACGCGAGCCGCGGCAGGAGCGCCTTCACCCGCTCCGCGACCCCGATGACGTTCGCGCCCGGCTGCCGCTGGACGTTGAGGATGATGGCGCGGTCCCGTCCGGCCCAGCCGGCGAGCTGAGCGTTCTCCACCCCGTCCACCGCGTCGGCCACCTCGTCGAGCCGCACCGGCGCACCGTTCCGGTAGGCGAGGATGATGGGCCGGAAGCTCTTCGCCTTGCCGAGCTGGTCGTTCGTATCGATGGCGAAGTCCTGGCGCGGACCGTCGATGTTCCCCTTGGGCGCGTTCACGTTGGCGGCGACCAGCGCCAGCCTCACGTCCTCCAGACCGAGCCCGGTGCCGGCCAGCGCCGTGGGGTCCACCTGGACGCGGACCGCCGGCTTCTGCCCGCCGTTGATGGTGACGAGCCCGACGCCCGTCACCTGCGAGATCTTCTGTGCCAGGATCGAGTCTGTGTAGTCGTGCACCTGGTCGAGCGGGAGCGTGGACGAGGACACCGCCAGCGTCAGGATGGGCGTGTCGGCCGGGTTCGACTTGGAGTACGTGGGCGGGGAAGGCATGCCGCGCGGCAGGAGGTTCGAGGCCGCGTTGATCGCGGACTGCACGTCCTGCTCGGCGGCGTCGATGCTGCGGTCGAGGTTGAACTGGAGCGTCACCTGCGAAGTGCCGAAGCTCGACACCGAGGTCATCTGGTCGAGGCCCGGCATCTGGCCGAACTGCCGCTCCAGCGGCGTCGTCACCGCCGAGGTCATGGTCTCGGCGCTCGCGCCGGGCAGGGTGGCCGAGACGACGATGGTGGGGTAGTCCACCTGCGGGAGCGCCGCGATGGGGAGCTGCCGGTAGCCGGCGAGCCCGGCGAGGAGCAGCCCGACCGTGAGGAGGGCCGTCGCGACGGGCCGGCGGATGAACGGCTCGGAGACGCTCACGGAGCTCTCGCGCCCGCCGGGGGACCGGCGGCCCCTCCCGGCCTCCCAGGGGGCTGGCCCTGCGCCTCGCCCGGCGCTCCGGGCCGGCCGCCCTGGGGCTGACCTTGGCCCGGCGCCGGGCCCGGACCCTGCGTGCGAGACGAGCCCTGCGCCTGACCTGGCCCCGGCGCCTGACCCGCCCCCGGCCCGCGCGGCTCGCGCAGGGACACCTTGGCGCCCGGCCGGAGCTGGTTCTGCCCGTCGACCACCACGCGCTCTCCCTCGGCCACGCCCTTCGAGAGGACCACCACGTCACCCTGGGTGAGTTCGATCTCCACCGGGCGGATGGCCGCGGTCATGTCGCTCCCGACCACGTACACGAAGGTTCCGCTCGGGCCGCGCTGGATCGCGGTGGCGGGGAGCGCCAGCGCGCCCTTCCGCGTGTCGAGCCGGAGCCGCACGTTCACGAACTGGTTTGGCCAGAGGAGGCTCTGCGGGTTCGGGACCATCGCCTTGAGGCGCATGGTGGCGGTGGCCTGGTTGATCTGGTTGTCCACCACCAGGAGCTCACCCTTGCCCAGCGGCTCGCCGCTCCGGCTGGTGACCTCCACCCCGAGCGGTCCGCGCGCGCGCGCGCGCGCCACGGCCTGCAGCTCGTCCTGAGGCAGGGTGAAGATCACGGCGATGGGGTCGAGCTGCGTCAGCACCACGATGCCGTTCGCATCCGACTGCCGGACGAGGTTGCCCACGTCCACGTTGCGGATCCCGGTGACCCCGTCCACCGGGGCGCGGATGCGCGCATACTCGAGGTTGAGCTTCGCGCTCTCGATGGCGGCCCGGTCGACCCGCGCAGTGGCCTCGAGCTGGGCGGCCGCGGCCATGGCATCGTCCACCTGCTGCTGGGCCACGAGCTTCTGCGCCCCGAGGTCCCGGAAGCGCTTCAGGTTGAGGTTGGCGTTCCGGAGCTGGGCCTCGTCGCGGGCCAGCGCGCCCTCGGCCTGATGGAGCTGGATGAGGTAGGGGCGAGGGTCGATCTGGGCCAACACGTCGCCCTTCTTCACGGCCTGTCCCTCCCGGAAGAGCAGGGCATCGAGGCGGCCGTCCACCTGGGTCTTCACGGTGACGGTCTGGAAGGCGGTCGCGGTGCCCAGCCCCTCCAGCGTGATGGGCACGTCCCGCCGCGCCGCCGGGATGGCCAGGACCGGCACCACGCGCGCCTGGGGGTCGGCAGCCTTGGCAGCCGCCGCCGCGTCTCCCTTGGCGGAGCGGGAGCGGTAGACGAAGAACGCCACCAGCAAGGCCAGGCCCAGGAGAGCCAGCCACAATCCGTTGCGTCGACGCATCGCTCTCTAGCTCTCCGGGAGGTCCCGACCGAGCGCGCGCAGGAGCTGCGCGCGCGAGGTGGACAGGTTGTATTCGGCCTGCACCCGCTGGGCGGCCGCGGCCGTCAGCGCTACCTGGGCATCGCCCAGCTCGATGGCGCTGCCCACGCCCGCCTGGTAGCGCCCCTCGGCGAGGCGCAGCCGCTCGCGGCCGTTCACCAGCGCTTCGGCCGCTGCCCCCAGCGAAGCCTTGGACGCGCGCACCGAGAGCCGCGCCTGCTCGAGGTCGAGCCTGATCTGCTGCGAGAGGGAGAGGCGCTGCGCCTCCGCGGAAGCGAGGTTCGCGCGGGCTTCACGCTCCTGGGCGCGGGTGAGGCCTCCCTGGAAGATGTTCCAGCTCACCGTGGCGGTCGCGCTCCAGTTCCACACCGTGGAGTCGAAGGCCGGCCCCGCGTCGGTGACGCCCAAGGACACGCCGAAGGAGGGGCCGTATGCCCCTCGCACCGAGCGCACCAGCAGCTCCTGGGCCCTGCGGGCCTCCTCCAGCGCGGCGAGGTCGGGACGGTTCCGGGTGGCCTCGGCGAGGAGCGGCTCGATGAGCCGGTCCTCCACGTCGATGGGCGCCAGCACCTCGTCCGACACCTCGTAGTCGGTGGACCCTTCGATTCCCGAGGCCAGGTTGAGCTGGGCCTTGGCGGTCTCGTAGGTGTTCTCCTGCTGGATGAGCTGCACCTCGGCGTTGGCGTGATCGGTGCGCGCCTGCGCGAGGTCCACCTCGGGCCTCGTGCCGATCCGGACGAAGCCCTCGATCTGCCGGAGGTGCGCCTCCTGGTTGGCGAGGTTCTCGCGCGAGACGCCGACGAGGTCCCTGCCGGCCCGCGCCGCGAAGTAGCCGGTCCGCACGTTCTGGAGGATCTGCGCGAGGGTGGCGCGCTCCGACGAGCGCTGCGACTGCGCCGTGGCGCGGGCCGCTGCCCAGCGCCCGGAGGTCTGGCCGAAATCCCACAGGAGCTGGGAAAGGGTCACCCCCGACGTCCAGTAGTTGGCCGAGGCCCAACTCGTCCCGGTGGCGACGCGCGTGGTGCTGGGCAGGGCGCCTGGCCGCGCCACGAAGTTCTCGGTGCCGCGCTGGTACGACGCCGAGGCGTAGAGCTGAGGCAGGAGCGGGGCGCGTGCCTCGTCGGCGCGGGCGCCGGCGGCCTCGGCGACCGCGCGCGCCTGCATGAACTGCGGCTGGCGCTCGCGGGCAGCGCGCAGGAACTCGGCCAGCGCGATCACGCGGGCGGGCCGCGCGGCGGCAGGGACCGAGCCCGCCGTCGCGCTAGGCTGCGCCGGCGGTGGCGACGATGGCTGCGGCGCCGGGGGCTCGGCCGCGACCGCTCCGGCGGCGAGGAGCACCACCAGGGCGACCGGCGAGGCGGAGAGCAGAATGGGACGTCTCGTGGTCACGCGCGCACTCCCCTTCGCGGCCGCTCGCCGTAGGCATCGAGGCTCGCGATCACGCGCAGGAGCCCGCGGCGCATCGCCGCCACCTCCGCTGCGCTCATGCCGGAGACCACCGCCTCGCGGATGCCCGTCGCGACGGGCACCACCTCTCGCGCGAGCCGCTCGCCGCCCGCCGTGAGGAACACGCGCGACCGCCGGCGGTCGGTGGGATCGGGCTCCAGGCGCAGGAGCTTGCGGCTCTTCAGCGCTGCGATGGCGCGGGACATGGTGGGCGCGTCGGCGCGCACGAGCTCCACCAGCTCCGCCTGCGAGAGTCCGGGCCGTTCGTGGAGCGCCACCAGCGTCCAGAATTGCTGTGGAGCGAGGCCGTGCGGAGCCGCCTCCGACATCACCGCCTGCTTGATGCGCCGCCGGGCGACGGCGATGAGGAGACCGAGGTATTCTTGCATGGGCAACCGTTGCCCCCGCAAGTACGCCAGCGCCAGCCGCCCGTCAAGCGCGAGAGGGCCGGCGACACGTTTCGACACGATGGCGGGGACCGGCCGCCCCGAGGGAGGGGCGCCCCAGCCTATGCGAGCGCCTCCCGGAAGAAGACCTCGACCCGCCGCCAGTGCCGCTCGGAGGCGTCGCCATCGTGGACCGGGCTGTCCAGCACTGCGAACCCGTGCTTCTTTCCGGGGTAGAGCTCCAGGCGGTAATCGAGGTGCGCCGCGCCGAGAGCCTCGGCGAGGGTGCCCTGGTGCGCCGGGGTACAACTCGCGTCGGCGTCCGCCACGCCGAGGTAGAGCGCGGCCTCCACCCGGCTCGCGAGAAGGTGCGGGCTCGCCGGTCCGTCCGAAACGAGCCCGCCGGCGTGGAAGAGGGCAGCCGCGCGGACCTGGCCCGGATGCTGGCCCGCGGCGAGGAAGGCCAGGCGCCCGCCCATGCAGTAGCCCAGGGCGGCGATGCGATCGGGGAGGACGTCGGAGCGCGAGGCCAGGGCAGCGAGGTAGGCACCGCCGTCGATCGCGGCGCGCTCCGGGGTGACGGAGTGGATGAGCGCCATGAGCCGGTCGCGCTCGGGGGGCGTGCTCCACACGGTCCTCGCGTCGAACGGGGCGTACGCACCGGCTCGGTAGAAGATGTCGGGCAGGAGCACGAGGTAGCCGAGCCCGGCCAGGCGGCTCGCCATCTCCTGCACCGCCGGGCGCACCCCGAACGCGTCGGTGTAGAGGAGCACGCCGGGCCGCTTGCCCAATCCGCCCCCGTACACGAACGCATGTGCGGTCCCGTCCGTGGTCGGGATGTCCAGTTCCTCGGCGTCGATCATCCTGTTCTCCAGGGAACGAAGTCCACGCCGCGACCGCGCGCTAGCGCTCCATCCGGCTTCGCCGCGGTCCATACGGCCGGGTGAGCAGGCCTTCACGGAAACGCCGAGGTCGCGCAAGTCGATCTCCCTGTGTCCTCGCCCGTTGCCCCGGACGAAGTTCCGCATGAGATCGAGGACCCACACCTGTCACACGGGAGGTCCACATGCCGATGCTCGACGTCGCCAGCGATTCGCGCGGTCCGGTGAAGATCCACTACGAGGAATACGGGAGCGGCAAGCCGGTGGTGCTGATCCATGGATGGCCGCTCAGCGGGCGCGCCTGGGAGGCCCAGGTGCCCGCGCTGGTCTCCGCCGGCCACCGCGTGGTGACCTACGACCGCCGGGGCTTCGGACTCTCGTCGCAGCCGTGGTCGGGCTACGACTACGACACCTTGGCGGCCGACCTGCACGGCCTCATGACCCAGCTCGACCTGAAGGCCGCCACGCTGGTGGGCTTCTCAATGGGTGGGGGCGAGGTGGCGCGCTACGTCGGCAGGTACGGCACGGAGCGCGTGGCCCGGGTGGTGTTCGCGGGAGCGGTCACCCCCTGGCTCTACAAGACCGCCGGCAACCCCGGAGGCGGCATCGACGACGCGGCCATCGCGGGCCTGGAGGAGGGCGTCAGGTCCGACCGCCCGGCCTTCCTGGAAGGGTTCACCACCAACTTCTTCAGCGCTGGCGGCAAGCTCATGGTGAGCGAAGCCCAGCGCCGGTACGCGCGTGACCTCGCGGCGTTCGCCTCGCCCAAGGGGACGCTCGACTGCATCGGCGCGTTCTCCCGCACCGACTTCCGCGCCGACCTGGCCAAGCTGAAGCTGCCCACGCTCGTGATGCACGGCGACGCGGACGCCATCGTCCCGCTGGAGGTGAGCGGCGCGCGCACGCACGAGGCGGTGCCGGGCAGCCGGCTCCACGTGGTGAAGGGCGGGCCACACGGTTTCAACGTGTCGCACGCGGCGGAGGTCAACAAGGCGCTGCTGGAGTTCCTGGCGGGCTGAGCCCCGCGCTTCGGGGCGCGGCCCGGGCTCACCGCCGCAGGAGCACCGCCGCCGCCGACGCGAGCGCCAGGAGGAGCACCGCAGCGCGCAGCAGCCGTCCGTCGAGCCGCTGGTGAAGGCCGCGGCTCAGCGCCGCGCCCGCGGCGAGCGCGGGGGCGAGGAGGAAGGCTGCGCGCACCGCCTCCGCGCTCACCCGGCCGGTGGCCGAGAGGAGGGCGAGGGACATCACCTCGCCCACGAGGAAGCAGACCGCGAGGGTGGAGCGGAGCGTCGGGCCGGGGTGGTGCTGGTACACGAGCGCGAGCGGGGGGCCCCCGACGCCCGTCGCCGTCTCCAGGACGCCCGTCACCAGGCCCGCGATCGCGAACGCCTTCCGCCCCGGCCGGAAGGACGGCGCGGCGACCGTCGCCAGTACGGCGGCGATGGTGGTGATGGCCACGGTTGCCGCGAGCCGTCCCGCCGGCAACGCGGCGAGCAGGCCCAGCCCGCCCGCCGTCCCGGCGGCGCGTCCTCCGGTGATCCAGGCGGCGCCGTGGCGGTCGAGCGAGGCGCGCTCCCGCCAGGCGACGTACGCGTTCAGGGGGAGCATGAGGAGGAGGAGGCCCGCCGGGAGGAGCTCGGGGAACATCAGCGCTGCGACCGGGGCGGTGATGAGCGCGAAGCCCAGGCCGGCGCTTCCCTGCACGAGGGCCCCGAACGCCACCGTGGCGGCGAGCGCCGCGAGGACCTGGTGGCTCATGGATCGCTCGACGGCGGCAGGCCGGTCGGAGCGATCTCGATTCCGGGCATCAGCAGCGCCGCGCCGAGGATCCACGGCATCGTTCGGTGATCGTACCGCACGAGGGCATCACGTGTCCCCGCGCGCTCGCCGCCTGCGAGTGGGCGCGGCCCCGAACACTCCAAAACGTCGCCTGCGCTGTCCGCGGGCTCACGGAGCCGCACTTCGCGAACGTCGTCGAACGTGTCGAGGCGACGTGCCGCCGCGCGCTCGGTGGAGAGCAGGCGAACGAGCGGCGACCATCGTGGTCCGTGTGCCCGCGACAACCGACCGCACCCCTTCCTGCCCTCGGCCGATGTGCTCGAGGCTCCGTAGGTTGATCTCGGACCGGAGAGACCTCCGCCCGCGCGAGAGGGGAGCCGCTTGGGATCCGTTGGAGTCATCCTTCTCGCGCCTGCGCCACCTCGATCCCATTCACCCACGCCGGACTGGTTACGGAGCGGACAAGGCTTCGTGCGCTCGCCCCCCCCCGTGACTGCGCAGTGACCGGCTGCGGCCCCCCGCTGTCCGGCCCGTCCGGATCAAGCTGGAGAAGACATGAACCACGCCGCGAGCAGTGAATCGAACGTCACGTCGCTGGAAGCGATGCCTGGGCGCGCGCCCAAGCTCGACCGTGCGGCCATCGAGCGCATCGTGCGATCGGGAAGGCGCCTGCTCGTGCAGGGTGCGATGGGGATTCACGCTTCGGATGGTCTGGCCGGCAAGGTGGCGGCCATGAGCGGGCCTCGCCTCGTCGGCGTCGGGACCATCTCCGGCGTGCTGAAGAGCGAGAAGCTGCTGCGCGCCGAGATCCGGCGCGCCCGAACGGAGGCGCCCGGCGGGTTCATCGGCCTGAACCTGATGGCGGCCATCAATCACCTCGATTTCAACGAGCTCCTTCGCATCTCCTTCGACGAGGGCGTCTCCTTCATCGTGCAGGGCGCGGGCATTTCGCGCGACGTGGTGAAGCAGTGCCGTGAGGCGGACGTCCCCTTCGCCGGCATCGTCTCGTCGGGCCGGCTGGCGAGCATGTACGAGAAGTGGGGCGCAGAGCTCCTGGTCGCAGAAGGTGCCGAAGCCGGCGGCCACATCGGTGACATCGACCACCCGCTTCCCGAGTTGCTGCGGGACGTGCTGGCACATACGACGCTCCCCGTCGTCGCCGCGGGTGGCATCGACATGGAGGACCTGCCCGCGCTCTTCGCCGCGGGCGCCGCGGGCGCGCAGCTCGCGACGCGGTTCCTCGCCTGCTCCGACGGCGACGTGCACCCCAACTTCAAGCAGGTGCACCTCGGCAAGAGCGAGGGCGACGTCACGCTCATCAAGAGCTGCGTGAAGGGAATGAACGCGCGCGCGGTGCGCAACCCGTTCACGGACGCGCTTGCGGCAGGGAAAGTGTTCCCTCCCCGCTCGAAAGCCTGGTTCTTCGGCCAAGAGGGCTTCTTCGGCCGCAGGAAGGCGTGCGTCGAGTGCCTGGCGGCGAACGTCTGCCTCTGCCGCGCGAGCAACTACCAGGAGAGCTTCTGCATCACCGATGCGCTCCTTGCCGCTGCCATCAAGGGCGACGTGGAGAACGGTCTTTTCTACACGGGCCAGAGCGTGACGCGCATTCGAGAAGTGTCAGCGCAGGTCCTTCCCTCCGTGCAGGACATCTTCGACCTGTTCGAGGCGAGGCTGGCCGCCGAGCCGGCAGGTGTCTCCAGCCGAGTCGAGGCGTGGCCCGTGGCGCCTGCGAGGCAGTTACCCATCCTTGTCTCCATGAAGGAACCGCGTCTCCGTGAAGGAACCGCGGCGGGGAACCCTCGTCGGTAAACGTCCCTTTTCCGGACCGAACCCACGACGCAGGACCCCCAGGTCACCCTGGAAGCCCTCGTCGTCACTTCGGAATCTGGAGCGGGAAACCGGATTCGAACCGGCGACCCTCAGCTTGGGAAGCTGATGCTCTACCAACTGAGCTATTCCCGCGAAACCTCCCGCTTTGTGCCGCGAAGCCGGGCCCGCGTCAAGCGATCCGGCGGCTACAGCTCGTAGCGCGCCCCGAGGCTTGTGGAGGCGAAGGGCGAGGTGTTGCCCTGGCCATCGACGTCGCGCTCCCCGACGAGGGAGAGCCAGACGCGAAAGCGGTGCGCCACGCGCAGCTCGGCCCGCAGCCCCACGATGTTGGAGTGTCCTTCGCCAGCGACGTACGCGTCGCGCTCGAACCACGCGCGCAGCCGGACGGGACCGAGCCGCTGGGCCACGCTCGGGCGCAGGCTCCACAGGCTGGGCGCGATGGGCGAGCCGCCCGAGGTCGATCGGCGGCCGGCGACGATCAGGCTGAAGAAGCCGGCGTTGGTGGGGTCGTGGTCGTAGAGGTAGGCACTGGCCGAAAGGCCGAGGTCGGTGTCCCGGCCGAAGGTCTCCACCGCCTCTACCGTGAGCACGGTCTGCTCGAGGCTCTGGCTCTGCGTGCCGAGCAGGCTGCGAAGCTGCTTCGCGCACGCGTGGGCCGCGCAGTACGTCCGGAGCTCGGCCGAGGTGAGCACGGAGCCGTCCGTGGCGTGGAGCTCGTCCACGCGCTGCGAGACTCCGAAGCCGGTGGCGGCCACCTCCCCCAGGACGAGGGTGTCGAAGCGACCTCCAGAGGCGGTGTCATACGCCACCGAGAGCGTGCCGCCGAGGGAGCTCGTGGTGGAGGCAACGAGCGTGTCGGCGCGCACGAGCTTGCCCGTGGCGGAGCGCTGGAAGGGGACCCCGGCGTCGGCGAGCAGGGTCGATGAGGGCGACGCAGAGAGCTGGGCGCTCGCGTGCACGTGCGTGCCGGGGTCCCAATCCACGCCCCCAGAGAAGAGGAAGACCGAGCCGCCGCTGTCCCCGAACGCGCGCGGGCGGTCCGGGGCGGTCGGCGCGAGCAGCGTCGCGGAAGCTCCCAGCGTGAGAGTCCAGCTGTCGGTCAGCCCGAGCTCCGCGTCGAGGGTGTCGAAGAGCTGCCCGGCCCGCGCGCCCGAGGCGGTGGCCGGGCCCGCCGCGAACCCGAGCTCGTCGGCGAGGCTGCTCCGGGCAGCACGATCCGCCCGCGCGGTGGCTGGGCCCGCCGCGAGGGCGGCCAGCAGCGCGGTGGTGGTGAGCGCGAGAGGCTTGTGCATGGCGTTTCGACGGCGGCCCGGCGTGCCCGCCCTTGCGCGGGGGAGCGCCCCCGCTACGATGCGCAGGGTGACGTCCTCGCCGCAACGACTGGAGGAGGAGCGCGCGCGGTTGCGGGCCCGCTTCGCGGATCGCATGCGCGCGACCCCCAGCCTCTCCGACCCCGAGCCGCTCGGGAAGGGCGAGCGCAACCGGCACGGCATGCCGGTCCTGCCGCCCCACCAGCGCGCCCAGCGCGACCTGCTCGTGCTCGACCTGGGCGATCAGCCGGTGACTCCGCTCGACCGGTGGAGCCTCACCGTGGACGGCGCGGTGGAAACGCCGGTGGTGCTCCGCTGGGAGGACCTCCTCGCCCTGCCGCAGGTCGAGCTCACGTCAGACTTCCACTGCGTCACCGGCTGGTCGACCCTCGATGTCGCCTGGCGCGGCGTCCAGCTCGACGCGGTGCTCGCCCTGGCGCGGCCGCAGGAAACGGCCACGCATCTCATGGCGCACGGCCGCGATCGGTACGAGACGAACCTACCGCTGGAGGAGGCGCTCAAGGACGACGTCCTGGTGGCCTACGAGCTCGAGGGGGAGCCCCTGCCGGTGGAGCACGGTGGCCCCGTCCGGCTGGTCGTACCTCAGCTCTACGCCTGGAAGGGCGCCAAGTGGCTCTCGCGGCTCCAGCTCATGACGCACGACCGGCGCGGGTACTGGGAAATCCGGGGGTACTCCAACACCGGCCATCCCTGGCGTGACGATCGGAGCTGGTGAGGGGCCGCGGGCCCGAGCCGCGGCCCTACTTCTTCCTGAACTTCCGGTAGAACTCGACGATCTCCTTCACCGCGGCCGCGTGGCCGAGGGTCTCGGGGATCTCGTCCGCGTCGGGCCCTTCGACCCAGATGCCTCCGCACGACTCACAGGTGTCGTAGTGCAAGGATCGCTTGTCGCCGCCCTCCACCGCCACCAGGTCGACGTTGCACGCCGGACACATGCCCGCGATCTCGTCGGGGTTCACGTAACCGCCCAGCGCCGAGAGCGCGGGTAGGTTCGCGTGCAGCAGGAGGCGGTTCAGCTCGGCGACATCGACCCAGAGCCCGCCGCACGTGCCGCAGCGGTGCAGGTTCCTGTCCTCGTCAACGATCTCCGTCACTTCGACGCTGCAACGAGGGCAATCCATACGAGGTGCGGTCTCCTTCGAGGGTGGGTCGGGACGTGCGCTGGGTGAGACGAGGGGTCGAATCGCGAGGATAGGCGGATCGTCGCCCGTGGATCAACCTGTTCCGCCCGCGCGCGCCGCGGTTCGGGCCCGCAGGGCGGCGATGAGACGCCGCAGACGCTCGCCATGGAGCTTCAGGGCCACTCGGTTGACCACCAGCCGGGCCGAGACGTCGAGCACCGTCTCCTCGATGACAAGCCCGTTGGCGCGCAGCGTTTCGCCGGTCTCGGTGATGTCGACGATGAGGTCGGCGAGGCCGAGCGACGGGGCCACCTCGATGGACCCGTGCAGCGCGATGATCTCGGCGGGCAACGATTTCGCAGCGAAGTGCGCCGTGGCGAGCGCGACGTACTTCGTCGCCACCCGCGGGGCCACGCCCTTGCCCAGCGGGCGGGCCCCGGCGGGCCGGGCCACGATGACCTTGCAGCGGCCGATCCCCAGGTCGAGCGGCTCGTAGAGGTCGCGCGGCTCCTCCCGGAGGACGTCGAGGCCCGCCACCCCCACCTCGGCGGCCCCGTGCTCGACGTAGCTCGCCACGTCGGCCGCGCGGATGGAGATGAAGCGCAGCCCGGCCTCGGGAGCGTCCGCGGCGAGCTTGCGCGTGCCCTCGAGGAGCGCGCGCGGAGAGACGCCGAGCGCCTCCTCGAAGAGCGTGGAGGCCTCCGCGAGCAGCCGCCCCTTGGGGATGGCGACCGTGATGAGAGGCTGGGGGAGGGCGGCGCGGGCCCGCTTCACGCCTTCACCCTCCGGATGCGGGCGCCGAGCGGCAGGAGCCTGTCCTCCAGCCGCTCGTACCCGCGGTCGAGGTGATAGACGCGCAGCACTTCGGTGGAGCCGCTCGCGAGGAGCCCCGCCAGCACCAGCGCCGCCGAAGCGCGGAGATCGCTCGCCATCACCGGCGCGCCGGACAGCCCGGCGACGCCCTTCACCACCGCCAGCTTGCCGTCGATCGCGATGTCGGCCCCCAGCCGCCGCAGCTCCTGCACGTGCATGAAGCGGTTCTCGAACACCGTCTCGGTGACCACCGAGGAGCCCTCCGCGATGGAGAGCAGGACGCTGAGCTGCGCCTGCATGTCGGTGGGGAAGCCCGGGAAGGGGGCGGTACGGAAGTCGATCGGGCGCGGCCTTCCGCCGCCCCGCACGCGCACCGCGCCCGCGCGGGCCAGCACCTCGGCGCCGGACGCGCGGAGCTTCTCCAGCAACGCTTCCAGGTGCTCTGGGACGCAGCCCGTGGCCGTCACGTCGCCGCCGGGGAGAGCGCCCGCCACGAGGAGCGTCCCCGCCTCGATGCGGTCCGGGATGACCGCATGCGCGAGCGGGCGCAGCGCGCGCACCCCCTCGACGTGGATCTCGTCGGTGCCGTCGCCCGTGACGTGGGCGCCCATCCCGCGGAGCGCGTCCGCGAGGTCCACCACCTCCGGCTCGCGCGCGCAGTTGCCCAGGACCGTGCGGCCCTCCGCGAGCGCGGCCGCCATCATCACGTTCTCGGTGCCGGTGACGGTGGGCACGTCGAAGACGAAGCTCGAGCCCCGCAGCCCGCCCGCGGGCGCGGTGGCCTCCACGTAGCCGTGGGCGAGCTCCACCTTGGCCCCCAGCGCCGCAAGGCCGGCCAGGTGCTGGTCGATGGGGCGCGCGCCGATGGCGCAGCCGCCGGGGAGCGACACGCGGGCCCGGCCCCAGCGAGCGAGGAGGGGCCCCAGCACGAGCACGCTCGCGCGCATGGTCTTCACGAGCTCGTAGGGCGCCTCAGCCCGCACCTCGCGCGGCACGCGCACCGACGTCGCGCGCCCGCTCTCGGTGAGGGCGTGGCTCACCTCGCAGCCCATGTACGCGAGGAGCCGGCCCATGGTCCGCACGTCGGCGAGGTCGGGGACGTTGGCGACCGCGTGATCGCCCTCGGCGAGGAGCGCCGCGGCGAGCGCGGGCAGGGCAGCGTTCTTGGCGCCGGAGATCCGCACCTCTCCGCGCAGCGGTACGCCGCCTTCGATGACGAGCTTGTCCATGGGCCGTTCCGGGCGGCGGAGTGTACCCGCTCCCCGGCCGCGCCTCTACGGTTTCGCGCGGGCCAGGGCGAGGCGGGGAAGGCCAGCGAGATCGCGCCGCACCTCCACCCCGGTGAAGCCGGAGCCGGCGAGCAAGGCCGGGAGCGAGGTGAGGTGGCTCTCGTGCATCTCGAGGAGGAGCGCGCCGCCCGGGACGAGCCAGCGCGAGGCTTCGGCCGCGATGCGGCGGGCGAGGCCGAGGCCGTCCGGGCCACCGTCGAGCGCCAGGCGCGGCTCGCGGCGCACCTCCCGGGAGAGGCCGGACAGCTCGCCCGAGGGCACGTAAGGGGGGTTCGCAGCGATGACGTCGAAGAGGGAGCCGGCGGGCAGCGGGGCGAAGAGATCTCCTTCCCGCAGCGTGAGCGCGGCGCCCAGCGCGGCGGCGTTCTCGGCCGCCAGCGACAGCGCCTCGGGCGAGAGGTCGGTGGCGACGACGCGCGCGCCGGGTCGCTCCAGCGCGAGCGTGATGCCGACGCAGCCGGTGCCGGTGCAGAGGTCGAGCGCGGTGCCGCCTGGCGGGAGGAGCGCCAGCGCCACCTCCACCAGGAGCTCCGTCTCCGGACGCGGCACGAGCGCCCGGGCGTCGCAGCGGAAGCGGCGGCCGTAGAACTCCCGCGCGCCGACGAGGTAGGCGGTGGGTTCGCCCTCACCGCGCCGCTTCACCAGGGCGCGGAACCTCGACAGCTCCTCTGGCCCGATGGGCTTGTCGAAGTCGAGGTAGAGCCGCACGCGATCGACGCCCAGGGCCTGGGCGAGGAGCAGCTCGGCGGTGAGGCGCGGGGCGTCGACCCCGGCGCGGGCGAGGTAGCCTTGCGTCCAGGCGATGAGCTTGAGCGGCGTCCAGGGCGGAGACGCCCCCCCCTCGTCCGCCTGGCTCACGCCCGCTTCTCTGTTTCATACGCGGGCTGCGCCCTCGCCCCGGCCAGCAAAGCTAGACCGGGACCCCACCTGGCTCGTGGGCTGCTCAGGGGCGTCTCGGCTTCAGGCGAGGGCTGCGCCCTCGCCCCGGCCAGCAGAGCTGGACCGGGGCCCCACTCCTGCTCGCAGGGGCCCACGCTCACTGCGTTCGCTGTCCCTGCCGGGAGGGCTCCGCCCTCCCCAGCCTCGCTGGGACCCCTCCTGGCCTGTGGCCTGCTCACGGGCGCCTCTCGACCCGGCCGCCCTCGTCGCGGGAGGCCTCGCGGAGCGCCTCGGCGGCGTAGTGGGTGCGGCAGGCGTCGACGAGGTCCTGGATGTCCCCGTCCATCACCGCGGGAAGGTTGTGGCGCGTGTAGTTGATGCGGTGATCGGTGAGCCGGTCCTGCGGAAAGTTGTAGGTCCGGATCTTTTCCGAGCGATCCCCCGAGCCGACCTGGCTCTTCCGCGCGGCGTCGCGCGCGCTCTGCTGCTTCTCCAGCTCCATCTCGAAGAGCTTTGCCCGCAGCATCTTCATCGCCATGTTGCGGTTCTTGAGCTGACTCTTCTCCTGCTGGCACTTCACGATGACGCCGGTCGGCTTGTGGGTGAGCCGCACCGCCGAGTCGGTGGTGTTCACGGACTGTCCGCCCGAGCCGGTGGAGCGAAAGACGTCCATCTCCAGATCGGCCGGGTTGATCTGGACGTCGATGTCCTCCGCCTCCGGCATCACCGCCACGGTGACGGTGGAGGTGTGGATGCGCCCCTGCGCCTCGGTGGCCGGCACGCGCTGCACGCGGTGGACGCCCGACTCGTACTTGAGCGAGGAGTAGACCGCCTCGCCGGAGATGGTGACAGTCACGTCCTTCACCCCGCCCAGCGCGCCCGGGGAGGTGTCGGCGATCTCGAACTTCCATCCCCTCCGCTCGGCGTAGCGAAGGTACAGCCGCAGCACCTCCGCGGCGAAGAGGCCGGCCTCGTCGCCCCCTGCCCCGGCCCGGACCTCCAGGATGATGTCCTTCTCGTCGTTGGGATCGCGCGGCACGAGCAGGAGCTTCAGGTCGTCCTCGGCCGGGGCGAGCCGCGGGCGCAGCGCCGCCAGCTCATCCTTCGCGAGCTCGCGCATCTCCGCGTCCTCGAGCATCGCCTCGTTCTCGGCGACGTCCCGGGAGAGCCTGCGCCAGGCTCGCAGCGCCTCCACCGTCCGCTCGATCCCGGCCCGCTCCTTGGCTGCCCTGCGGAAGCGGTCGCCGTTCGACACCACGGCCGGATCGGAGAGCTGTGCGGTGAGCTCCTCGAAGCGCGCCTCGATGGCGTCGAGCTTTCTCAGCACTTCGGGCGAGAGCATGGGTGCGCTTCTTAACCGCTCCGTCCCTTGGGCGGCAAGGATCCTCCGGCCCCGCGGGTCACCTCCGGCGCGGCGCGGCCCGCCTCGCGCAGCGCCCGGCGCAGGAGGAACTCGATCTGCGCGTTCAGGCTGCGCAGGTCGTCGTCGGCCCAGCGCTGCACCGCCTCGAGGAGGCGCGGGTCGACCCGCAGGAGGAAGGCCTTCCGGTCGGCCATCCGCGCCTACTGGTAGATGGTCCCGGCGTTGACGATGGGCTGGGTCGCCCGCTCGCCGCAGAGCACGACCAGGAGGTTCGACACCATGGCCGCCTTGCGGTCCTCGTCGAGGGCGACGACGTTGTTCCGGCTGAGCCGCTCGAGGGCCATCTCCACCATACCCACCGCGCCGTCGACGATGCGGGCCCGCGCCGCGATGATGGCGCCCGCCTGCTGGCGCTGCAGCATGGCCTGCGCGATCTCCGGCGCGTAGGCGAGATGACTGATGCGCGCCTCCAGGATCTCCACCCCGGCCAGCGCTACCCGCTCCTCGATCTCGATCTTGAGATGGTCGGCCACCATCTTGGTCTGACCGCGCAGCGAGACCTGCTCCTCGTCGTGCGCGTCGTAGGGGTAGCGGCTCGCCAGGTTGCGGAGCGCGGCCTCGCTCTGGACGCGCACGAACGCGGCGTAGTCGCTCACCTCGAAGACCGCCTGCGCCGAGTCGACGACGCGAAACACGATGATGGTCGCGATCTCGATGGGGTTGCCGTCGAGGTCGTTCACCTTGAGCTTGCCCGACTCGAAGGAGACGACGCGGAGCGAGACCTTCTTGCGCGTGTAGAAGGGGTTCGCGAAGCGGAAGCCCGGCTCCCTCGCCGAGCCCACGTAGGCGCCGAAGAGCTGGAGCACGCGAGCCTCGTTGGGGTTTACGACGAAGAGCCCCTTCGCGACAAGGAAGCCCAACGAAAACCCGAGCGCGGCCCCGGCGATGAGGAGCGGGTTTCCGAGCACGATTCCGCCCGCCAGCGCCGCGACCATGGCGAGCTCCCCGACCACGATTCCGACGAGCACGGGCAGGCCGGGGATGGGTGTGCGAACGACCTCGCGGATCAGCATGGGCGCGCCTCCTCGAGCAGCCGCAACGTGGGGTCGGTCGCGGCGTGCTCGCTATCACGATGATATCATCGTGATAGTGGCCCAGCAAGGCCCGCGCGAGGCGAGGGGTCAGGCCCCGAGCGCTGGGTACTTCCCCAGGTAGGTCGGAGACTCGGCCTGCGTCACGAGGAACTGCGCGACGTCCGCCCGCGAGATCGAGCCGACCTTCATGCCTTTCGTGAGCTCGACGAGGACCCGGTAGCGGCCGGTGGCGGGGCCGTTGGTGAGCCGGCCCGGCCGCACGATCTCCCAGCGCGGATAGCCTCCCGTGACGACCCGTTCCAGGACGCTCTTGTCGGCGTAAACCGTCTTCAGCATGAAGCGGAAGATGAGGGTCATGGGGAAGGCGAGGAAGTCCCAGCTCTCCCCTGCGCCGAACCCGGTGAGCACGATCAACGTGGGCGAGAGCCTGGAGGCGGCGAGCGCCCCCAGGAGCACGCGTCCAGACTCCGAGTAGAGCGTCGTCGCCTTGGCGCTCGTGCCGGTCCCGAGGGTCACGATCACGGCCTCCGCGTCGCGCACGACGGTGGCCACGTCCGCGGGGTTGGTGGAGCTCCCCCGAACTCTTCGGAGACGCGGACTGTCCGGCAGGGTCTCGATGCGACGCGAGAGCGTCGCGACCTCGTGGCCGCGCTCGAGCGCCCAATTCGTGGTGGCGAGGCCGACCCCAGCCGAAGCTCCTACGATGGCGATCTTCATGCGCACATTCTCCCACGGAGGAGCCGGGGGCCAAAACGGGCCACGGAGCGCCGGGCTCACCAGGTCCGCCTTTCGACCTACCGTCGACGCGAGCCCCTCACGCGCGCCGCCGCGCCCAGGCTTCCGAGAGGAGCTTCAGCGGGCCCACGTCCACGCGCGCGGTCTCGAGCAGCAGGTCGAGCAGGTTCTGGCCCACGCGGCAGAGTGAGGCGAGCTGTTCCAGGCGGCCGATGCGGAAGCGGGCCGCCGCCTTCACCGCCGGGTCGACGTCGGCGAGGGCGCCCCTCACGATCCGCAGCGCGTCCTCCACCGTGGTGAGCGCAGCCGCGATGGCCAGGCGCTCGCGCTCCGCCAGCACGCGCCGCACGAGGGACCAGATGTTGGTCTCCGCCTCGAAGTGCTCCTTGCGGTCCCCCGGGACCGCCACGCTGCGCACCACGCCCCAGCCCCGCAGCTCGGTGAGGCTCATCGAGAGCAGTCCGGTGGAGATCTGCAGGCGCTCGCACAGATCGGGCGCCGCCAGCGGCCGCTCGGAGAGGAAGAGCACCGCCCAGATCCGGCCCAGCTGGCGGCGAAAGCCCCACAGCTCCATCAGCTCGCCCACCGCGTCCGCGACGGCGAGCTCCGCCCGCTGCAGCGCGAAGGATGCGGCGCGGGGCGCCGGCTGGCTCTCGGGCGTCATGCTGCCCTCCGCAGGGCGAGGTCCGCCAGCGCGCAGGCAGCGAAGGCCACCGAGGCGAAGGCGTTGAAGCTGAAGAAGGCGGCGCCGATCCGCTCGCGGCGCAGGTCGCCGCCCGGCGCCGCGTACAGGTGCTCCGCGACGAGAAGGACGACCAGCATGACGGAACCCACCAGCCACCCCGCCCCGCGCTGCCCCAGCACGCCTGCCGCGGCGATGGAGACGCCGGCGAGGACGTGCAGCCCGCGCGACCAGAGCAAGGAGCCCCTCACCCCGAAGCGCGCCGGGATGGAGTGCAGCCTCTCGCCCCGGTCGAAGGCCTCGTCCTGGAGCGAATACAGGATGTCGAACCCCGCCACCCAGGCGCCCACGCCGAGCCCGAGCACGATGGTGGAGAGCGGCGCCCTCCCGGTGAGGGCGATGGCGACGCCCACCGGCGCGAGCGCCTGCGCCACGCCCAGCCACAAGTGCACCGCCCAGGTGAATCGCTTCGCGTAGGAGTAGCCCAGCAGGATGCAGAGCACCGGCAGGGCGAGGAGCCCGCAGACCGGCGCGATGGCGAAGGCCACCGCCACGAAACCGAGCGCGCTGCCACCGAGGAGCGCCCAGGCAGCGCGGAGCGAGACGGCGCCGGTCACGAGCTCGCGCGCCTTCGTCCGTGGATTCCGAGCATCGAAGGCGCGGTCGGCGATGCGGTTCATGGCCATGGCCGCGGTGCGCGCCAGCACCACCGCCAGGGCGACGAAGGCGAGCCGCAAGGGGTCGAGCCGCGCCTCGCCTGCCACCAGCACCGCCGCGCTGGCCGCGAACGGAAGCGCGAAGAGCGAGTGCTCCAGTTTCACTAATCGTGACAAGGCGATGGCGCTCACGAGGAGTCCCCCGGGCGATGGCGCGCGAGCCACCTCAGCGGACGGCCGCCCGCGCCGTGGCGCTCCAGCAGCCAGGCGGCAGGGTCTTCGGGTCGGGCGCCGGCGAGGGGAGCCGCGATCACGCCAGGCGTGCTCCCCGGTGCGAGTCGCCCGACGGCCGGCGCGCCCACCGCAGCCCCGTTCCAGGCGAGCGGCAGCAGCCGCGAGGCCGGAACCGACGGGAACGCGCCCCCCAGCGCGGCGAGCTCCGCCAGCGGGGAGAGCGAAGGGGACGACGCCAGCGAGTCGGTTCCGACCGCGAGTGGCACGCCCGCGGCAAGGAGCCGGGGCAGATCGGCCAGGCGCCCGCCGATGTGCAGGTTGGAGCGCGGGCAGAGGACCGCCGTGGCGCCGGAGGCCGCGAGCGCCGACAGGTCCTCCTCGTCCAGATCGACGACGTGCACCGCGAGGGAGCGCGGCCCGAGGTCGGGCGCCACCACCGACACCGCGCTCCGGCCCAGGGGGCGCAGCGGCCCCGCTCCCAGGGCGCGGTTCATGGAGGCGAACGGGCCCCGGCCCTCGGCGCAGAAGGCCCGCTCGGCGGGATCTTCCGCCAGGTGGATGGAGGCAGGCCCGTCGCGCAGGAGCCGTGCCCGCGCCTCGGGATGGGTCGAGTAGACGGCGTGCGGGCTCGGCGCGACGGTGAGCCCGGGGCCGGGCTCGCCGGCCGCAGTACGCAGCTCGCGAGCGGCCGCGAGCGCCGCCTCGATGCGCGCCGACGAGAAGCCGAAGACCTCGTGGTACAGCGTCCCCGCCAGGCCTGCCCGCGCGAGCGGCTGAAGCGGCGCGAGCGTGTTCGTCACGTCGCCCACCGCGGCGACCCCGGCCTCGGAGAGCTCCCGCAGGGCTTCGTCGAGCGCCGCCAGGTCGCAGGCCGGATGCGCCAGGCGCACCGCGACGAGGCGCTGCACCCAGGGCGCCAACCCCTCCCCGCCACTCACCCGGCCGCGCAGGTGCGAGAGCTCGAGGTGGGTGTGCGCGTTCACCAGCGCCGGCAAGATGATCGCGTCGAGCCCCTCGGCGGGGCCGAAGCGCGCCTCGATCGCGCCGCGCGGGCCCACCGCCACCACGGTGTCGCCGTCGAGCGCGACTGCGCCGTCGCGCAGGGCGTCCCCCTCGCCGGTGAAGAGGTAAGGCGCAGCCAGTACCCGCACCGCCATCCGTCAGGCCGCCTTCCCCGCCACGAGCTGGTAGCGCATGTTGCGCCGCGCGGGCACGAACCCGGCGTCGCGGATGTGCCGCTCCACCTCCTCCGAGTCCATCTGGAAGGTGGTCCCCGCCGCGGAGACGACGTTCTCCTCCAGCATGACCGAGCCGAAGTCGTTGCAGCCCATGTGCAGCGCCGCCTGCGCGACGCCGCCGCCCATGGTGACCCAGGAGGCCTGCAAATTGGGGACGTTGTCGAGCACCAGCCGCGAGAGGGCGTTCACCCGCAGATAAGCGTGCGCGGAGTTGTCGCCCGGGGCGAGGCGGGTGTTCTCCGGCTGGAAGGTCCAGCAGATGAAGGCGGTGAATCCCTTCGTCTCGTCCTGGAGCTCGCGGAGGCGCAGGAGGTGGCCGACGCGGTGGTGGCCCTCCTCGCCCACCCCGAACATGAGCGTGGCAGTGGAGCGGAGGCCCTTCAGGTGCGCCGCGCGCATGACCGCGAGCCACTCGTCGGTGGAGCACTTGAGCGGTGCGATCCGCCTGCGGACGTCGTCGTCGAGGATCTCGGCCCCGCCGCCCGGGATGGAGTCGAGCCCGGAGGCGATGAGCCGGTCGAGCGCGGTGTCGAGCGGGAGCTGGCTGGTGCGCGCGATGTGCCAGATCTCCTCCGGCGAGAGGGCGTGCAGGTTGATGGTGGGGTAGCTCGACTTCACCCAGCGGAAGAGGTCCTCGTACCACTCGATGCCCAGATCGGGATGGAGCCCGCCCTGCAGCAGCACCTCGATGCCGCCCACCGCGATGGTGTCCTCGATCTTCTTCGCCATCTCCTCGCGGGTGAGCAGGTACGCCTCGCCGTGCCCGCGCGGCCTGTAGAAGGCGCAGAAGTGGCACGCGGTGGTGCACACGTTGGTGTAGTTCATGTTGCGCGACACGATGTAGGTGACGACGCCCTCCGGGTGGAGCGCCCGCCTGCGCGCGTCGGCGGCGAGCCCCAGCTCGAGCAGCGGCGCCTGCTCCTCCAGGAGCTCCGCCTCGTCCGCGTCGAGCCGCTCGCCGTCCGCGCCCTTCTGCAGCGCGGTGTCGAGCGAGACCGCGCGGCGCACGTGAGAGCGGCGGACGTGGTCGTCGGCGAACCTGAGCGTCGTCTCCGGGCCGAAGCCGAGGGAGGCCACCTTTGCCACGAAAGCCTCCAGCCCGGAGAGCTCGTGCGGCCCGAGACCGTAGCGGATGCGGTGGGTCAGGTAGCGGCGGTAGCGCTCCGGGTCCCCGCCCCGCTCCCTCGCGAAGGCCTGGGCGAGCTCGGTGCGCATCCCGAGGCCCTCGCGCGCCCCGCGGACGAGCTCCGCCACGTCCTCCGGCGCCATCACCCCCGGGCGGGCGGCCCAGAGCGCATAGACCATGGGGAGCTTGGTGAGCTGCGTCCACTCGCGCCCGAGGTCGAGGATCTGATTCGCGGAGACGCCGAACCCGCGGTCGCCGATGACGAGCGCGCCCTTGGTGCCGCGCGCCAGCGCGAGCCCGTCTGCGGCCGGCATCTGCGTGAACCTGGGGTGAACGCCGCGCGCATCGAGGACGATCTTGGCGAGGAGCTGCGAGGTGCGGGAGGCGGTGTCGAGGAAGACCTCGTCCCAGACCGCCGGCGATTGCTCACCGGCGAGCAGCACGGTGCTCACGGGCCCGTCCGATCCGATGGCGACCCCCGGGACGATCTCGTAGTCCTTGCCCACCAGGCCGCCCACCGGGAGGAGCGCCACCTCCACCTCTCCGCGCTCCAGCATGGCGGCGCAGGCGGAGGGCTCCGCCAGCACGAGCTCGATGCGGGAGGAGCGCTCCAGCGCGACGGTGAGCGGGCGGGCGTTGAGGAACGAGACGGCGGCGGCGCGAAGCTTGGGCATGATGATCCTCGGCCTTTTGGCTACGGTCGTGCTTCGACCGCCCTGGCGTCGGGGCGAACGGAGGCAGGGGCGCCGGGTTCCTGCGCCGCCGGCAGGGCGTGCACGCGGAGCGTGCGGTAGAAGCTGTCCCGCTCGACGGGCACTCGCCCCGCGGCGCGGATGAGCCGGTGGAGCTGCCTCTCGGACAGCGCCTGGGGCGTGGTGGCGCCGGCCATGTGGTAGATGCGCTCCTCGAGCACGGTGCCGTCGAGGTCATTCACGCCGAAGGAGAGCGCGGCCTGCGCCAGCCGCTCCCCCAGCATGATCCAGTACGCCTTCACGTTGTCGAAGTTGTCGAGGAAGAGGCGCGCGGCTGCGTAGGTGCGCAGGCCGTCGTAGCCGGTGGGCTTGGGGAAGGCCCGGCCCATCATGTTGCCCTCGGGATGGAAGGCGAGCGGGATGAACACCTGGAACCCGCCGGTCTCGTCCTGCAGCGCGCGCAGCCGGGCCATGTGGTCGACGCGCTCGGCGAGCGTCTCGATGGTGCCGTACAGCATGGTGGCATTGGTCTTCATGCCCAGGCGGTGCGCGACGCGGTGCACCTCGAGCCACTGCTCGGCGGTCGCCTTGTCGTCGCACATCTTCCGCCGCACGCGAGGGGCGAAGATCTCGGCGCCGCCGCCCGGCATGGTCTGCACGCCGGCCGCCATGAGCTCGCGCAGCACCTCCTCGTAGGTCTTGCCGAACTTCTCCGCGAAGAAGTGGATCTCTACCGCGGTGTAGCCCTTGATCTGCAGCTCGGGCCAGCCGGCGTGGATGCGGCGCGGGACCTCCAGGTAGTAGTCCCACGGGAGGTCGGGGTGAAGCCCGTTCACGATGTGCACCTCGGTGATGCCGAGGGTGCGCTTCGCGAGGACGCTCCCCACCGCCTCGTCGAGGGACATGGTGTAGCCCTCGCTGGCTGCGCGGTCGTCCGGCCGCGCGAACGAGCAGAACTTGCAGGCCGCCACGCACACGTTGGTGAAGTTGAGGTGCGCGTTCCGGTTGTAGAAGGTGACGTCGCCGTGCCGCGCCTCGCGCACGTGGTTCGCGAGCGCCCCCACCGCGGCGAGGTCCCTCGTCTCGAGGAGCCGCACGGCGTCCTCCTCGGCGAGGCGCTCGCCCGCGAGCACCTTGTCGCGGATGGGCCCGAGCCCGGAGCGCTCGAGGGCGCGCTGCGCCAGGTGGGAGAGCGGCATGGTTCAGTCCTCCACGGAGGGTTCGGAGACGGCGGCGCGCGATCGGGGCGAGAGGCCCTCCCAGCGCCGCATGAGCTCGTTGGGAATGTCGAGGCGATCGAGGAGGCGGGACACGACCGTGTCCACCAGCTCGCCGATGTCCTTGGGGTGCGAGTAGAAGCTGGGGCAGGCGGGCATGACGTAGGCGCCGGCCTCGATGACCTGAGCCATCGCCCGCGCGTGGACCAGCGAGATGGGTGTCTCGCGCAGGCACAGCACCAGCCGCCGGCGCTCCTTCAGCATCACGTCGGCGGCGCGCCCGACGAGGTCCATCGAGACGCCGCTGGCGATGCGCGCCATCGCGCCCGCCGAGCAGGGCACCACCGCCATCGCGTCGTAGCGCGAGCTACCGGAGGCGAAGGGCGCCGTGAAGTCGCGGTTCTTCCAGGTGCGAAAGGGGTAGGCCGGAGCGGCGCCGATCTCCTGCGTCCAGACCTGCCTCCCGGTCTCGGTGAAGACCAGGTCGACGTGGATGTCGTGCGCGGGCCCCTCGGCCGCGAGGAAGTCGAGGAGACGCCTCGCGTAGGGGGCGCCCGAGGCGCCGCTGATCGCGACCACCAGCTTCACGCCGCGCTGCCTCTCACCGCCGTAACGAGGCCGCACACCCCGGGAAAGAGCGCCTCGCCGCGGACTTCCTGGAAGCCCGCCCGGGAGCAGGCGACCTCGAACTCGGGCCTGGAGACGAAGCGCTCCATGGAGGCGACGAGGTACTGGTACGCCTCGGGGTCGGGCGACAGGGCGCGGCCGAGCACGGGGAGCGCCAGGCGGTTGTAGGCGCCGTGCACGAAGCGAGAGCCGGACGATTCGGGGCGGAAGAACTCCAGGACGCCCAGCCTTCCGCCAGGGCGCAGCACCCGAGCCAGCTCGGAGAGGCCGCCCTCCAGCGACTCCAGGTTTCGCACGCCAAACGCCACCGAAGCGGCGTCGAAGCGCGCTCCGGGGAACGGCAGGGCCAGCGCGTCCGCCTGCGCGGCGGGGAGCCCGGTCTTGGCCGCGCCGCGGGTCAGCATCTCCAGCGAGAAGTCCACCGCGGTGACGCGGGCGGCGGGCACCCGGCGGCGGGCCTCGGCCGCGACGTCCATGGTCCCGGCGCAGACGTCGAGGAGCGCCTCGCCCGGCCGGAGGTCGAGCGCGCGCACCAGCCTGCGCCGCCAGCGAACGTCCACCGACAGCGTCATGACGCGGTTGAGCAGGTCGTACGAGGGCGCGATGCGGTCGAACATCGCGCGCACCGCGCCGCCGCGGTTCGACTCGCCGGGAAGGGGAACCGACGACGACATTCAGGCGGCTCCCTTGCGAGGGATCCAGCTCGCCGCCGGGGGGGCGGGAATGTTGGGCCGCCGCGGAGGCGGGGCTGACGGGACGAGCCGCGCGTAGACCGCGTCCATGCGCGCCAGGACCTCCGGCGGGTGGATGCAGGGCTCCGGCCACTCGCGCCCGCCCTCCTCGGCCCACTTCTTGGTCCCGTCGACGCCGATCTTGGCGCCCAGCCCGAAGGCCGGCGCGGCGTGGTCGAGCACGTCCACCGGCCCCTCGAGCACCACCAGGTCGCGCCGGGCGTCGACGTTGGCGAAGGCGCGCCACGCGCACTGAGCGTGATCCTGCACGTCCACGTCCTCGTCGAACACCACCAGCGTCTTGGTGTTGGCCATCTGTCCGGACCCCCACAGCCCGTGCATGAGCTTCTTGGCGTGCCCCGGGTAGTCCTTGCGGATGGAGATGAAGCAGAGGTTGTGGAACACGCCCTCCGCCGGGAACGACATGTCCACCACCTCGGGGAAGATGGTCTGGAGGAGCGGCAGGAAGAGCCGCTCGGTGGCCTTGCCCAGCCACAGGTCCTCCATGGGCGGCGGGCCCACCACCGTGGCCGGGTAGATCGCGTCGCGCCGGCGCGTGATGCAGGTGACGTCGAGCGCGGGGTAGTCGTCCGCGAGCGAGTAGTAACCGGTGTGATCGCCGAAGGGGCCTTCGCGCACGAGCGGTGCGGAGACGTCCACGAAGCCCTCGATCACGAGGTCGGCCTCGGCGGGCACCTCGAGGTCACTCGTGAGGCACTTCACGAGAGGCACGCCTTCCTTCCGAAGAAAACCGGCGAAGAGGTACTCGTCGATGCCAGGAGGCAGCGGGGCGGACGCGCAGTAGGTGAGCGCCGGATCGCCGCCGAGCGCGATGGCGACCGGCATGCGCTCGCCTCGCTTGCGGTAGGCGCGGTAGTGCGCGGTGGCCGTCTTGTGCAGTTGCCAGTGCATCGCCAGCCGGCGCGGCCCGAGGACTTGAAGCCGGTACATCCCGACGTTGCGGAGCCCCGTCTCCGGGTCGCGGGTGACGACCTGCGGGAAGGTGATGAACGGCCCGCCATCGTGCGGCCAGGTCGTGAGCACGGGAATGCTGCCCAGATCGGGCTCCCGCTCCACGACCTCCCGCACCGGCCCATCGGATACGTGCTTCGGCGTGTAGGTGGCGAGCTTGCCCAGCCTGGGAAGGAGCTTGAGCTTCTCCCAGAAGCTCACCGGGGGGGCCATGTGAAGCAGCTCCCGAAGCTCGTGGGCGGGCTCCTCGAGGTCGTCGCAGGAGAGCGCCCAGGCCGTTCGCCGGCGCGTGCCGAACAGGTTCATCGCGACCGGCAGGGCGCCCGCGCTGGGCCGCTCGAAGAGGAGCGCCGGACCGCCGCTCTTGGCCGCCCGATCGGCCAGCGCGGCCATGTCGAGCGCGAGGTCCACCGGCTCCGTGACGCGGACGAGCTCGCCGGCGCTCTCGAGCCGGGAGAGGAAGCTGCGAAGCGACCGGTAGGGCATGAGGAGCACATCTCTAGCCCGGTTCTTCCCTTGTTTCAATGAACGTTGAAATGATATGAGCCGCTGCCATGCCCCAGACCATCCGCATCGCGCACAGCCCCGACTCCGACGACGCCTTCATGTTCTTCGGCCTCGCCTCGGGGGCGGTGAAGTCGGAAGGGCTCGAGTTCGTCCACGAGCTGCGCGACATCGAGACGCTCAACCACGCGGCGGTGGAGGGGCGGTACGAGATCACCGCCCTCTCGGTGCACGCGTACGCCTACCTCCACGAGAAGTACCTGCTCCTCGACTCCGGCGCCTCGTTCGGCGACGGCTACGGGCCGACGCTGGTGGTGCCCGAGGCGTCGCCCATCCGCGAGGTGGGCGACCTCACCGGCAAGCGCATCGCCATCCCGGGAAAGTGGACCAGCGCGGCCCTCGCGCTCGCGCTCCGGGTGCCCCTCCACACGCCAGTCCTGATGGACTTCAAGGCGGTGGGCGACGCCGCCAAGCGGGGCGAGGTGGATGCGGGCCTCGTCATCCACGAGGGCCAGCTCACGGCCGCAGACGAGGGGCTGCGGGTGGTGGAGGATCTGGGGGTGTGGTGGAAGCGCCGCCACGCCCTGCCGCTGCCGCTCGGCATGAACGCCGTGAAGCGCGATCTGCCTGCCCCGCTGCGCGCGACCCTGGCGCGCGTGCTGGCGGAGAGCATCGCCTACGGGCTCGATCACCGGAAGGAAGCGCTCGACCACGCCATGACCTACGCGCGCGGCCTCGATCGGGCGAAGGCCGACACCTTCGTCGGGATGTACGTGAACGACTGGACGCGGAGCCTGGGAGAGAAGGGCCGCCGCGCCGTGGCGCTGTTCCTGGCAGAATCGGCCGAGCGCGGCCTCATCCCCCGCGTGAAGCCCGAGTACCAGGACTGACGAGTCCCGTCTGTCCTCCCCTACGCGCCGGCGTCCCTCAGCCGGCGGGTGCTGGCGGGGAAGCGCGCGATGACCGCGCCGGAGCGCGCCATGGCCTCCCGCGCCGCCGCGTGCGCCTGGCGCGAGCGCTTCCAGGCGTACCGGCACAGCGCCGCGACACCCATGGCCACCGTCCAGGGCAGGCCGATGAGCAGGTACAGGGTGACGGTCAGGGCCAGGGCGACCCCGACCAGCGCGCCGACGAAGAGGGCGTCGAGCCGCTGAAGGAGGCGTCGCACCGGCCCGCGACGTACGATCTGGTAGACGCCGTCGGGCCGGCGGCGGAAGGTCGTTCGATTCATCCTTTCACAACGGTAGGGCTGACCCAGGTCAACGGCACCATCATCCAGGCGGGGCGTGTGGGCGAATGGCCCCGTGGGAGGACCTCGCTCCGCTCGATTCACATCTCCCGCTCGATGAGCGACCTGGCTGCGGCGTCGGACGAGGGCTGCGCCCTCCCCCCGGCCAGCAAAGCTGGACCGGGGCCCCCTCCCGCTCGGCGGGTCCCTGCGGCGCGCTGCGCGCGTCCGCCCCGCCCTGGAGGGCTGCGCCCTCCCCAGCTGCGCTGGGACCCCTCCGTTCACATCTCCCGCTCGATGAGCGACCTGGCTGCTTCCTCGATGGCGCGCCGGTGGGGACCGTCCGGAACCTTGTCGAGCGCCTTCATGGCTGCGGCGGTGTGGCCGCGGGCGAGGGTGCGGGCCGCCTCGATGCCGCCGGTGCGCTTCACCGAGGCAAGGACGTCCTCGGCCACCTCGGCCGGGTCGGCCGCTCCGTCCACCAGGCGCTGCAGCTTCTCGCGCAGCTCGACCTCGCGCCCGAAGGCGCGGATGAGCGGCAGCGTCGCCTTGCCCTCCAGGAAGTCCTGTCCCAGGCGCTTGCCCAGGAGCGCCGGGTCGCCCGCGTAGTCGAGCGCGTCGTCCACGATCTGGAAGGCCATTCCGATGCCCTCGCCAAACTCCGCCAGCGCTTCGGGGATAGGGCCGCGCAGGCCAGCCGACCAAGCCCCTGCTGCTGCGCTCCAGCCGAAGAGCGAGGCCGTCTTGCCGCGGACCACGTCGAAATAGTCCCGCTCGGTGGTGGCGAAGGAGCCGCGCAGCGAGAGCTGCAGCACCTCGCCCTCCACCAGCCGCCGCATGGTGGCGAGGAGCGCGGGCAGCGCTGCCGAGCGGGCGGGCTCCCCCGCCACGATCTCCAGCGCCCGCGTGAGGAGCCAATCGCCGGAGAGGACGGACACCGCGTTGCCCCAGAGGACGCGCGAGGCAGGCTGGCCGCGCCGCATCGCGCCGTCATCGATCACGTCGTCGTGGAGCAGGGTCGCAGAGTGGGTGAGCTCCGCAGCGCAGGCAAAGGGAACCGCCGCCGCCAGCTCCCCGCCGCAAGCGCCGCACGCCAGCAGCGTCACGGTGGGCCGCACGCGCTTCCCGCCCGAGCCGACCAGGTGGCGCGCCGCGGCGCGAAGCGTCCCCTCCGCGTCGTCCGTGGCGCGAGTGAGCTCCTGCTCGAGAAGCGAGAGCTCCGCCGAAAGCGTGGGAACCTCCTGCAGGGCCGCGCGCGCCTTCTCGGGCCGGAGGCCTCGGGCGGCGCTGGCGTCGAGCTGCGACAGGATAGCCTGCTCTCGGCTCATGCTCCGCTCTCCGGCTTCAAAAAAAAGTGAAGGGACCATATAGCCCGGCGCATCGGGATGGTCAACGCGCGCGGCTCACGCGAGGGGCACTTCACCGGGCGGATCGGCTCATCACGTATCGTGAATAGCGGCGAGCAGGCGAAAATAAAGGCGAGCAGGCGAACTTCCACGGGTGAGAAGATCCTTTCCGCGCCGTTGCGGGTCGCACCTGCGACCCTCGACCCTCGCGGGCCCGCAGCTCGAACGAAGCGTAAGCGCCCGCTGAGTGAGCGGGGGAGCGAGCGAAGTGGTCCGAGACGTGCAATACGCCTCCCCATGCGTCGATCCATGCAGTGGGTGATGGTCCTGGCAGTGCTCGCGGCCGTGGCGAGTTGCAAGAGCAGCAGCAGCGCGCGGCCGGGCACCTCGGACGGTGGCACCACCTCCACGGGCGATGGCGGGACGCCGGGCTCCTCGATCACCTGCGCCCCCGGGCAGACGCACCAGGGAGACATCTGCGTGGACGTCGCGGTCACGGGCCAGGGCGCCCCCTGCGGTACCGGCGGCGCGTGCACCAGCGGCGTTTGCGTCCAGGGCGTCTGCGCCGCCGCCGACGGCTCCTGCAGCTTCGTTCCCCCCAAAGGTCCGTTCACGCCCCGCGTCGCCTGGCAGTGGACCGGCTCGACGAACCACCCCGAGTACGCGGACGTGCTCATGACGCCCGTGGTGGTCCCGCTGCGCGCCACGACCACGGACGTGTTCACGCCGCCCGCGGTGGTGTTCAGCACCATCCTCGGCAACCAGGGCGCGGGAGCGCAGGTGGCCGGCATCGTGCGCGCGGTCTCGGGCCGAGACGGCACCGATATCTGGGCCACCGATCCCGCCTACCCGGTGAACGGGCTCTCCAACCTCGCCGCGGCCGACCTCGACGGCGACGGGCGCACCGAGATCGTGACCGGCCGGTTCCCCACCCAGTTCCAGCCGGGGGACACGAAGAAGCAGCTCCCCCCGCTCGACGACGGGCTCATCGCCTTCGACGCCGACGGCAAGTTCCTGTGGGAGGTGAAGGGGCTGAAGCTCTACGGCGCTACCAGCCAGCGGGTGTACTGGGGCGCGCCGTCCATCGCGAACCTTTACGGAGGCAAGGAATCGCAGGTCATCATCGGCGCCACCGTCATCGATGCCCACGGCAAGATCGTGTGCCAGGGCACGGAGGGGCAAGGCGACAACTGGCTCGGGCCCATCTCCGCCGTCGCCGACGTGGACCTCGACGGCAGCCCGGACATCGTTACCGGCAACACCATCTACGACAACCACTGCAACCCGAAGCCCGGCTGGCCCAACGGTCAGCCCGACGGCCTCGTCGCGGTGGCGAACTTCACGGGAGACGCGCACCCCGAGATCGTGGTGGTCTCCGGCGGCGCGGTCCGGCTGCAGGACTGGCAGGGGCACGTGGTCTGGGGCCCGGTCACCATCCCCGGCATCACCGATGGGAAGGGCGGCGGCGCCCCCACCATCGCCGACTTCGACGGCGACGGTCAGCTCGAGATCGGCGTCGCAGGCGCCTCGACCTACACGGTGTTCAAGCCGTTCGCGGCGAACCCCATCCTCTGGTCGAACCCCACCCAGGACCAGAGCCGCGTCACCGGGAGCTCGGTGTTCGACTTCCAGCGCGAGGGGCGCGCACAGGTCGTGTACGGGGACGAGTGCTACACCCGCGTGTACGACGGCCCCTCGGGAGACAAGCTCTTCGAGGCGCCGAATCCGTCCTGCACCGTGCACGAGAACCCCGTCATCGCCGACGTGGACAGGGACGGGCGCGCCGAGCTGGTGGTGGCGACGAACAGCGTCTGCTCCATCCAGTGCCCCTGGGGCAACCACACCGGCTCCGGGAAGCACGGCATCACCGTCTTCAAGGACCTGCGCGATCACTGGGTGTCCACGCGCTCGATCTGGAACCAGCACGCCTACCATGTGACGAACATCAACGACGACGGGTCGGTGCCGGTGCAGGAGGCCAACAACTGGACCGCGACCTGGAGCGGTCAGCCGCTCAACAACTACCGCATGAACTCGATGGGCAACGTCGACTACCGCGCGCCGGACCTGGCGGCCTCGGTGGGCGATGCGAGGGTGAACGCGTCCTCGTGCCCGGCGAAGATCAGCGTGAGCGTCGACGTCTGGAACCGCGGCGCGGTGCTGGTGACGGCGGGCGTGCCGGTGGCGCTCTACTCCGGTCAGGTGGGAGGGCCGCTCCTCGGCGTCGCGCACACCACCGGCGCCATCGTCCCCGGCGCCGCCGAGACGGTCAGCCTCGACATCGCTCCGGCGCCGAGCGTGCCGACGGATCTGGTGGTGTCGCTGAACGACGACGGCACCGGGCAGGGCGTGGTGGGCGAGTGCGGGGGCAAGACGAACAACGCTGTCATCCTGCCCAAGCAGTACTGTCCGGCGGTGAGCCGGTAAACGCAGCGCCTCACGTCCCGCAAGATACCAGCTTCCCTGCGGAGCTCTCCGACCCGACCCGCCCGTTCATCAGCCCCAGGTCGGAGCGCGAGCCGAAGGCCTCCCCCGCGGTGCTCAGTGATACCGTCGGCCGGTGCCGGTCCTGCGTCTCACCCTGGAGTACGACGGCACGCGCTACGTCGGGTGGCAGGTGCAGCCCAACGGCCCTTCCATCCAGGGCGAGCTGGAGGGAGCGCTCGCGATCCTCAGCGGCGCACCGCGCCGCGTGACCGGGGCGGGCAGGACCGACGCCGGGGTCCACGCCCTCGGGCAGGTGGCGAGCCTTCCCGAGCCGGCGCCGCTCCCGCTGGCAGCCTACGCGAAGGGCCTCAACGCGCTCCTCCCGCCCGACATCGCGGTGAGGGAGGCGGCGCTCGAGGGGGAGGGCTTCGACGCGCGGAGGAGCGCCCGCGGCAAGCGGTACGTCTACCGGATCCTGCGCTCTTCCTCGCGCAGACCACTCTCGCGGCTCCAGACCTGGCAGCTCTCTCGCGCGCTCGACCTCGGCGCCATGCGCGTTGCGGCAGCACCTCTCGTGGGCCGGCACGACTTCGCCTGCTTTCAGGCGGCCGGCTGCGCCGCGGCGCATGCCGTGCGCGACCTCACCCGGCTCGACCTCCTCGAGAGCGGGGAGGAGCTCCGGGTCGAGGTGGAGGCCACCGCCTTCGTGCGTCACATGGTGAGGAACATCGTGGGTACGCTGGTGGAGGTGGGGCTCGGCCGACGGCAGGCGGGCTCCATGCCGGAGCTCCTCGCCTCGCGCGACCGCGCCCTCGCCGGCAAGACCGCTCCGCCGCAGGGCCTTTGTCTGGACGAGGTGTTTTACTGAACGTCACCATCGGCGCCGGGAACGCCGTGAAAAGCGCCGGCGGGACGATCGTGTGCTTCTCGGGCCGCCCGCTCCTATGCCTTGGCCCGTGAGGAACGAGGACGCGACGCGGAAGACGGCTCCGTCAGGGCGTGGCGTCGTGCAGAGTCTGGGAAGGGGAGCGCGGCTGCTGAGCTCCCTCGCGCGGCTGGTTCCCCGAGGGTTTCGAATGGCCCTCGGGGAGCGGCAAAAGCTCCTCGCGCTGACCGTGGTGATCGGCGGCCTCTGCGGCCTGGCAGCGGTGGCGTTTCACCTGCTCATCAACCTGGTGTCCCACCTCGCGATCGATTCCGCGGCCACGGCTCCCGGAGCCGCATGGATTCCGCTGACGCTGCTCATCCCAACGCTGGGCGGCCTCGCTTCCGGAGCGCTCCTCGAATACGTCGTGCCGAACGCGAGGGGTAGCGGAATCCCGCAGGTCAAGATCGCGTACGCAGGCAGGGGCGGTCACCTGCGGATGCGCGACTCGGTCGGCAAGTTCTTCATCTCGGCGCTGCAGATCGGCACAGGGTCCTCGCTCGGGCGCGAGGGGCCCACCGTCCAGATCTGCGCAGGGCTCGCCTCGCGGGTGGGCCGGCTGGCAGGCGTCTCGCCGCAGAACGTGAGGCGGCTGCTGCCCGTCGGGGCGGCAGCGGGTATCGCCGCCGCATTCAATGCTCCCATCGCCGCCGTCACCTTCACCATCGAGGAGGTCGTTGGAAACCTGGACCAGACGGTCCTCTCCGGGGTGGTGGTCGCCGCTGCGCTTGCGGCCATCGTCGAACGGAGCGTCCTCGGCGTTCACCCCATCTTCGAGATCGCTCGGCCCTACGGACTGGAGCACCTGTCCTCCCTCGTCCTGTACGCGATCCTGGGGCTGGTGGCGGCAGCTCTCGCGCTCGCGTTCACCGAATCGCTGCTCGCGCTGCGCAAGCGCTTCAAGCGGGCGCGGCACCGCTGGGCCCATCCCGCGATCGGCGGGCTCGTGACGGGCATGCTCGCGGTCGCGGCCATGGCCCTCGGCGGAAAGGGCGTGACCGGGGGCGGCTACGCCACCCTCGGAGCGGCGCTGGCCGGCAAGGTGGCCTTCGGATTGCTCGTCCCGCTGTGCCTCTTCAAGCTGGCAGCGACCGTCTTCTCGTACTCCAGCGGGGGCGCGGGGGGGATCTTCGCGCCAGCGCTGTTCATCGGCGGGATGGCGGGCGGCGCCGTCGGCGCGCTCGACATGACCCTGCTGCACCATTCCAGCGACGCGCTGGGAGCATTCGCCCTGGTCGGGATGGGGGCGGTCTTCGCGGGGATCATCCGCGCGCCGATCACCTCGGTCTTGATCATCGTCGAGATGACGGGAGGGTACTCGCTCATCCTGCCGCTCATGATCGCGAACATGCTGGCCTACGGAATCGCGCGACACTACCGCCCGACCCCGATCTACGAGGCCCTGCTCGAGCAAGATGGCGTGCAGCTCCGTGAGGAGTCACTGGCGGACAAGCTGGAGGGGCTCTCCCTGCGCCAGGTGCCGCTCGACACGGCGCCCTTCGTCACCCTGGATCGCGGCGCCGGGTTCGGCGAGCTCATGAAAGTCATGTCCGACCGGACGCGGCAGGAGGTCTTTCCCGTCGTGGATGGCCGAACGATCATCGGAATGCTCACGCTTCAGGATCTCATCGGGCTCGCGAGCGAGCCGCACCTCGACGGCATCGCCAACGCGGCCGACGCGATGCGACCTCCCGTGACCTTGAGCCTCGACGACGGGGTGCGGTCCGCGTTCGAGGCCATGCTGTCGCGGGGCGTTCGCGAGCTGCCGGTCACCGACGCAGAGGGCGCCATCGTGGGGTTCGTCGACGAGACCTCCATCGCGCACGCGTACCTCGGCGCCCGCGGCCGGGACGTCTAGCCATCGCGCTAGGCAATCCGGCTGCTCCTCCCGGTGCCCAGAACGGTCAGGACGTGAACTGCTGCGCTCGCCCCCCCGCGGGCCCCTGCGATGGCCCTGGGCCCCGCTCCTTGGGCACCGGAAGCGTGAGCGTGAAGGTGGTCCCTCGTCCCTCTTTTGACTCGACGGCGATCGAGCCCCGGTGCGCGTCGATGAGCCGCTTGACCGTGGCGAGCCCCAGGCCGTAGCTGTCGGGCCGCTGGTTCGCCTTGAAGAACGGGTCGAACACGCGCGGGAGCAAGCTCTCTGGGATGCCGATCCCGGTATCCTCCACGGTCAGGCTCACCTGGCCGTCGGGGCCCGCGAAGCCGGACAGCGTCACGCGGTTGTCCCCTCCTGGATTGCGGTACTTGATCGCGTTCTCGACCAGGTTCGCGAGGATGGTCTCGAGGGCGACGGGCACGATGGCCGCCTCGACAGGCGCGCTCTGCGCGGTCAGCGCCACGCCGGCCCGTTCCGCCTGGGCGTGGAAGTCCGCGACGATCCTCTCGAGGATCGGCGTCACCTCGGCGCGAGAGCCGGAACGGACGTCCTCGCCGCTGCGGGCGAACTGCAGCAGATCCGGGATCATCGTGTCCACCCTGCGGACCCCTCCCGTGGCCCGCGCGGCGAGGCGCCGGATGTCGTCGTCCTCCGACTTCGACTCGATCGTGGAGACCGAGAGCTGGATGGCCTGAAGCGGGCTGCGCAGGTCGTGCGAGATCTGGCCGGCGAAGGCTTCCAGCTCCGCGATCCGCCGCGCGATCGTCGCCGCCGAGCGGCGGAGCGAGCCGAGCGTGGTGAAGAGAAGGAGCACGGCACCCGCCGACCCGACCAGGGCGAGGGCGACGTAGCCCACCGAGAGCCGCTGGAGCCCAGCGTGGATGTGCTCCGTTTCGAGCCGCGTGAAGGTGGCGTTCAGCTCGATGAGCTGCTGGGTCGCCGCGTCGATCGAGACTCCAGCCTCCATCAGCTTCTGGAGCAAGGCTGGGTCGTCCCGTTCGGCCGAGCGAAGCTCGACGACGGCGTCGATGGCGCGCTGCAGTCGCGGCAGCTCCGCCTCGCGCCATCGGCCCCAGACCGACTCCTCTTCCGGCGTCCGCGACAGCAGCGAATAGGCGCTCGCGAGCGCCTGCATCCGCGCGAGGGCGGCGTCGATCCCGCTCTGCTGCGCCGCACGAGCGATGGTCGGGTCCCATCGGGACTGGAACAGGAGCAGGGACGCCATCCGCGCGTCGCGCAGGTATCCGCGCAGCTCGGAGAGCTGCCGGATGGAGAGGGCGTAGTTCTGCTGCACCTCCTCGGCGCGGCGCGCGAGCGGCTGCAGCGCGAGCGGCTGCAGCGCGAGCGGGATGTAGACCACGGCTCCCACGAACCCGATCATCACCGCCGCGAAGGCGAGCCCCACGCGGACGAGCGGCCGCGGCGTCGTGGATTCCATCGTCGAGCCCTCGCCGTGCGGTATAGCCGACCGCCCGGCTGCGCCGCACCCCCCAAGCGCGCGGGCATGGGAGGGCCGGCAGCCGGCGCGCGGACCGAGGTCGGGGTCCGGTCAGCGCGCCGAGGTCCGCTTCTTCCGGGGCGGAGCCTCCGGGACGGTGCTCACCACACCCTTCCCGAAGTCGAGCGTCTCGCCGTTGCCCTCGTCCACCACGATGTGGTCGCCGGACTTGAACTCGCCGCGCAGGATCTTGCCCGCGAGGGGGTCCTGGACGAGCCGCTGCAGCGCCCGCTTGAGCGGGCGGGCGCCGTACACGGGGTCGTAGCCTGCGTCGGCCACCGTCTCGCGCGCAGCTTCGGTGAGCTCGATGGTGAGCTTGCGGTCGGCGAGCAACTTGCGAAGCCTCCCGAGCTGGATCTCGACGATGCGCCCCAGGTCCTCGCGCCCGAGCGGCCGGAAGACCACGATGTCGTCCACCCGGTTGAGGAACTCCGGCCTGAACTCGCTGCGCAGGGCGTCCAGGGCCGCGGTCCGCATCTCGGCAAGCGGAGCCCCGCGGCTGGCCAGCCGCTGGATCTCCTCCGAACCGGTGTTCGAGGTCATGAGAACCACCGTGTTGCGGAAGTCGACGGTACGCCCCTGGCCATCGGTGAGCCGGCCGTCGTCGAGGATCTGGAGGAGCACGTTGAAGACGTCACGGTGCGCCTTCTCGATCTCGTCGAACAGCACCACCGAGTACGGGCGTCGGCGCACCGCCTCGGTGAGCTGCCCGCCCTCCTCGTAGCCCACGTATCCCGGAGGCGCGCCCAGCAGCCGCGACACCGCGTGCTTCTCCATGTACTCGCTCATGTCGAGGCGGATCATGGCCGCCTCGTCGTCGAAGAGGAATTCGGCCAGCGCGCGGGCGGTCTCGGTCTTCCCGACGCCGGTGGGGCCGAGGAAGATGAAGCTGCCGATGGGCCGGTTGGGGTCCTGCAGCCCGGAGCGGGCGCGGCGCACCGCTGCCGAGACCGCGGTGAGGGCCTCCTCCTGTCCCACCACGCGCTCGTGTAGCTTCTCCTCCATGGCGAGGAGCTTCGAGGACTCGCCCTCCACCAGCTTCGTGACCGGGATCTTCGTCCAGTTCGAGACCACCTCGGCGATCTCCTCCGGGGTGACCTCCTCCTTCAGCATGGCGCCCGCCCGCTGCAGCTCGGCGAGCTTCGCCTCCTGCTCCGCCGCCCTGCGGGTGAGCTCGGGAAGGAGGCCGAACTTGATCTCGGCGGCGCGGTTGAAGTCGGCGTTGCGCTCGGCCGCGGCCTGCTCGCTGCGCAGCTTCTCCATCTCCTCCTTGGCGCCGGCCACGTCCTGGATGACCTTCTTCTCGCCCTCCCAGCGCGCCTTCAGGGCGGTGAACTCCTCGCCCAGGCTGGCCAGCTCCTTCTCCACATGCGCGAGCCGCGCGCGCGAGGCCTCGTCGCGCTCCTTCATGAGCCCCTGCTTCTCGATCTCGAGCTGGCCGACGCGGCGCCGCACCTCGTCCACCTCGGTGGGCATGGAGTCGATCTCGATGCGCAGTCTGCTGGCGGCCTCGTCCACGAGGTCGATGGCCTTGTCGGGGAGGAAGCGGTCGGCGATGTAGCGATGGCTGAGCCGGGCAGCCTCGACGAGGGCCGCGTCCTGGATGCGCACCTTGTGGTGCACCTCGTACCGCTCCTTGAGCCCGCGCAGGATGGAGATGGTGTCCGCGACGGAGGGCTCGCCCACGAAGACGGGCTGGAACCGCCGCTCCAGCGCGGGGTCCTTCTCGATGTGCTTGCGGTACTCGTTCACCGTGGTGGCCCCGATGGCGTGCAGCTCTCCGCGCGCCAGGGCGGGCTTCAGCATGTTGCCGGCGTCCATGGCGCCCTCTGCCGCGCCCGCGCCCACGATGGTGTGCATCTCGTCGATGAAGAGGATGATCTGCCCCTCGCTGGCGGTCACCTCCTTCAGCACCGCCTTGAGCCGCTCCTCGAACTCGCCGCGGAACTTGGTGCCCGCGACGAGCGAGCCCAGGTCGAGCGCCATGATGCGCTTGTTCTTCAGCCCCTCCGGGACGTCGCCGTCCACGATGCGGCGCGCGAGCCCCTCGGCGATGGCGGTCTTGCCGACGCCGGGATCTCCCACCAGGACGGGGTTGTTCTTGGTGCGGCGGGAGAGGATCTGCACCACCCGCCGGATCTCGTCGTCGCGCCCCACCACCGGGTCGAGCTTGCCGTCGCGGGCGAGCTGGGTGAGGTCCTTGGCGTACTTCTCCAGCGAGCGGTACTGGCTCTCGGCCTCCGGCGAGGTGACGCGGGCTCCGCCGCGCATCGCCTTCACCGCCTCGCGGACGCGCTCCGGAGTCGCGCCGGCCGCCCGCAGCGCCTCGCCGGTCCCGCCCTTCTCCTCGCTCGCGGCGAGCAGCATGTGCTCGGTCGAGACGTACTCGTCCTTCAGCTTCTTGGCCTCGTCCTCGGCGCGGTCGAGGAGCTTGAGGAGCGCGTGGGCCGTGTACGGCTCCGCGCCCTGCACCTTGGGAAAGGCGCGCAGCTCGTCCTCCAGCCGGGAGGCGACCAGCGCCGGGTCTGCGCCGATCTTCTCCAGCACCGGGCGGGCGACACCATCGTCGCCCTCGAGCAGCGCCAGCACGAGGTGCTCGGGCGCGACGGCCTGGTGGTCGCGGCGGCGCGCCTGCGCAGACGCAGCCTGCAGCGCCTCCTGCGCCTTGGTGGTCAAGCGGTCGGGTCTCATGGCGCCAACGTAAGGGCGCAACGACCCGTGGCAAGTGGCCCGCGGAGCGGAAGCGAGCTCCGTCCGGCGTGCGCGTCAGGCGTGCGCGCGCGGCTGCGTCGCCCGCAGCGCGCCCAGCGCGAGATGCGCGTCGCTCGCCGCCACGAAGAAGGCCGCCAGGGGGCGATCGTCGCCTTCGGCCGGCCCCTCCACCTCGAACGAGGCGTGCGGCTCCACCTCCACCGCGAAGTCGAGGTGCGCCTCCTCCAGCCGGAACTTCATGGCGCGGGCTTCGTGCAACGACTGAGCGAAGCCGACGCAGGTGACCTCTTCCCCTTCGGGCACCAGCTCGTCGAACGCAATCCGCATTGGGCTCGTCTCCTCACTCTGGCGTACAGCGGTCCAGGGATGCTGACACCCTCGCTGCGGGGATGAAAACCCTCCTTGGCGGGTGCGTCCGATCAGGGCGTGGCGCCGCGCCGCACCAGGCTCGCGGCCCGAGTGGACCTTGAAACCGCTTGGCTCGGCGGCCATTGTCCCCACGAACGATCACGGAGGCGACACCTGCCGTCCCAACCAGCACCCCGCGTGAGCGCCGTCGGGCGCGCTCTTCCAGCCCACCACGTCGACCAGGAGACCCTCATCGCAGCCCTGCGTGGCCTCTGGGCGGAGAAGCACTTCAACGTCGATCGCCTGGCCGACTTGCATCGCGCCGTCCAGGTGACCGGGCGCAACCTCGCTCTCCCGCTGGAGGCGTATCCCGCCATCAACTCCTTCGCCAAGGGGAACGATGCCTGGATCGTCGCCGCCCAGGAGCTCGGCGAGGCGGCCGTGCGCGACGCGCTCTCGAAGGCGGGCCTCGCGCCCTCCGACGTCGATCACCTGTTCTTCGTGACGGTCACCGGCATCGCGACGCCCTCCATCGACGCGCGGCTCGCGAACCGGCTGGGCCTGCCCTCGCGCATGAAGCGCACGCCCATGTTCGGCCTCGGCTGCGTGGCCGGGGCGGCGGGCACCGCCCGTGCCGCCGACTACCTGAGGGCGTTCCCGGGCGAGGTGGCGGTGCTGCTCTCAGTGGAGCTCTGCTCGCTCACGCTCCAGCGCGAGGACCTGTCGGTCGCGAACATCGTCGCCTCGGGCCTGTTCGGAGACGGCGCCGCGGCCATGGTGCTCACCGGCGGCGGGCGCGCCGGCTCCGGGCCGCGCGTCCGCGCCTCGCGATCGGTCTTCTACCGGGACACCGAGCGGGTCATGGGCTGGGACGTGGTCGACTCCGGCTTCAAGGTGGTGCTCTCGTCCAACGTGCCGCAGATCGTGCAGGCGCACATCGGCGCGGACGTGGACGCGTTCCTCGCCGACGAAGGGCTCACCCGGCGGGACATCCGCCACTGGGTCGCGCACACCGGCGGGCCCAAGGTGCTGGAGGCGTTCGAGAGCGCGCTGGCGCTGCCACCCGACGCGCTCGCCCGCTCCTGGCGCTCGCTGCGGGAGGTGGGCAATCTCTCCAGCGCCTCCGTGCTCTTCGTCATGAGCGAGCTCCTCGCCTCGGACGAGGGGAAGCCTGGGGACAAGGGCCTCATGATCGCCATGGGGCCGGGCTTCTGCTCCGAGCTCGTGCTCCTCGAATGGTGACGCCGCTCCGCGCTTATCTCGGGCTCCTCGCCCTGGTGGGCGGAGAGCGCGTGATCGAGCTCGCGCTCTCCGCGCGCAATGCGCGCCGGCTGCTCGCCCGCGGCGGCGTCGAGCACGGGCGCGGCCATTACCCCGCCATGGTCCTGCTGCACGCGGGCTTCCTCGCCGCCTGTGCCGGCGAGGCCCTGGCGCGCCCCGAGCCGCCGCCGCCCATCGCGCTCGCCGCCGCTGCCGGAGCGGTCGCGGCGCAGGGGCTTCGCTGGTGGGCCATCTCCACCCTCGGCGAGCGCTGGAGCACGCGGGTGGTGGTGCTGCCGGGGAGCGCCCCGGTGGTGGGGGGGCCGTACCGCTGGCTGCGCCATCCCAACTACCTCGCCGTCATCGCGGAGCTCGCCTGCCTTCCTCTGGCCTGGGGATCCTGGCGCACCGCGCTCGCCTTTTCCCTCGCCAACGCCGGCCTGCTCACGGTGCGTGTGACGACCGAGGAGCGGGCGCTGGGAGACGCCTGGTCGGCCGAGCTCGGGGGCCGGCCCCGCTTCCTGCCGGGGAGCGCCCGATGACCCCCGAGGAGACCGCAATCGCGCTCGAGATCCGGCGCCTCGCGAGAGACGAGCTGGGGCTCGCGTGGAACGGGCTGGACGACGAGGAGCTCGCGAGCCGCCTCGACTCGCTGGCGCTGCTGTCGCTCGTGGTGGCGGTGGAAGATCGCTGGCGCGTGAAGCTCACCGAGGACGACGCCGCGGGGACCCGGAGCCTCGCCGGCCTGGCCCGGCTCGTCCAGGGCAAGCTCGCGGGTGGAGCTTCGGGTGAGGGCGCGGGGTGAGGACGAGGCTCGAGGGCGCGCCGCAGCCTGTCCCCCGATCACCGACGGTGAACGGGCTTCTCGCGCAGGCCGCCGCCCACCCATCGGGCGTCACCTTCGTCGATCTGCGCGAGGCCGAGGAGCGGCTGACCTGGAGCGAGGTGCGCGCGCGCGCCCGGCGGGTGGCGGCCTCGCTTGCCGACCGCGGCGTCGAGCCGGGCGACCGGGTGGCGATCGTGCTGCGCACCGAACCGGGCTTCCTCGACGCCTTCTTCGGCGCGCTCCTGGCGGGCGCGGTGCCGGTGCCGCTCTACCCGCCGGTGCGCCTCGGGCGCATGGACGAGTACGTCCTGGCCACCGCGCGCATGGTCCAGGTCTCCGGGGCGCGCGTCCTCGTCGCGGGCGGTACGGTGCGCCGGCTCCTGGGCGAGGTCGCGGAGCGCGCCCGGCCCGCGCTCGGTTGCCTCGAGGTGGAGGCGCTGCTGCAGGGGCGGTCCGAGCTCGCGCGCGAGGTCCTGCCCGGCGACCTGGCGCTGGTGCAGTTCTCGTCGGGCTCCACCGTCGATCCGAAGCCGGTCGCGCTCACCCACGCCAACGTGGTGGCGCAGACCGCCTCGGTGCTGCAGATGCTGGGCGCCACGCCCGCCGACGGGCTCGTCTCCTGGCTGCCCCTCTACCACGACATGGGGCTCATCGGAGGCCTCCTCGGCGCCGCCAGCTGTCCGGGGCCGGCGGTGCTCATCCCCCCCGAGCACTTCCTCGCCCGGCCGGCGCTCTGGCTTCGCGCGCTGGGTCGCCACCGCGGCACCATCGCCGCCGCGCCCAGCTTCGCCTACGCCTACGCCGCGGAGCGCGTGCGCGACGTCGACCTCGCCGGCATCGACCTCGGGGGCTGGCGAGTCGCGCTCAACGGCGCCGAGCCCATCTCGGCCGCCGCGCAGCGCCGCTTCGCCGCCCGCTTCGCCCCCTTCGGCTTCCGGCCGGAGGCGCTGCTCCCCGTCTACGGCCTCTCCGAGGCGGCGCTGGCGGTGACCTTCACGCCCCCGGGCCAGCCCTGGCGGTCGCTCGCGCTCGACCCGGTGGCTCTCGCCGCACGCGGCGCGGTGGAGGAGGGGAGCCGCGAGGTGGTGTCGGTGGGCGTGCCGATCCCAGGCGTGGAGGTCGAGGTGCGGGGCGCGTCCGGCGAACCGCTCCCGGAGCGGAGGCTGGGCGGGATCTTCGTGCGCGGGCCGTCCATCATGCAGGGCTACCTCGGGCAGCCCCGCGCCACGGCGGAGGCGCTGCGGGGCGGCTGGCTCGACACGGGCGATCTCGGCTTCCACGCCGGAGGCGAGCTCTACGTTCACGGAAGGTCGAAGGACGTCCTCGTCCTGCGCGGCGCCAACCACGCGCCGGACGAGCTGGAGGCGCCTCTCGACGGCGTGCCTGGGATCCGGGCCGGCTGCGCCGTCGCGCTCCCGTTCGATCCCTCCGGCGAGGGCGAGAGGCTCCTGGTGCTCGCCGAGCGCGATGGTGGCGGCGCGCCCGACGCGGCGGTGACCGAGGCTGCGCGCGAGGCCATCCTGCGGGCCACGGGCGTCCGCGCCCACGCGGTCGAGCTCCTCGCGCCGGGAACGCTCCCGCGAACCTCCTCTGGCAAGATGCGCCGGGGCGAGGCGCTGCGGCGCTGGCATGCGCGCGAGCTCGCCCCGCCCGCGAGGGTGACCGCGCTGGGCGTCGCGACGCGCATGGCCCGCTCGGCGCTGGCCTTCGCGCGGGCGCGGCTGCGCACCCCGGCGGGCGCCCCGGAGGGCGACGGATGAGCCGGGCGAGGGCTCGCGATGCGTGACCTCGTCGTCGTCGGCGGCGGACCGGCGGGGCTGGCGGTCGCCATCGCCGCCGCGCAGCGGGGCCTCGAGGTGCTGGTGCTGGAGCGCGGCGCCCTGCCAGCCGACAAGGCCTGTGGCGAGGGGATCCTCCCGGCCGGCGCGCGGGCGCTCGAGGCGCTCGGCGCGCGCGCCCATCTCCCGGCGGACCGCGTCGCCCCCATCCGTGCAATCCGGTGGATCGATGGAGAGGTGCAGGCTGAGGCGCGCCTCCCCGGCGCAGGCGGCCTGGGCGTGCGGAGGACCGGCCTCTCCGAGGCGCTGCGCGCCCGCGCCCTGGAGGTCGGGGCGGAGGTGCGCGAGGCCGCCACCGTCCGCGGTCACCGGCGGCTCGCCCAGGAGGTGCAGGTGGACCTCGAGGGCCGGACCGAGCGCGCGAAGCTCCTCGTGGCCGCCGACGGGCTCGCCTCCGCGGTGCGGGAGCGCGAGGGGCTGAGCCGGCCCTCCTCGGCCCCGCGGCGGTTCGGGCTGCGGCGCCACTTCGCGCTCGCCCCCTGGAGCGAGGCCGTCGAGGTGCACTTCGGGGAGGGAGTCGAGGCGTACGTGACGCCGGTGGGGCCGAGGCTCGTCGGCGTCGCGTTCCTCTGCGAGGAGGCCTCGCGCTCGGGGCACGCCGAGCTCCTGGCGCGCTTCCCGGCCCTGCGCGAGCGGCTCGGTGGCGCGCCCTTCGCGTCGAGGCCTGCCGGCATGGGCCCGCTGGCGCGCGTCGCCTCCGCTCGGGTGGCCCACCGGCTCGTGCTCGCGGGCGATGCCGCCGGCTACCTCGACGCCATCACGGGAGAGGGCGTGTCTCTCGCCCTGCAGGGGGCGCTCGCGCTGGCCGAGGAGCTCCCGCGCGCGCTCTCCCGCGGTGCGACTGCCCCGTCCCTCGCCCGCTGGGCCCGCGGCGAGCGGGTCCGGTTCGCCCGCTACGCGGCGGCCACCAGCCTCGTGCTCGGGCTCGCGCGGAGGCCCGCGATGCGCGCGCCCCTCCTCCGGTCACTCGCCCGCTCACCACGGCTCTTCGCGGGGCTCCTGCAGCTCGCCCTCAGCTGATGGCGAGGTGACGCGCGCGCGCCCCCTGAAGCACGCTCGATTGACGCACCGCGCAGGGTCGGAGCCGGTCTACGATGCGCGACAAAGGAGATCACTCATGCGCTCGACCGTCCTTGGCGCTGGTTCCTGGGGAACCGCGCTCGGAGCCACCCTCGCCTCGAAGGGCTATCCCGTCACGCTGTGGGACAAGGACGTCCCGGTCCTGGAGGGGATCGCCCGGACCCACCAGAACGCCCGCTACCTCCCCGGCGTCGAGCTGCCCCCGACGCTGGGGGCCACAGCCGACATCGGCAGAGCGCTCGAGGGGGCGGAGCTCGTCGTCTTCGCGGTGCCCTCCCACGCCATGCGGCCGGCGACCATCGAGGCGAAGCACCACCTGCACGCGGGCATCCCCTTCTGCTCGGTGGCCAAAGGCATCGAGGTGGACACGCTCATGACCATGAGCGAGGTGCTGGAGGACGTGCTGCCGGTGCCCATGCACCCGTATCTCACCTTCCTCTCCGGCCCCTCGTTCGCGAAGGAGGTCGCAAAGGGCCTGCCCACCGCGGTGACCATCGCCGGGCGCTGGGAGCGGATCTCGAAGGTCGTGCAGGACGCCTTCCACACCAAGACCTTTCGCCCCTACACCTCCACCGACATCGTCGGCATCGAGGTCGGCGGCTGCGTGAAGAACGTGGTCGCCATCGCGGCCGGCCTCTCCGACGGAATGGGCTTCGGTGCCAACGCCCGGGCTGCGCTCATCACGCGTGGGCTCACCGAGATCAGCCGGCTCGCGGTCCGGAAGGGCGCGAACCCCATGACGCTCTCCGGCCTCTCCGGCCTGGGCGACCTCGTCCTCACCTGCTCCTCCGACCTCTCCCGCAACCACACGGTCGGGTTCGGGCTGGGACGGGGCAAGAAGCTCGAGGAGATCCAGCGCGAGCTGGGCCAGGTCGCCGAGGGCGTGCTCAATGCGAAGAGCGTGCACGCGATGTCGAGGAAGCTCGGCGTGGACATGCCCATCAGCGAGATGGTGTACCGGGTGCTCTACGATGGCCGGGATCCCCGTGGCGCCGTCACCGAGCTCATGACGCGCGAGATGAAGGCCGAGCTCTAGCGGGCGGGGGGCGCGGCGGGCCTCCTCGCGCCCGCTGGCCGCCGAGACGGAGGGCGCAGGCGTCCTCGCCGCGTTAAAGCGGAGCGATGCCCCTCTCCGCAGCGCCCGAGGCCGCGCGCGCGCTCACGGGCACTCCCGAGTCGCTGGTCCACAGCTGCCGGGAGGCCATCGCTCGAGCCCGCGCCGCCACCGAGCACCTCGTCCGCGCCGATCCGCCTCTCGAGCCCGAGGCGGTGCTGGCCGTGTACGACGGCGCGCTGGGCGAGCTCTCCGACGCCGGGGCGCGCGCCAGCCTCTGCCGGAACGTCCATCCGGACGCAGCCCTGCGGGACGCTGCTGAACGCTGCGAGGCCGAGGTCGACGCCGCGGCCACCGAGCTCTCCCTGGACGGCCGCCTCTACCAGGCGATCCGCGCCGTGGGGCTCTCCGGGCTCGATCCGGACGCGCGCCAGCTCGCCACCAAAGCGGTCCGGGACTTCCGCCGGGCCGGCGTCGATCGCGACGAGCCCACCCGCGCCCGGGTGCGCGCGCTCCGGGACGAGCTCCTCCGCATCGGGCAGGAGTTCGGCCGCAACGTGCGGGACGACGTGCGCGCGGTGCGGCTCGCGCCGGGGGAGCTGGCGGGACTGCCGGACGACTTCGTGCGCGCGCATCCTCCCGGCCCCGACGGCGCGGTGGTGCTCACCACCGACAACACCGACTACCTTCCGTTCATCACCTACGCGCGGAGCTCTCGGGCGCGCGAGGCGCTCTGGCGCGCCTACCGGCAGCGCGGCTCGCCAGGCAACCTCGAGGTGCTGGACCGGCTCCTCTCCCGGCGCGCGGAGCTGGCGAACCTGCTCGGCTATCCGAGCTGGGCCGCCTACGCCACCGAGGACAAGATGATCGGCAGTGAAGTCGCGGCCGCCGACTTCATCGCCCGCGTCACCGCCGCGTCGGCGGAGCGCCTGCGGCGAGACCAGGCACAGCTCCTGGAACGCAAGCGGCTGGACGACCCCGGCGCGGAACGGGTCGATGGCTGGGACTCCTCCTACCTGCAGGAGCGCATCAAGGCGGAGCACCACGGGTCGGATGCGCGCGAGGCACGCCCTTACTTCGAGTACGCGAGGGTGGAAGCAGGCGTGCTCGCGCTCTGCGGCCGCATCTTCGGGGTCTCCTTCCGGCCGGTGCCCGGCGCGCCGGTGTGGCACCCGGAGGTGAAGGCGCACGACGTGCTGGTGGGGGAACGGCTCGCCGGCCGCATCTACCTCGACATGCATCCGCGGGAGGGCAAGTACAAGCACTACGCGCAGTTCACGCTGGCCTCCGGCGTGGCGGGTCGTCGGCTGCCCGAGGGGGTGCTGGTGTGCAACTTTCCGCGCCCCGGGGCCGAGCCCGCCCTCCTGGAGCACGGCGACGTGCGAACCTTCCTGCACGAGCTCGGGCACCTCATGCACCACGTGCTCGGCGGCGGCGTGCGCTACGCCACGCAGTCCGGCGTCGCCACGGAATGGGACTTCGTGGAGGCTCCCTCGCAGATGCTGGAGGAGTGGGTGTGGGATGCGGAGGCGCTCGCCACCTTCGCCCGCCACGTGGACACCGGGGAGCCCATCCCGGCGGAGCTGGTCGGGCGGATGCGCGCGGCGGATGCGTACGGGAAGGGGCTCTGGGTGGGTCAGCAGATGTTCTACGCCGCGCTCTCCCTGGAGCTGCACCGGCGGCCGCCGGAGGGGCTCGACACCACCGCGCTGGTCGCCGAGCTGCAGGAGCGGTACACGCCCTTCCGGCACGTCGAGGGCACCTTCTTCCACGCCTCCTTCGGCCACCTCGACGGCTACTCCGCGCTCTACTACACGTACATGTGGTCGCTCGTCATCGCGAAGGATCTCTTCACGGTGTTCCGGCGGGAGGGGCTCCTCGCTCCCGCCCCGGCGGCCCGGTATCGCAAGGCCATCCTCGAGCCGGGCGGCTCCCGCCCAGCCGCCGAGCTCGTCCAGGCGTTCCTCGGCAGGCCCTTCTCCTTCGACGCGTTCGGCACCTGGCTGGAGGCACCATGAGCACGAGCACCCTCGACGGCGAGAGCCTCGCCACCCCGCTCGCGGCGCCCACCCGCAGCGGACCCGCGCCCGCTCCGGAGAAGCCGCGCAAGCGCATCAAGGAGCTGGAGGCCATCGTCGTCGACGTGGTGAAGGAGACTCACGACGCGGCGACGCTGGTCCTCTTCACGGGCAACGAGCGGCTCGACTACGAGGCGGGCCACTTCCTCACCATCGACGCGCACCAGTTCGAGGAGCTGGAGCGCTTCCTCGCCTACTTCGAGCACGTGAAGGGTAGGCGCGAGCCGCCGCGCGCCTACTCCATGTCGTCGGCGCCCTCCGAGAAGTACCTGGCCGTCACGGTGAAGGAGGAGCCGTTCATCAAGGGCACCACCCGCTACCCGCCGCTCCTCTCGCCGCTGCTGGTGAAGGGAATGGCGCGTGGGCAGCGGGTGAAGATCGTGGGCTTCACGGGGCCCTACGTCATGCCGGCCGACATCGCCTTCAAGACCGACCACCTCGTGCACCTGGTGGCGGGCTCCGGCTCGGTGCCCAATTTCGCCATCCTGAAGCACGCGCTCGCCTTCGTGCCGCAGCTCCGCCACACCTTCATCTACGCCAACAAGACCTGGCGCGACGTCATCTTCCGGCGGCAGCTCGACGAACTGCGGGAGCGCCACCCCGACCGGCTACGGGTGGTGCACGCGCTGTCGCGCGAGGACAATCCCGAGGCCCATGGCCCGGACGCGCGCAAGGGACGGATCTCTGCGGCGCTGCTGCAGGAGGTGGTGCCGGACGTGAAGACGTGCCGGGTGTTCGCCTGCGGCCCCGCGGTGGGCAAGTTCGAGCGCGCGGCCGCGAAGGAGAAGGGGGAGGAGGTTCAGCCGCGCTTCCTCGAGACGGCGCTCGCCGCCCTCCAGGAGATCGGCGTCCCCGAGGCGCACTTGACGACCGAGGCGTACGGGTAACCCCCCCCGATGCTCCAACCCCTGCGCGCCGTCCCCACCATGCTGAAGGTGGGCCTGTCGGCGGCCGTGGCCTACCGGGCGGAGTTCGTCATCTGGCTCCTCTCCACCAACATGCCGCTCGTCATGCTGGCGCTCTGGAGCGCGGTGGCGCGCGACGGGCCGGTGGGCAGGTTCGGCCAGCGCGATTTCGCCGCCTATTTCCTGGCGGCGCTGGTGGTGCGGCTCCTCACCGGCGCCTGGGTCATCTGGGCGGTGAACGAGGAGATCCGGCTCGGCACGCTGGCCTTCCGGCTGCTCCGGCCCGTCCATCCGCTCCTCGCCTATGCCTGCGAGAACCTCGCCGCCATGCCCCTGCGGCTCGCGCTCTGCCTGCCGATCGCGCTCCTCCTCCTGTTTGCGGTGGGGCCCTCGCGCGTCACGCACGATCCCTTGCTGCTGGCGCTCTTCCCGGTGGCGGTGCTGGGCGCCTGGCTCATCACCTTCCTCGCCATGTCGCTGGTAGGCTCGCTCGCCTTCTACATCGAGTCCTCCGGGTCGCTGTTCGAGATCTGGATGGGGCTCTTCGGCGTATTCTCGGGCTATCTGGTGCCCCTGGAGCTCTTCCCGCCCTGGGTGGCCGCGCTCGCCCGCGCCCTCCCGTTCCGCTACATGCTGGCCTTCCCGGTGGAGCTCGTGACAGGCATGCAGTCCCGCGCCAGGGCCTTCACCGACCTGGGCGTGCAGTGGCTCTTCATCGCCGGTCTCTGCGCCGCGGCCCTGGCGGCCTGGCGGGCCGGGCTGCGGCGCTTCGCAGCGTTCGGGGGCTGACGCTTGGTGCCTCGGTCTCGTCGCTCTCGTCACGTCACCCTGCCTGGGTCGAGGCGATAGTGGGGCGCTACCTGCGGCTCCTCGGCGTGCAGCTCCGCGCCTCCACCACGCTCGCGCTCCAGTACCGGGTGGAGTTCGCGGGGCAGGGGCTCCTGGCGCTGTTCTGGGTGGCCTGGTCCCTGGTGCCGCTGCTCGTCGTGTACGGGCACCGCGATGCGGTGGCCGGCTGGAGCTTCGAGGAGGCGCTGGTGGTCATGGGCTGGTTCACGGTGATGAAAGGCGTGCTGGAGGGCGCGGTGAACCCTTCGCTCACGAACGTGGTGGAGCACATCCGGAAGGGAACGCTCGACTTCATCCTGCTCAAGCCTGCCGACGCCCAGTTCCTCGTCTCCACCGCCAAGTTCGAGCCCTGGCGCCTGGTCGATCTCGCGGGCGGCCTCGCCATCTTCGGGGTGGCCTTCCACCGCATGGGCCGGATCCCCGCGGCGGCGCACGTGCTCGCCTCGCTGGCGCTCCTCGGGTGCGCCGCGGTGACCCTCTACTCGCTCTGGATCCTGGTGGTCTCGGCGGCCTTCTTCGTGGTGAAGGTGGACAATCTGTCCTTCCTCTTCTCGTCCATCTTCGATGCCGGGCGCTGGCCCGCGACCATTTTCCGCGGCGCCTGGCGGGTGGTCTTCACCGTCGTGGTCCCGCTCGCGCTCATGACCACCTACCCGGCGCTGGCGCTGCTCGGAAAGCTCGATGCCGGCACCGCCTTCGCCGCCCTGGGCGGCACGGCGCTCTTCGCTGCCTTCGCGCGCGTCGTCTGGCTGCGATCGATCCGGCACTACACGTCGGCGAGCAGTTGAACGAGAGGGTGGCGCCCGTGATTGGGCGCCCGGGCTGACGACGGTCAACTCTCAGCGGCGGTCATCGTCGTCGACGACGGTCGCGCACAGCGTCTGGCCGGCGCGGCGGGCCCGGGGCTCGCCCCCAGCCCACTGGCAGAAGACTGTCGAGCGCAGGCGTTCAGCAGTAGCTCGCTGCCAACGCGTCCCATTCCGCCAAGAAGTAGCAGCCGCCGCCCCCGTCCGTCAGCCACGCGTGCCGTCGTACGGATACGTACCGCCTAGACTGAAGTTCCGTTCGTCTGAAGTTCCGTATGGAGCCATGCAGGATTGGGCTGTCATGATGGGCGGTTGGTCAAGGTGGAGGTGCGGCTCGTCTGGCTACAGGGCGAGTCGCTCCAGGAGATCCATGGCGCGCTGCTGCGCGGGGTCGGGGGTCGTCACCACGGTGAAGCCCGGCGTATGGGTCGGCGATCCGGGCGCGCG
>JBBQEB010000003.1:0-75609 GCA_038320275.1 Myxococcales bacterium | reverse complement strand
GGAGGGCGAGGCCGAGCGGCAGCTGCGTGCGCGGCGAGCCATCCGGGTGCCCTTGCCGCTCCGCATCGCATCCCTGCTCGCCTCGGTGGTCCATTCCCTCCGGCAGCACCTCGGTGCGCCGCTCTCCACCGGAACCTGCCTCGGGCTGCTGGCCCAGCACTTCGTGGACACCTGGCGCCGCGCCGTGAAGGTCGCCCGCACCCGTTCCAGGAAGGCGCGCGACCGCGACCGGGGCGAGTGCCAGGTGCCCGGCTGCAGCCACCGGGCGGCGCACGCTCACCACGTGCTCTTCCGCTCCCACGGCGGTGACGACGACCCGGAGAACCTCGCCGCGCTCTGCGCCTTCCACCACCTGCGCTGCGTCCACGGCGGCTTCCTCGGCGTCGTCGGCACGGCGCCCGCCCTGCGCTGGTCCCTGTGCGGCGAGCCCTGGGAAGGGCCGCGGCCGTGATTACCGCCCTGATTCCTCGAGCTCGGCCACCTTCGGCACTCCGGCCCGGAGCGTAGGGCGGCGGGGAACGGAGCGTCGCATCGAGCCGAGCGAAGCCAGAGCCGGCGAACGAGCGTGACCCGTTGGTCCGTCGAGCCGCCGCCGCGATCCGTCCGCGAGGAGCAGGAGTCCGCGCCCGGGTCACAGATCCACCCTCGCCAGGCGCCGCGAGGCGGCCAGCGCGGGCAAGACGATCCAGCCCAGCAAGGAGCCCCCCAGCCAGAGCGCGGCGCCCGCCTCGCCACCCGTGAACCGCAGCAGGGCGAGGGAGGACGCGCCAAAGGCGGCGGTGCCCTCCACCGCCAGCAGCGCTCCCGTCCGGACCGCCGAGGCGGGGTTCACGATGACGGAGAGGACCAGCACCCGCGACGCGATGGCGGACGGAAGGAGGGAGGCGGCCCCAAGCGCCGCCAGATCGACGAGCACCGACGCGGAGAGCCAGACCACCACCGCCGCCGCGAGCGCGCGCTGCCGCTTCCGGCCCACCGCCGCCGCCGCCAGGAGAGCCGCGATCGACAGCGAGGCCGCGGTGAGCAGCACAGCGCCCAGGACGATGAGCGCGTATCCTCCTGCCCCCTCGTCGCCCGCCCCGGCGAAGACCAGCACCCCGGCGAGCCCGAAGCCAGCCAGCTCGGCCAGTCCCAGCGCGGCGAACAGGCCCAGCAGTCGCCCGACCAGGATGGCTCCGCGCGACACCGGCTGCGCGAAGAGGATCTCGGCCGCGCCGCGCTCCGGCGCGAGGGCGAGCACGCCCATGAGCAGGGCGGCGAGCGGGACGACCAGCACCACGAGCTGAATCAGCGAAGCGCTGGTGCGGGCGAAGTCCTGGAAGCCGCTCCCTCCGGAGAGAACGTACCCGGACCCGGCCACACCCACCGCCAGCACCGCGAACACGGCGGCGAAGATCTGCGTCCAGCGCGAGCGCACCGCGAGCAGGAGCTCCTGCCGAGCCACCAGGAGGAGGACGCCCGGGCGACTCATGGGCGCGCCGGGGGCAGGGCGGACGGCCCGAAGACCTCGCCCGCGGTGAGCCGCCTGCCGGCGCGCGCGGCCGGATCGGCGTCGCGCGAGGCGTCATCGGCGTGGGCGAGGAGGTGGGAGGCCATGGGAGTGTCGATCGACGGCGCTAGCGTGTAGACGGCGACCGCCGCGGGGACCCAGGCGCGGGTGCGGTGGTCGGCCACGAAGGCGGTCGCTCCGCGGGGAGGGTTCCGTGCGTCGCGCAGGAAATCGCGCAAGCAGCCCACGTCGTCGAAGAACCGGGGCTCCTCGGAGGGCGCCACGAGCTGCGCCGCGAAGCGCGCGTCGGAGACGGCCATGCGGCAGCGGGCGCAAGCCTCGACGCGCGTGTCGAGCGGCGCGGGTCCGGGGGTCCCGCGCGAGCAGGCGAGGATCACGACTGCGCCCAGCGCGGCGCCGACCGCCCCTGCCGCCCTCACGCGACCTTCCCGGCGAGGTCGCCGTAGAGCAGGTCGAGCCTGCCTTCCTCGGCGGTGAGCCCTCGGATGCGGGCGCCGGAAGCCTGCACGGCCTCGAGCGCCTCCGCCCGGGCGCGTGGCGGCCCCGGCACCGTGAGCTCGTCCCCCCGCAGCGATGACCCCGGCGCGGCAGCCCTCACGCGCTCGAGGAGCCCTGCGGGGCTCGACTCGAGTCGCGCCCGCAGCACGCCGCGCTCGGCCAGCCGGTCGGACAGCTCGGCGCGGGAGAGCACCGCCACCAGCCGGCCCGCGACGAGGATGGCGACCCGATCGGCGAGCCGCTCCACGTCGGAGAGCTGGTGGGAGCTGAAGACCACCGTGCCGCCGCTGCGCCGCCGCGCCTCGGCGAGCTCGTGGAAGGCGGCGAGGCCCTGCGCATCGAGCGACGAGGTCGGCTCGTCCAGCAGGAGGAGCGGCGCGTCGGGCAATGCAGCCACCGCCAGCCCGAGCCGCTGCACCATGCCGCCGGAGTACGTCCCCACCGCACGGCGGGCGGCCCCGTCGAGCGCCGCGACGCGCAGCACCGCCTCGGCGCTCTCCGCGCCCACGCCGCGGAGCCGCCGGTAGAACTCGACCACCTCGCGTCCGGTGAGCGCCTCCGGGAAGGAGACTTTCTGCGGCAGGAAGGAGAGCGCGCGCCGGGCCGCGGGGTCGCTCGCCGGGAGGTCGTCCTCCCCGACGCGCACCGCACCGGAGCTCGGCCGCACGAGCCCCGCAGCCGCCTTGAGGGAGGTCGTCTTCCCCGAGCCATTGGGGCCGAGGAGGGCAACGATCTCGCCCGCTCTCGTCGCGAACGTCAGCCCCGCCACGGCGAGGTGAGCGCCATACCGCTTCGAGAAAACCTCGAAGCGGATCACGCCCCCCTCCGCCGCGCCTTGCGGGCGAGGATGGACCCCGCCACCGCCGCCAGGAGGAGGCCAGCGGAGAGGAGGCCCCCCGCGACGCTGGCCGAGCGGGGCCGCCGCGCCGGGCGCGGGACGTCGCGCAGCGAGGGAGGCCGCGCCAGCGGGCGGTGGTCGGCGGCGAGGATCGGGTGCAGCACGGGGAAGGCGCGCTCCGCGGCGACCAGGGCCAGGGCGGCGGGGCTCTGGGCGAGGAGGTCGGCCGCGGTGAGGTTGCCACGCAGGTGATCGAAGAGGCTCCCCAGGACGTAGGGCTGGTCGGAGATGCCGTCGCCGTCGAGGTCGGGCGCGTCGTTGGACGACCAGTAGTTCCCGTCGAAGATCGTGTCGGTGCGCCGGCCGACGAGCGTGAGCGGGGTCAGGTTGGCGAGGAAAGCGTTTCCCTCGAACGTCACCCCGCCACAGGAGTCGAAGAGGACGATGGCGATGTCCGACTCGGCGATCACGTTCCGCCGGAAGATGTCGCGGTAGGAGCCCTCGATGAAGATGCCGCGCGCGTTGTCGGCGAGGAGGTTGTCCTCGGCCACCGAGTCGTCGCACGACTTGAACAGGAGCCCCACCGAGGAGGGCCCGCGATTGTGGAGAAACTGGTTGCGCCGGAAGGCGATGCGCCGCGAGTGCATGAGCACGCCCCCCGCGTCGCTGCGCTCGAACAGATTGTCCTCGAACGCGTTGTCGTCGGCGTACATGTAGTGGATGCCGTAGCGGAGGTCGCGGGCCACGTTGCGCCGGATGATGCCGTGGTTCGACGACTGAATGTAGAAGCCGTCGCGAACGTCCGAGATCTGGTTCCCGTCGAGCGTGAACCCTTCCGTGTTCCAGACGTGGATCCCGGAGCCCTTCTCGCCCGCCTCCTTCTCCCGCATCCCCCGGATGACGCAGCGCTCGACGCGCGCGCCGTGCGCCTGGCGCAGGTAAACGCCGTAGAGCGTCCGCTCGATGCGGACGTCACGCACGATCGCGCGCAGCGCGGCCACGTGCACGCCGGAGGAGTCGCGCCCGAGATCGCCGAGCCCGAGGCCATCGACGTCGAAGCCCTCCACCGTCACGTCGGGAGCGCGGATGCGCACCACGCTTCCCTGCCCCGCGCCGAGCAGCCGCGGGCGGCCTCGTCCGACGAGGCGCAGGGGCCGGTCGATGACGAGCGCCCCCGCGTAGGTGCCCGGTTCCACGGTCACAGTCGAGCCCGCCGGGGCGCGGTCGATGAGCGCCTGCAGCGGCGACGTCTCCGCGGGCGGGGACCTCGCCTCCAGTGCGCCCGGCGCTTCGGTAGCCATGTCGCCCGCCGCCGCCGCGGCGGCCAGCGCGAGCAGCGCCGGTGCGAGCGCCACCGCTACCTCGCCGGCGCCCTGGACGTCGTGGCCCGCGCCGCGCGCCAGCCCAGCGCGAGAGCCACGAGGAGCGCCAGGCCGACGCCGAGGAAGGCGTAGCTGCCGGGGCCGGGGTACGAGTACACCTCGAAGTTGGCGAGCTGGGAGCGGCCGAACATCGGAGGCATGAAGCCGGGGACCTTCACCGGAGCGGTCGGGTCGAGCTCGTGCCCGTACGCCCACATCTTGTGCCCGAAGGACCAGAGCGCGAAGAGGCCGAAGTACACGAACAGCACCGTCGCATCGACGATGTGCCCGACCGTACCGAAGGCCGCGGCCCGCAGCATGAGCAGCGCGAGCACGCCCATGATGAAGGGCATCCACAGGAACTCGGTGAAGTTTTCCTGCGCCAGCTCGTGCATCCCAATGTAGTGATTGAGGAGATTGATCTCCTTCAGGTCCTGGCCGCGGTTGCCCCCGACCAGCCCGGAACTGCGGATCTCGAGCCGCAGGCCGTCCTGGTATTGAGGCGCGAACATGGTCATGTTCCAGAGTGGCGTCGCCAGGCTTGCAACCAGGAGCAAGGCCGCGACGACGAGCGCCCCGCGCGGCGCGGCGCCCACCGGCGCCTGGAGCAACCGGTTCTCCCGCTCCCAGATCTCCCCCGTCACGTGGTGCTCCCAGAGCCCGTCACCTCTTCGCCTTGGGCTTCACGACGAGATAACCCTGCATCTCCTGGTGGAGCGCGGAGCAGAAGTTGGTGCAGTAGTACGGATAGACTCCCGCCTTGTCCGCCACGATGGTGAGGGTCTTCGTCTCGCCCGGGTCGATGACCAGGTTCTTGTTGTAGCCGAGCAAGCCGAAGCCGTGCAGCTCGTCGGTGGTCTGCTCGATGTTGGTGATGGCGAACGTGACGGTATCGCCCTGGTTCACCTCCACTGCCGCCGGGGTGATGCTGGAGCGCACCAACACCACCTTCACCACCACCTTGGTGCCGTCGCGCTTCGTGCCGGCGTCCTTCACGTCCCAGACCGCGAGCGGGTGGTGATTCTCCTCCTTGGGATAGACCTCGATCGGGTGGAGCTTGTCGGCCTTGATGATCTGCGCGTAGTGCGGTTCGGGCTCGGTGAAGGCGTCGTAGAGGAGCTTCATCTTCTCGCCGGTGATGTCGATGAGCTGCGAGCTCTCCGGCTGCGAGGGACCCACCGACAGGTGCCGGCCGTGCGAGAGCTTGTTGAGCGCGACGAGGTACTTGCCCTTCGGGTGCGCGCTGTCGCCCTCGGCGGCGGCGAGGTGGCCGATCGAGTACGAGACCGGGATCCTGTCCACCACCTCCCAGGTGCCGAGCTTCCACTTCGCCACCGCGCTGTCCACGAAGAGGGAGGTATAGGCGTAGCCGTCGCCGCCGAACTGGGTGTGGAGCGGCCCCAGCCCCACCGGGACCTCGGCGTCCTTGATGGACTCGTACTTGAGCACCGGGATCCCGTCTTCGTCGCCGGTGAAGTCCTTGTTCTTGATGGCGGTCTGGACCTTCTCGAAGTTGAAGGCGGTGGTGACCCCCTGCAGCTTGCCCGACCCGATGATCCACTTGCCGTCCGGCGTCACGTCCACGCCGTGCGGGGACTTGCCGCACGGCATGAGGTACATGAGCCCCGGCACGTCGCGCGGGTTCAGCACCTTGGCGCCGCCGATGTCCTTGCCCTTCCCCTCCTGGATCGCCTTCTCGGCCACCCGCCAGTTCACCGCCGCGATGTAGTCGCGGTCCCGCTGCGAGGCGGTCACCTCCAGCTTCCCGATCGCGCGCTCGGAGTTGTAGCAGGTGAAGAACATCCAGCCGTCGGACGGTCCCTTGCCGGCGTCGCCCAGGTCCCAGTCGAAGGGCGGCGTCACGATCTCCCAGCCGAGCGACATCTCCCCGCTCTTGGGGTCGATCTTCACGCCGGCGATGATGCCCTTGAACTCGCTCGCGTACTTGTCCATCGACGCATAGGTGCCGAGCGGGATGGGGACCGAGAAGCGCGAGGACATCATCGCGTACTCGGTGTTGGGCGTGACGAAGGCCGAGCCGTGGTTGCCGGAGATGTTCGGCACCGGGCCCAGGATCTGCTTCGTCTTGAAGTCGCGCAGGTCGATGCGCGCCACCCGGCCGTTCATCTCGTTGATGAAGAGCCAGCGGCCGTCGTAGTCGCCGTTCGTCTCCGAGAGCGCGGGATGGTGGGCGTCGCCCCAGGTGTACTCTCCCAGCATCTTCTTCGAGTCGTCGTCGAAGCCGTAGCCGACGCCGGGATAGGGCGTGAACACCGGGATGGTGGTGAGGTGGCGCATGGACGGCAGGCCGAAGACGAAGATCTGCCCGGAGTGCCCGCCTGACGAGAACATGTAGTACTCGTCGAGATCGCCCGGCGGGACGTAGGTCTTCTCCGCCGCGACGCTGATGTCCGACGCGCCGGCGCGGGCCTGCTGCGTGTTCTTCGGCTTTGAGGGTGCGCAGCCCGCGGCCAGGATCCCCGCTGCCGCCAGCGCCGTCCAGGTGAGCGTGCTCTTCTGGGTCATGGGGTCTTCCTCTCGTGGGCGGGCTCGTCGCCCGGTCGCTTCGTGGCCCCAGAACCGGCGGCCTTGCCCTTCTGCTTCTGGTACTCGGCGTACGCCTCGCGGATCTTCCCCACCGCGACCTTCTTCTCGTCCTTGCTGAGAATGATCTGTCTCGACAGCACCACGGACATGGTTCCGGTGGGCGTGTCGAGGAAGTCGTCGAGGGTGCGCCCAAAGCGCGCTTGCACGTCCTCCACCGCCAGCGAGAGATCGGGGCCGATCTGTGCCGGGCTCTTCACTCCGAGCGAGGAGACGTTGTGGCAGATGTAGCAGCCCGTCTTCACGAACCAGGCGCCCGGCCCTGTCTTCATCATGGCCTCCTCCTCGACCTCACGCGCCGTCTGCGGCTCCCCACGGGGCGCGCCCGCCAGGTACGCGGCGGGGAGCGCCTCGCGCCGCCAGGACATGACGAGCATGGCGAGCGCCTGCGCCTCGGCGGTGGAGAAGCCGAAGGTCGGCATCACCGTGTCGGGGACGACGGCCTTCGGCTCCTTGATGTGGGCGACGTGCCAGGCGTACGAGGTCTTCTGCCCGAGCAGGCGGGAGTAGTCGTACTGCTCGGGCGCCTTGTCTCCCACCTCGGTGAGGTCAGGCCCGATGGAGCCGCCACGCCCGTTCACCACGTGGCAGGCGCGGCAGCCCTTCTCCCGCACCAGCCTCTTCGCGAGGTTGATGGCCGCGGCCCCCTTCGTCTCGCGGTCATAGCGGTGGCAGATATTGCAGTTCATCTGCAGCAGGGCGCCCTTGTCGCCCACGAGGGAGTAGGCCTCGCCGAGCGTCGTGCCGAGCACCGGCTCCTCCCAGTGCGGGGTGGGGCCGTGCGCGTCCTCCGAGGTGACCGCGAAGCCTTCCCCCCCGTGGCAGGCGGTGCAGCCGAACCGCTCGACCGGGTGCGTCCGCAGCACCTCCTGCGGGTGCGTGCGGAAGGGCTCCTCGGCCGCCTCGAAGCCCTTCCAGGCGGTGGCCTGATGACAGGTGACGCAGCGATCGGCCCGGCGCAGGTCAGCCGCCCAGAGCTGCTTCATGCCCGCCGGGACGGTGGAGGCCTTCTCCTGGCCGAATTTCTCCGCCACGCGCTTGCGGAACTCCGCCTGGTACCAGCGCCAGTCCTTGGCGTGGTCGCTCCAGACGAAGAGCGCCGTGGAGACGACGAGGACGAGTCCGACCATGGCGAGCAGCAGCCGGTCGCGGGGAGCTTCGGGAAAGATCGTGCGCCGTTCCATGTCAGAACCGGGTCGGCATGTCGGGCCAGCTCTGCCAGGGCCAGTAGAGCCGCCAGTAGGGGCCGCGCGCGAACGTGCCGATGAGGGTGAGGACGATGACCACCGCGACGAGAGCGAGAAACACGACGTTCTGGGTGCGCCGGCTGCGGGGGAACCAGCGCCCGGCGGCCGCGGCCGGGCTCCGGTCGAGCCAGGGCCAGACCAGCATCAGCCCGACGAGGAGCCCGGGAAGGACGACCCCGCCCACGAAGGCGCCGTTGATGGTGAAGGAGCCGAGATGGATGGTCGTGTCGGTGACGATCTCCTGCAGCCAGAGGAAGTACCAGGGTGCCTTGGCGGGGTTGGGCGTGACGAGGGCGTTGGCCGGCTCCTCGAGCGGAGAGTGGATGAACACCGCCAGGATGGAGAGCACCGCGAACGTGCCCAGCATCACGATGGCGATGCGCCGGGTGAGGTCGGGCACCGAGCTCACGGAGACGTCCGGGCGCTCGAGCGAGGTGGCGCGGATGCGGGGCCCTTGGCCGCGCGCCACACCGAGCAGCGTGTACGTCTTCGTGGCCCGCTCGGCGGCGGAGACGGGCGCGGCCGCGGGCAGCAGGGCGGCGCCATCGGCGCTGGCGAGCCCGCCGTCCTTTCGGATGCGCCACATGTGGTAGGCGAACAGCACCGCCAGCAAGCCCGGGAGCACGATGACGTGCAACATCTCGAAGCGCGTCAGGGTGGGCTGGTCGATGGTGCGGCCGCCCAGCATGAGCTCGCGCACGGTCTCGCCGACGAGCGGCACCGCCGAGGCGATGTTGGTGCCCACCGTCACCGCCCAGTACGCGAGCTGATCCCAGGGCAGGAGGTAACCGGTGAAGCTGAGAAAGAGCGTCACCAGGAACATGAGGACGCCCAGGACCCAGTTCCACTCCCGGCGCTGCCCCCGCCCCACCCCATTCTTGTACGCGCCGGTGAGGAAGACGCGCGCCAGGTGCAGGAAGACCACCGCCACCATGAAATGAGCGGAGAGGCGGTGAACGGAGCGGATCCAGGACCCGAAGGTGACGACGTTCTCGATGTCCTTCACCGAGCCGTAGGCGCGCTCGACGGAGGGCACGTGCAGGAAAAGGAGCGGCAGGCCCGAGAGGACGAGCAGCGCCAGGAGCGCCGCGGAGATCGTCCCGAGCCAGAGCGAGTAGCGCCAGCGGAGCGAGTCCGCGAGGGCGCGTACAGGGAACCAGTGGAGGAGGAAGTTCGCCACCACCGCGTCGCCTGCCTCGCGGTCGGACGCGGGCCGGAGGCTCCACAGCGGCCTCGGATGCACTCCGGGAGCGCTCTTGGGCTGCACCTCCGGACCCTCGGGAGAGATGGCCATGGCGGCTCCTCAGGCGACGGTGAGGCGAAAGCTGCGCTCCACCGGTTTCGCGAGATCGACGACGAGCTGGCCGTCGTCGGTCGCGATGGAGAGCTCGTACCAGGCGAGCGGGCGCGGCGCGGGGCCGGCCACGTTCTCGCCGTCGCCCTCGTAGCGCGACCCGTGACAGGGGCAGAGGAAGCGGTGGGTGAGCTTCACCGGGGAGCCGCCCACCTGGCGCGTCTCCACGTTGGACAGCGCCTCGGCTCGCACGGTGCACCCGAGGTGCGTACAGACCGCGGAGATGGCGTGGAACACCGGACCCTGTCGGAAGACGAAGAGGCGCTGCTCGGGAAGGAATTTCATGCCCTCCGGGTACTCCGCCGGAGGGCCGATCTTGACCGTGGTGGGGGCGTCGTAGGAGACGTTGGGCACGAGGGAGCGCAGCGCCGCAGCGCCTTGCCCGCACATCGCGGCCACTCCCACGCCGATCCCTACCCGCTTCAGGAACTCGCGCCGGTCGGGGCGAACGCTCATGCGGAATCCCTCCGGCCGGGCTCCCCGCCTGCGGGGGCCCAGCGCTCGGTGATGGTGAAGCGCTCCATGGTCATGGCGTCGGTCGGGCAGCGGATCGCGCACAGGCCACAGCGGATGCAGGCCGTGTCGTCCTTGATCATGGCGGAGAGTGGGAAGCCGCCGGCCTCGGCGGCAGCGACGAGGGCGGCGCGCTCCTCCTCCGGCAGCTCGAGCTCCTCGAGCGGCACCAGCGCCAGGCAGTACTCGGGGCAGACGTCCACGCAGCGGTTGCAGAGGACGCACTTCTCCGGGTCGTAGATCGTCTGCACGTGGCAGACGAGGCAGCGCGCCGCCTGCTGCCTCGCCTCCAGGTCCGAGAAGCCGCTCTCCACCTCGGCGATGCCGGTGCGGCGATCGAGCGGGAGCGTGGGCGGGCTCTCCCGGTCGAGCAGCTCGAACCCGGCGATCATGCGATAGGTGCGGGTAGGGAGCTTCTCGACGTCGATCACCGACTCGAGGCGAGCCCGGTCGGGCGTCAGGTGGCGGTGGATGGACCGCGCCGCCCTCTTCCCGTTCGCGACGGCCTCGATGAGGTTGCGCGGCCCGAAGGCGACGTCCCCGCCCGCGAACACGCCGGCCGCGCTCGTGGCGAGCGTCTCCGGATCGACCCGGATCGTCCCTCCTGGAGTGAGCGCGACGCCATCCTCCGGCGTCAGGAAGGCGAGATCCGGCTTCTGGCCGATGGCGAGGATGCAGGCATCCGCCTCGAGCGTCTCCACGTCCGCGTCGTCGTACTGTGGGGCGAAGCGGCCGTTCGCGTCGAAGACCGAGGTGACCCGCCGCAGCTCCACCGCGCGGAGGTGCCCCTCGCCCAGAAAGCGCCTCGGCCCGCGCCGCGGCTTGAACGAGACGCCCTCGAGCTGCGCCTGCTCCAGCTCCTCGTGCCCCTGCGCGGTGCGGAGCACGGGCATCTCGGCGAAGGATTCCAGGGAGACGATGGTGACTTCACTCGCCCCGCCGCGGAGCGCCTCGCGCGCCGAGTCCATCGCTTCCTTCATGCGCGCATCGGATTCCCCTTGAAGCTCCGGCGGGGCTGAGGGGGTGTCGTCGCGCGCGGCGCGGATGGCAGTCCGGGCCGCGTCGAAGGCGACGAAGCCCCCGCCGATGACGACCACCCGGCGCCCGAGGTCCATGCGGAAGCCGCGGTTCGCGTTGAGCAGGTAATCGACAGCCTTCACCACGCCGTCGAGCTCGACCCCCGGCGCCTGCAGATCGCGCCCCTGCTGCACGCCCACGGAGAGGAAAAACGCCTCGAAGCCGGCGAGGCGGAGCTCGGCCAGCCCGAAGCCGGGCAAGAGCGGACGCTTCGTCTCGAGGGTGACGCCCAGGGCGAGGATCTTGTCGATCTCGGCCCGGAGCAGACTGCGCGGCAGGCGGTACTCGGGGATGCCGTGGCGCAGCATGCCGCCGGGCTCGTCCGAGCCCTCGAACAACGTCACGGCGTACCCGAGGAGGGCCAAGTCGTGAGCGGCGGCCAGGCCGGCCGGGCCGGAGCCCACCACCGCCACCTTTCGACGCGCCGGGTTGGGCGCCGCGGCGGGATCGATCGGATGGACCGGCAGGTGACCCGCGTAGCGATTCCCCTCCCGCACCAGCGCGTGAAGCAGGGAGTCCTGCGTGTCGGGCCGCATCGACTCGACGCCGAACTTCTCGGTGACGGTGCGCTTCAGGGCGCGAATGGTGATGGGAGCGTCCACGCTGCCCCGCCGGCAGGCGTCCTCACACGGCGCGGCGCAGACGCGACCGCACACGGAGGCGAGAGGGTTCGGCGCGCGGGCGACGAGGTAGGCCTCCTCGTCGCGCCCTTCGGCGATGAGCTGCACGTATCGACCGGCGTCCGTCTCGACCGGGCAGCCGACCTGGCATTTCACCTGTCGCTTCCAGTCCTCCAGCGATGGGAGCCGAGTGCGGACGGACATTGCGGGGAGCCTGGGCCCTTTACGGAGAGTTCGGCCGTCTCTTGAGGGGCGAGGCAGAAGGACGCGCGCCCCCCCAGGATGCGCCGCGTCGCATCAGCAGCAGCCCCCGACGCGATGAGCAGCCGGCCCGTCGCGGCCAGGACTGGAGTGTCGCCCGAGGAGCTCGCCAGCGAGGTTCTCGAGCCGGTCGCCGTCGCTCGCGGCGTGCTTCGCATCGTAGGCGGCGCAAGCCGCATCGACCCGGGCCAGCGCTTCGGGCGGGAGCCGCTGACAGGCCATCGGATAGAGGATCACGTCTTCCTTGTGGATGTGGGCGCGAAGGAGTTGCTCGTAGCCGCGCGCCGCCCCGGCGAGCTGCTGGCGGTCCTCCGAGCTCCAGGGCTCCTGCTTCACTGCGAGCTCGCCGAGCGCGCGGATGTAGGCGCGGCCTTGGTCGTGCTCCATGAGCATCACGGCGACCGGGCCGGCCTGGCGAGAGAAGCCCGCATCGATCATGGCTGCGAAGAGGATGTCCTCCTCCTTCCCGTGATGGTGTCCGTCGGCGAATTCGCGGATGAAGGTCACGAAGCGCGCGAGCTCGGCCTTGTCGTCGGCGCTCGCGCGGCGGGCCTCGTCAGCGAAGGCCGTGAGCGCGCCGCATGCCGACTCGATGAGGCGGTGCTCGTTCATCAACGTCTCGATGGCATCCATTTGCGGTTCTCCGGTGCGGTCGCTGCCAGAAACGGGCGTGCGCGGAAGGCGGTGGAGGACTCGCAAGCGAGGGTCGTGCCATACCCCGACGGTCGAGATTCCAAGCGCTTGAAGCCATCCTCCGCGCTTGCACCCATATTCCGGTGGCGCTGGCAACCGTATTTGGGTGACAACGGCATTTGGGTGCCGCCTTGCCGGGACCGAGGAACCGACCATGCCCCTCCCCCTGCCCATTCTCCCCAGTGATGTCCCCGTCCTTCATCCCGCCCACGATCCGCACCAGCGCATCGTCGAGGAGGCCATCGAGGCCGTCCTCTCCACGGTCGACCTGCAGGCAGTGCTCGAGCGCACCGGCCGCCTTCTCAACCGGCGGTTCGGGACGACCCGCGTCGCGATCCACCGCCTCGTCGAGGGGGAGCCCGGCACCGCGAGAGTGGCGCTCGTCTCCGATCCCCGCCACCCGGCCACCGAGGTGGGCAGGACCTTCGAGCTGGCTGGCTCGGCGGCAGGCCTCGCCCTCGCCGAGCGGCGGCCGACCATCGTGGACCCGATCCTGGCGGATCGGCCGCGCTTTCGCGAGGAGCCCCGGCTGGCGGAGCTGGGCTACGGCTCGCTCGTCTCCTTTCCGCTGATCTTCGAGGGCGAGGCGCTGGGCGCGCTCGACATTGCGCATCCCCCACGGCAAGGGCTCCTCGAGTGCTGCTTCCAGGTGGCGCGGCAGGTGGCGCACCTCGTCGCGATCGCCCTCCACAACAGCTTGATGGTGGAGGAGGTGCATCGCCTGAACCGCCTCCTCGACCGCGAGAACACGCTCCTCAAGGAGGAGCTCCGGCAGATGAAGCGCGACGCGCGCTACGTCGCGGAGGGCCCGAGCATGAAGGGGGTCCTCGAGCGGGTGCGGCTGGTGGCGCCGTCGATGACGACCGTGCTCATCCGCGGCGAGACGGGGACCGGGAAGGAGGGGCTCGCACGGATGGTGCACGACCTGTCTCCACGGTTCGGCGCGCCTTTCGTGGTGGTGAACCTGGGCGCGGTGCCGGACAGCCTCATCGAGAGCGAGCTCTTCGGGCACGAGAAGGGCGCATTCACCGGAGCGGTGCGGAGGCGCTCAGGGCGCTTCGAGCAGGCCGAGGGAGGGACCCTCTTCCTCGACGAGGTGGGCGATGCACCCCCATCGGTGCAGGTGCGGCTCCTGCGCGTCCTGCAGGAGCGCGAGATCCAGCGCGTGGGCGGCGGGGGCTCCGTCCAGGTGGACGTTCGCGTGGTCGCGGCGACGAACCGCGACCTCGAGGCGATGGTCGCGGCGGGCACGTTTCGCTCGGACCTGTACTATCGCCTGGCGGTCTTTCCGCTGGAACTTCCCCCCCTCCGGGCCCGGCGGGCGGAGATCCGGCCGCTCGCGTCCTACTTCCTCGCCCGGCACGCTGCGCTCATGCACCGGCGGCCGCCCCGGGTCTCCGAGGACGCATGGCCGTTGCTGGAGGCGCTCGAATGGCCCGGGAACGTGCGCGAGCTGGAGAACTACCTGCAGAGAGCGCTCATCCTCTCGCCGGGAGACGAGCTCGTGCTCCCCTCCCCGGGCCGCGGGCGGGCCGAACCCGGCGAAGCTCTGGGTGGCGGCCGCGCTGGAGGTGGCGGAGGTCCCGGCGCGGAGCGGAGCGCGGAGGGCGCCCCGGGGCGCTTCGACGAGCAGGTGCGGCAGCTCCTCGGCCACGCGCTGACCGCGAGCGGCGGCAGAGTGTACGGCCCGCAGGGCGCGGCCGCGCTCCTCGGCCTCAAGCCCACCACGCTTCAGGGGAAGCTGCGGAAGTACGGCGTGAGCGAGCGCGACCCGAGCCCGGCGCCGTCGGGCGAGAGGTCGGCCCGCACATGCGACTGAAACGCACCGGCGCCATCCTGCTGCGGCAGGCCTATCTGCTCCGCAGCAGCCCTGCGCGGCTGGTGCCGCTCTTCGCCTGGGTCGCCATCGACGTCGTCCTGTGGGGCTTCATCACCCGCTACCTGGACGCGATCGCCTCGTCCACCGTCCGCTTCGTCCCCACGCTCCTGGGCGCCATCCTGCTGTGGGATTTCTTTGGCCGGGTCATGCAGGGCGTGACCATGGCTTTCTTCGAGGACGTCTGGTCGCGGAACCTGTTCAACCTCTTCGCGAGCCCGATCACCATCGGTGAATACCTGGCCGGCCTGGTCGCCTCCAGCGTGGTGACGAGCCTGGTCGGCCTCGGGGTCATGCTCGCGCTCGCGGCGGGGGTCTTCGGGCTCTCCTACTCGACCGTTGGCTTCGGGCTCGCGCCCTTCCTCGCCGTGCTCTTCCTCTTCGGCATCGCGCTCGGCGTCTTCGCGAGCGCGCTCGTGCTGCGGCTCGGGCCGGCCTCGGAGTGGCTGGTCTGGCCCATCCCCGCACTGCTCTCCCCCTTCGCCGGGGTGTTCTACCCGCTCGCCACGCTGCCGCGCTGGATGCAGCTCGTCGGTCGGGCGCTGCCGCCCTCGTACGTCTTCGAGGGGCTGCGCGCAGCGGTGGCGGGCCAGCCCATCTCCTTTGCCGCGCTCGGGGCCGGAGCGGCCCTCGCCGCTGGGTACATCGCGCTCGCCTGCCTCTTCTTCGTCCGAATCCACCGCGGCGCGGTGCGGTCGGGGCTCCTGGCGCGCTACAGCGCGGAGAGCGTGAGCTGAGCTAACACCGCTGTCAGCTCTCGTCCGTCCCTCCGCCGGCGAGCCGCAGCCCCTCCTCGATCCACCCTGCAGCGTCGGGCTCGTCCCGGGCCGCCCGCGCGAGCGCCACCGCGCGCTCCGCCGCCGCGCGCGCGACGCCGGGCTCGTCGTTCTTCTGGAGCGCGAGCGCCAGCGCGAGCTGGTTGGGCGGGTGGTCGGGGAAGAGCGACACGGCCCGGCGTGCCGCCTCCACCGCCGCGTCCGTGTCGCCGGGCCCGAGCGGCCAGCCCGGCGCCTGCGCCAGCACCTGAGCCAGCACGCGCGCAGGCCCGGCCCGGTCCAGCCTCGGGTCGGCCGCCTCTGCCTGACGGAGCTTCGCAACCATGAGCTTCAGGCCATCGAGCGCCGTTCCCCGCCGCTCCCGCGCCTGCAGGCCGAGCCCGATCGCGAGCGCATAGGCGCACTCCGCGCTCGCAGGCGCTCGCGCCTCGCACCACTGCCCGGCCTCCACTGCGCCCTCCGCCAGGGCAGCGCGGCGCGCGTCGTCGCGCTCGCGTTCCGCGCGCCAGGCCTTCACCTTCACCGCTCCGGCGAGGCCCCCCGTCGCCCGTGGATCCGCCCGGGCCGCGGCCAGGTACAGCTCCTCCGCCTCGCCCACCGCGGCCGGATCGGGCCGCCCCGCCCAGCGCGCCTCGGCGCGGGCCAGGAGCTCCGAGGCGCTGCCTCCCGCGGCAGGAGCCGCGGCCGCGGGCTCGGGCCGCGCTGGCGGAAGCGCGTGCGCGCAGCCCAGCGCCAGGGCGAGCGCGGTCAGCGGGGCCACCCACCTCCCGTTCAACGCGAGGCTTCCATGACCTTGCTCAGCGAGGCGTGCACGGCGGCGTCGAGGGGCGCGAAGCGCACCATGCGGATGCCCTTCAGCGCGGCCGCCCCCTCGGGATCGCCCGCCACGCGCAGCATCGCACCGCTCAGCGGCCGGAACTTGGAGGGCTTCATCCTCGGCGTGAGGACGCACACCAGGGCGGCTGGCAGCGGCTCCGACTTCGCCACCACCTCCAGCTCGCCCGCGAAGGGCAGGCTCGCGAGCGAGGCTGCCTGGCCTGCGTCGAGCAGCACGGCCACCTTCTCGCCCCCGGCCGCCTGGCGCAGCGAGGTGAGCACCTTGCGGGTGGGCGCGATGGGGACCTCCTTCGGCACCGCGCCCCAGCCGGCCAGCGCGGCCCGCACGAACCCGGGCGCGTAGCCAGCGATGGACTCGATGCGAAAGCCGGCGAGCCCGGCCGCGTCCTTCAACGCGCCCTTCCGGGCCACCAAGGTCCAGCTCTCGGAGGGCCCGCGGCCCTCGTTCTCGACGGTGAGCTGCGGCTGGAGCCGGAGCTCGGCCGCGTGCGCCACGTAGAACGGAAGCGTCACCAGCGCGACCCCGACGTCCGGCTGCTGCATGCGGGCGAGCCCGGCTTTCTCGCTGGGGACGTAGAGCGCCTTCACCGAGGTGGGCGGTAGGCCAACGGCCTTCGACACGGCCGCGGCGAAGGCGTTCATGCCGGGCTGGGCCTCGGCGGTGGTGCCGGGGTACCCCGGAGCACAGGCCACGATGGTCGTGAGCTGGGGCACGATGGCCTTGGCGGGCTTGGCCGGCTTCGAGGAGCCGGCGGCGGGCGCGGCGGCGAGCAGGGCTGCGAGTGCGGTGGCGAGCGCGGTCGTCATCCGCGCACCATGCCTCGGAGCCCCTTCTCCCGCAACGAGCTGTGGCCGGGTATACCCTTCGCCCGTGCCCGCCCCCTCCCCGCTCGAGCGCGTCTTCCGCGCCGTCGTCGCGGCCCGGTTTCCCATCCTGGTGGCCTACGCGCTGCTCGTGCCGGCGGCCGCCCTGCTCGCGACGCGCATCGCTTCCGAGAGCGGGATCGACCGTCTGGTGGTCCCCTCCGATCCCGATGTCGTCGCGACCCGCGAGTTCCAGACCGTCTTCCCGGAGGGCGCGCTGGTCATCCTGCTCCTCGAGGCGGACGACCCCTGGCGCCCGGAGGTGCTGCGCGACCTCGAGGGCGTCGAGGCCGCGCTGCGGAGCGTGGCGCGCGCGCATCCCTACTCGGCGCTCGACGTCTACCGCCGGGCTCACCCCGGCTTTGCGCCCACGCCGGAGGGCGCCGCCGCCTTTCGCCGCTTCGCCACCGGGGCGGATTTCTTCCGGCGGCAGGGACTCGTCGGCGACCACTTCCACGGAATCCCGGTCGGGCTCGACGTGCACGGCGCCCGCGAGCGCGACGAGGTGCTGGCGCAGATCGACGCTGCCCTGGCGCGGGCGCCGCGGGGGAGCCTGCGCGAGCTTCGCAAGGTCGGCGCGCCCTACGTCGAGTCCTGGATCGAGCACGCCTCGGGCAGCGCGTCGGTGCGTTCGTTCCCGCTCTTCGGGCTCCTCGTGGTCGTGCTGTCGCTCTACCTCTACCGCTCCCCGCGCTCGCTCCTCGCCATCCTGCTCGCGCTCGGGGCGTCGGTGGCGCTGGGCGTGGGGGTGGGCCGGCTCCTCGGCTTCTCCTTCACCGTCGTCTCCGCGCTGGTGCCCCTCACCATCCTCGTGACGACGCTCGCCACCCTGGTCTACCTGCACTCGCGGTTCGTCGACCAGCCGGAGGGCACCTCGACGGACGCGCACCAGGCCTGGGCGCTCGCCAACAAGGCGCTGCCGGTGACCGCCTCCGCAGTCGCGGCGGTGCTGGGCTTCGGCGCGCTCGGCGTCTCCAAGATCCGGCCGGTGCGCGAGATGGGCCTCTGGACCGCGGCAGGGCTCGCCATCGCCTGGGTGGTCGCGCTCACGCTCTTTCCAGCGCTGCAGAAGGTGCTCCGGACGCCCACCCGGCGCGCGGTGCAGGTGCGGAGCGCTCTCTACGACCGCGCCGCCGACGCGCTGCCCCGCCTGACGTACAGGCTGCGCTGGCCGCTGCTCGTCGGCGCGCTCGCCCTGTCGGCCGCCGGGTTGGCGGCGCTCCTCGGCATCCCGGGGCGGCTCGCCCCCATGCGCGTCGGGGTGGACGCTCTCGATTACGTCGACCCCTCGCTCGCCATCCACCGCGACATGCTCTTCTTCCGGGAGCACGTGTCCGGGCTCGACGTGGCGCGCGTCTGGGTGAAGACGCCGCCGGGAGCCGCCGCCGACCCGGAGGTGCTGCGGGGTCTCGACCGCTTCACGACGGCGGTGGAGACGCTGCCCGGGGTGAACGCGGTGGTCGGGCCCACCACCTTCCTTCGACTGCGCGGCTACCTGGCGGGGCAGGGCGACCGCCTCACCCAGGATCCCGAGGTCTTCGCGGCGCTCGCCGCCGACGTGGAGGGGCTCTTGCTGTCCGAGCCGGAGCTGCGCGGCTTCCTCGACGTGGGGACGCTCTCCAACGCTCAGGTCACCGTCACCTTCCGCGGAGGCGGGGACGAAGTCGGCTATCGGGCCATCGCGCGCGCTCTCTCCGACGCGTGGGAGCGCACCGTGGCGGGGGACCCGGCCTTTCGCGGCGCCTCGATGCAGGTGGTGGGCGAGTCGATGGTGCAGGCCAAGGTGGGGGCGAGCCTCGTCCCCACCTTGACGCAGAGCTTTGCCATCACCGCGGCGCTCATCTTCGTCGCCTTCCTCTTCGTCTTCAGGAGCCCGAGCGCGCGGCTCATGGCGATGATCCCGTCCCTCTTCGCCATCCTCGCGACCTTCCTCGGCATGCGGCTCGTGGGCGCGAGCCTGAACGTGGCCACCATCCTCATCGCCACCACGGTGCTCGGCACCACCGAGAACGACCAGATCCACTTCTTCCACCACCTGGGCGAGGCGGAGCGGGAGGGCGCGCGATCGCTCGAGCCGGCGCTGCGGCACACGCTGCGGGTGTCGGGGCGCCCGATCGTCTTCGCGACCCTCATCAACGCGGCCGGATTCCTGGGGCTCGCCGCTTCGAGCTTCCCCCCGCTGCGCCAGTTCGGCGTCGTGACCTCGGCGGCCTTCCTCCTCGCCATGCTGGCCGACTTCACCGCCCTGCCGGCGGCGCTCTGGATCGTCCGGCGCGAGCGGCCGACGGGGGGCTGACCCCCTCCCCGGAGGCGACGCGCAGGTAGAGCGCCTCCAGCTTCGCGACGCAGGCGGACAGCGCGAAGGCGGGCGCGCGCTCGAGGCAGCGCGCGCGCGCCGCGGGGAGCGCGGCGGGGTCGTCGAGGAGGTGGTCGAGCTTCGCGGCGAGGTCGCCGGCGTCGCCGGGGCGGAAGAGGAAGTCTGGCCCCGCCGCCAGGGAGGGGGAAGCGCTGGCCGGAGCATCCGCGACGAGCGCGGGCGTCCCGCAGCCCATCGCCTCCAGCACCGCCATCCCCTCCAGCTCCACCTCGGAGGCGTGGACGAGGAGGTCCGCCGCGCGCAGGAGCCGGAGCAGCTCGTCGTCGGTGACGAAGGTGACCTGGGCTGGGAGTGGCAGGGTCGCCGCGAGGGCGCGTACCCGCGCCTCCTCTGGCCCGCGCCCGGTCACCACGAGCCTCACCCGGCCGGCGTGGCGCGAGCGGCGGATCCCCTCGATGAGGACGTCGTGCCTCTTCTCGCGGGCGAGCCGGCCGACGGAGAGGACGAGGACCTCGCCGCCGGTTTCCGCGACCTCGGGGGCTGGCCCGGGCGTGAACCTGGGGTCGATGCCGTTCGAGACGACCTCTGCCGGGACGCGGAGCCCGCGCCGCACGAGCTCGTCCCTGGCGAAGGCGCTCGGGCAGACCACCGCGTCGGCGAGGTCGAAGAGGCGCGCGCAAAAGAGCCGGTAGAGCCCCTCCACCAGCGCGCCTTCCGAGGGCAGCCCGACGTTTCGCAGCATGTTCTCGGGCTGAACGTGGAACCCGGCGACGAGCGGCTTTCCCATCCGGCGAGCGAGCGCGGCCGCGCGCATCCCGAGCAGGAAGGGGAACTGGACGTGCACGAGGTCGGCGCGCCGGAAGGCGGCCTCCAGCACCTGGCGGCGGGGGCGGGCGAACACGAAGCCCATCTCCCGCATGAGCTTGCGGAAGATGGGTGGATGCAAGGCGGGCAGCTCGGTCCGCCCGGGCCCTGCGGGGCCGGTGGTGATGACCTCCACGTCGTGCCGCTCGCGCAGCCCGGCCACGAAGCGCTGGGCGGAGATGACGCCGCCGGTCTTCACGCCATCGAAGATGTCGATGACGAAGGCAATGCGGAGGCGGCGGGGATCGGGTGCCATCGAGGGCGGGACCTTACTCCTCGCCCCTGTGCTCGTGGAACGCATTCCATGGCGGCTGCACCGCTTCGGGCCCGTGCTTCCTTCCTCGCTCCGCGACGGCCTTCCGGGCTGGCCCCTCGGCTCGCCGTTGCATCGCTTCGGGCCCGTGCTTCCTTCGTCGCTCCGCGACGGCCTTCCGGGCTGGCCCTGACGGACGGCGGCAGGAGCGCGCGGCCCCGCTGGCACGGCCTTCGTGCCGCGCAGGGCGGCGATGCCTGCCCGGCTGGATTGCCGCGTCACGGACCGTGCACGCGGTCCGACCCTGGAGCGGTTCCGTCCGCAGGCCGGGCGCTCCGCTTCCTCAGGACGCACGGGCCCTTCGCTCGTTCTCCCGTGAGCCTCGTTCTCCCGTGAGCCTCGGCTCGCGGCTGCATCGCTTCGGGCCCGTGCCTCCTTCCTCTCTCCGCGACGGCCTTCCGGGCTGGCTCCTGACGGGCGGCGGCCGGAGCGCGCGGCCCCGCTGGCACGGCCTTCGTGCCGCGCAGGGCGGCGATGCCTGCCCGGCTGGATTGCCGCGTCACGGACCGTGCACGCGGTCCGACCCCGGAGCGGTTCCGTCCGCAGGCCGGGCGCTCCGCTTCCTCAGGACGCACGGGCCCTTCGCTCGTTCTCCCGTGAGCCTCGTTCTCCCGTGTGAGCCGCGTCGTCCCTTCAACCTCAGTTCGCGGCTGCGTCGCTTCGCTCGTTCTCCCCGTGAGCCTCGCCCTTCCCTGAGCCTCGTCCTCCCCCCGAGCCTCGTCCTCCATCGTGCGCGCCTCGTGCGCAGATCCGCGCTACCCTGGCGCCCATGCGCCGCCCCATCCCGCTCTCGCGCCGACCGCTGGACGTGGCGTTGCTGGCGTTCTTCGCGGTGAACCTGTTCTTCATCTCCTACGTGGTGAGCCTGGAGCAGATCGTCATCGCTGACCCGGCCCACTTCACCCAGCCAGTGTGGCCGCCGGCGGCGGCCCTGCGGCTCATCCACTGGTACGAGCGCACCTGGGACCCGCTGCTGCTCGCCCGCCCGGCCTGGTACCGCGCCACCATCTGGCTCGACGTTTGCGTCTTCGGCCCCTTCTACGCGGCGGCGCTGTTCGCCTACGCGCGTGGACGCGACTGGATCCGGACGCCGAGCATCCTGTGGGCGGCGATGATGTTCACGAACGTCTTCATCATCCTCTTCGACGAGGTGAAGGGTGTGCATGCCGCGCCGAACCCGTGGGCGACGATCGGTTCGAACGCCGCCTGGCTGCTGGTGCCCTTCCTCGTGCTCTGGCGGGTGACGCGCTCGCACCATCCGTTCACGGAGCCGGCGGCGGGCGCTGCCGGCCTGGAGGCGGCGTGAGCGCGTTCGCGGATCGCTATGGCCCCTGGGCGCTCGTCGCCGGTGCCTCCGAGGGTCTGGGCGAGTCCTTCGCGCGGCTCCTCGCCGGCCGCGGACTGAACCTCCTGCTCGTCGCCCGCCGGGCGGGGCCACTGGAGGCGCTGGCGGCCCGGCTGCGGGCGAAGCACGGGGTGGAGGTGCGCACGGCTGCGCTCGACCTCGCCGCGCCCGATCTCGCCGGGCGCGCTGCAGCCCTCGTGGACGGGCTCGACCTGGGCCTGCTCGTCTACAACGCGGCTGCCTCGGCCATCGGCCCCTTCCTCGATGCGCCGCTCGAGGCTCACCTGCGCGTGGTGGAGGTGAACTGCCGCGGTCCGGTGGTGCTCTGCTACCTCCTGGGCGCCCGGCTGGCGGCGCGCGGGCGCGGGGGAATCCTCCTCATGGCGTCCTTGGCGGGAGGCCAGGGCACCGCTTACGTGGCGTCCTACGCCGCGTCCAAAGCTTTCGACCTCGTGCTGGCGGAGGGGCTCTGGGTGGAGCTGGCGGAGCGCGGGGTGGACGTCCTCGCCTGCCGCGCCGGGCCGGTGCGGACCCCTGCCTACCTCGCGTCGAAGCCGAAGCGGAGCGTCCCCATCATGGAGCCGGACGCGGTGGCGGAGCGCGCGCTGCGGCGGCTGGGGCACGGCCCGGTGACCATCCCCGGCGCGCTCAACAGGATCACCGCCTTCCTCTTCGGGCGGGTGCTCACCCGCCGGGCGTCCGTGCGGCTCATGGGGCGAGCGACGCGCGGGCTCTACGGATGAGCGGGCGCAGCGCGGAACCTGGGGAGGCTGATGCGGCCGGCAGGCGCGGCCGGGGGGTCCTCGCGCTGGCTTACGGCGCGGCGCTCCTGGCGGGGCTCGCGGCCGGCCTCACGCAGCGCGGCCGGCACCCCATCCTCGCCGCGGCGGTGGCCGATCTCGCCGCCACCGGCGTCGTCTTCCTCTTCAGCGTCCGTCACGACAACTCCAGCGTGTACGACCCGTACTGGAGCGTGGCCCCCCTCCCCATCGCGCTCTACTGGGCAGCGCTCCGCCCTGGCGGTCCGGGCCTGCGCCAGCTCCTCGTGCTCGCGCTGGTGATCGCCTGGGGCGCGCGACTCACCGGAAACCAGCTCCTCCGCTGGCGCGGGCTCGAGGACGAGGACTTTCGATACCGGGAGATCCGCGCCAGGACGGGCCGGCTCTACTGGCCCGCGAGCCTCGTCTCGATCCACCTCATGCCGACGGTCTGGGTGTTCCTGGGCCTCCTGCCGCTCTACCCGGCGCTCGCCTTGGCCGGGCGCCGGCTTGGCCTGCTCGACCTCGCCGCGGCGGTGGTGACCTCGGCGGCCGTCATGGTGGAGTGGCTCGCCGACCGGCAGCTCCGCGCCTTCACCCGGACCCGGCGAGATCCGGAGGCGGTGCTCGACAGCGGCCTCTGGCGCCTGTCGCGGCACCCCAACTACTTCGGCGAGGTGCTCTTCTGGTGGGGTGTCTTCTTCTTCGGGCTCGCCGCGGCCCCTTCGTGGTGGTGGAGCGGCGTCGGCGCCGTCGCCATCTCCGCGCTGTTCCTCGGCGTGAGCATCCCGTGGATGGATCGTCGGATGCTGTCGCGACATCCTGCCTGGGCGGAGAAGCTGCGCACGACGTCAGCGCTCCTGCCGCTTCCGCCGCGCCGGTGATCCCTGCAGGCAGGGCGGCTTGTTGCGGTAGCGGCGCTCGAAGGGGACGTACACCATGCAGCTCGTGTCGCCCTCGGTGGCCTGACACACCTCCGAGCACATCGCGTACGCGTGCTCGTGCGGGCGGGCGATCGCACGTCCGGTGCGCGTGTCCGCGACGCGGTCGTAGGCGCCCTCTCCCCCGTTCTCGACGATCGAGTGAAGGTTCGTCACGATGCCGCGCGGCACGCCCTTCGCCCACATGCCTCGCCCCTCACGCTGCGCATCCCGCTGCGCGGCGAGCAGCTCGGGCCTCGCTTCCGCGTCGACGGCATAGACCATCGCGAGCCCCGTGCGCACGAGCGCGCGCGCCGCATCCGGACAGCGCACCAGCAGTCGGTGGTAGCGGTCGGCGGCGCCCGCGCTGGTGCAGTGCCAGGAGCCCGCGGCGGCGAAGCGCGTCGCCTCCTGCGCCAGGGCCAGCAGCTCGGGGGGCGACCACCGTCCCCAGCGGTGCACCGGCCCATAGCTCTCGAGCGTGTTGTAACCGTCGAGCCGCGTGAGCAGTCCACCGAACGGGCCATCGAGGACCTTGAAGGTGTCGCCATCGGTCCAGCGAACGCGCGTCGGCCTGCCCTCGAGCACGAGGCTGCCCTCCGGATGCGCCTTGCGAGGGAGCCGCCGCCGGGCCTCGGCGGGTCTGGCTGGCGCGAGGAACGCCAGGGCGAGAAGCGCCACGGCGAGCCTGCGGCGGAAACCTCGACCTGGCCCTGAGCGCATGGGGCGATGCTACTCCCCGGCCGGACGGGCGGCGGCGGAACCCACGGCCTACATTCGAGGCCCCGCGTTTCACCGAGGAGGTCCTCACCTTGCGTCACCGTTCGCTCGCAGCCGCAACCCTGTCCCTGCTCCTCGCCTGCGGGGGATCGAGCGACTCGACCCCGCCGCCCATGGGCGAAGCCATTCCCGCCAGCGCCCTCGCGAAGAACGCCTGGACCTGGATCGACTTTCCGGACAGCGCCTGCGGGGACGGATCGCCCACCGGCATCGGCATCTCACCCGGCGACAGCGGAAACCTCTTCGTCTTCCTGGAGGGGGGCGGCGCCTGCTGGACCTACGGCACCTGCTTCGTGCCCGGCTTCATCACGACGCCGGGCCCCTTCGGCCAGGCTCAGTTCCAGGCGCTTCAGTCCGCGACGTTCACCGGTGTGCTCGATCGCGCCGACCCGGCCAATCCCTTTCGCGACTGGACGCTCGTGTACGTGCCCTACTGCACGGGCGACGTCCACACCGGCGACCGGGTGACCCAGTACACCGTCACGCTCCCGGGCGGCGCAGCGACGGACACCCGCGCCTTCCACCACGTCGGCCACCAGAACTTCGCCGCGTTCATGAAGCGACTCGCCCCCACCTTTCCTCTACCGGGCAAGGTGGTCCTGAGCGGCACGTCGGCGGGGGGCTTCGGCACCCTCGCGAACTACGACACGTTCCGGGCGTACTGGCCCCACGTGCCCTCGTATGTGGTGGACGACTCCGGGCCGCCCCTCCTCGCCTCGGAGATCGGACGCGCGCAGGCCGACGCGTTCGACGTCTCCTGGGGGCTCTACTCCACGCTCGCCTCCGTTTGCCCGGAGTGCAAGACGGACCTCGGCCAGGCCTTCGCCGCCGCCGCGCGCAAGTACCCGAAGGATCGCATGTCCCTGCTCTCCTACGTGCACGACACCACCATCCCTCTGTTCTTCCTGATCTCGCCCGACACCTTCACGGGCGCGCTCTTCGACACGGCGCACCGGGTCATGGATCCGCAACCCAACGTGAAGCACTATTTCGTGGCGGGGGCTGGCCACACGTTGCTCCGGCGCCCCGCCAGCTACACGGTCGGCGTGAGCCTCCACGACTGGTTGGCCCAGCAGGTCGACGACACGGCGGCCTGGAGCTCGCAGGAGGCGGCGCCCTGAGCGGCGACGCCGCCAGGCACCGCGGGTGATCCGCTCATCGCGGGTGCTGATGGAGAGTCGCGACGCCGGGCGGCGGGGATCGGGGCCTCGACCGGCTTGGTATACTGGCCGGCCGTGCACCATCCCTCCCGGCTCGCCTCCACGGCCGTTGCCCTGACGCTGCTCGCCTCGTGCGACCGCCAGCAGAGCAAGCCCGCGCAGGCTCCGGTGGAGGTGGCCGAGGATGCCCCCGCGGCGTCGCTCCCTCCGGAGGGAACCTGGACTTCCCTGGAAGCGGGTCTCGAGGTCGGCACGTTTCGCGGTCCGGCACCTTCTCCGGGCGATGCGCGCGTGTGGGTCGCGCGGCTCGACCCGGCCCGGTTCGAGCTGCGGCTGGCCAACGCCTCGGCAAGCGATGCGCGTCCACGCACCGTGAAGCGCTGGGCCCTTGCCACCGGCGCGGTGGCCGCCATCAACGCCGGCATGTTCCAGACCGACGGCCTCACCAATCTCGGCCTCATGCGGACGCGGGAGCACCAGAACAACCCGCGCCGGAGCGCTCGCTTCAAGGCGGTGCTCGCCTTCGACCCGCTCCGGCCCGGGCTGCCGCCGGCGCGCATCCTCGACGCCGAGTGTGGCGACATGGATGCGCTGGCTTCGGGCTACGGCACCCTCATCCAGTCCATCCGGCTCGTCTCCTGCGAGCGCAAGAACGTGTGGGCGCCGGACACCAAGCGCAGGAGCACCGCAGCGGTCGGCATCGACGGCGCCGGGCGCATCCTCTTCATGCACGCGCGCGCGCCCTGGCCGGTGCACGACCTCGTGGACGCGCTGCTCGCGGCGCCCATCGACCTGCGCCGCGCCATGTACGTGGAGGGGGGGCCGGAGGCGCAGCTCTTCGTGCGCGCTGGAGGGCGCGACGTGGAGCGGCTCGGCGCCCTGGAGCGCGCCTCGGGCGAGGGCGAGGCTGTCGGGCTCGCATGGGAGATCCCGAACGCGGTCATCGCGGTGCGGAGGGAGGCAGGTGACTCTCGCTCGGCGGCGGCTCCGGCAGCGGCGGCCGCCGCGCCGGTGGCGCGCTGACCCGCCGCGTCGCAGGTCGAGGAGCCGCCGGTGACGCACCGCGGGAAACCCATCTGGCCCGCGCCACCGGCTGGGAAGGTGGCCGGCCGCGTGCGTACGCTACACACACGCACGCGGGGAGGTCTCACATGGCGAGCATCGAGAGGCACGTGACGCGCACGCTCGTGGTCCTGGAAGCAGAGTCGCCCTGTGCCGACGCGGCCCGGCTCATGGTGGAGCGGCGCATCGGCTCGGTGGCGGTTCGCCGGGGCGGCAAGGTGGTGGGGCTCGTCACGGAGCGCGACCTGGTGGCATCGGTGGTCGCTTCGGGTAGCGGGTCGAACCTCGCCATCGGCGAGGCGATGCGCGCGGACGTCCCCACGGTGACGCCGGGCACCACCGACGTGGCCTGCACGGCGCTCATGCGCGACCACACCACCCGCCACCTCCTCGTCGCGGAAGGAGGAGAGGTGCTGGGCGTGGTGTCGATGCGCGATCTCATCGGGCTCATGCTCGAGGAGAAGGAGTGGCTCATCGGCCAGCTCCACGCCTTCATCGAGGGGCACGATGGGCCGCGGGCGGCCAGCGCCTCCTGAGCGGTGACGGGTTCGCGGCGGGCGCTTTGCCCCCCCACAGTCCCGTCGCTCGACCATGGCCCTGCGCCGGGGGCCCGGTGAGGTAGACTCCTCGCGATGGCGCGCCGCACCCAGGAACAGCTCGACCCGACCTTCACCACGCCCCCGCGGGCGGAGGGTCCAGCGACGAAGCAGCCGTACCTCGTCGTCCTCTCCGGACCTCAGTTCGGCGAGGTCTTCGCGCTGCCGCCTGGCCGGGAGCTGCTCATCGGGCGCCGCGCCGACGCGGACGTGCACGTCCATGACGACGGCGTGTCGCGCAAGCACGCCACCCTCTCCGCCGAGCGCGGTTCGGCGCGGCTCGCGGACCTCGGGAGCGCCAACGGGACCTTCGTGGAGGGCAAGCGGGTGGGCGAGGCGATCCTCCAGGATGGCGCGAGATTCCAGCTCGGCGCGCACACCACCTTCAAGTTCGTGCTCTTCGACGAGGTGGAGGCGGACTACCAGCGGAAGCTTTCGCAGGGCGCGCTGCACGAACCTCTCACCGGGCTCTACAACCGGCGCCACTTCATGGAGCGCCTCGCGAGCGAGCTCGGCGCCTCGCAGCGCCACGGCCGCGCCCTCTCCCTGCTCCTCGTCGACATCGACCATTTCAAGCGGGTGAACGACGAGCACGGCCACCTTGCGGGCGACGAGGCGCTCAAGACCACGGCCTTCGTGATCCAGGGGGCGGTGCGCAAGGAGGACGTGGTGGCCCGCTTCGGCGGCGAGGAGTTCGTGGTGCTGTCGCGGGAGACCGGTCTCGTAGGGGCGAAGGCTCTCGCCGAGCGCGTGCGGCGGGCGGTCGAGCGCTCGCGCTGCGCGTTCGAGGGGGTCGAGATCGCGGTGACGGTGAGCGTCGGCGTGACGGTGTCTTCCAGCCTCACGCCCTTCGAGCCCGGGCGCACCGAGGTGCAGATCCTCGCGGCAGCCGACCGGGCGCTCTACCGGGCGAAGCAGAACGGACGGAACACGGTCGTGGCCGCGCCGGCAATGGCGTGATCTTGGGTGACCGGCCACGCGTGAGAGTGTGAGTTCAGCGGCAGGGAACCTCGAGCACCGGGGAGGTTGTCACCGACCCTGCGGCGCCTTGTCCCACCCCTCCCCACCCGTGAGGGCCGCACGATTCCCTCGTTTTCTGCCATGTGCCTGAACTTCGGCCACGTTCCTGCTCGACGAGCAGCCAGGCCTTTTTGGCATGTGTCCTGCTATCCCACATGGCATCGCGGGATGTTCCTCCCGCCCCAAAAGGAGTTCACCAATGCGTAAGCTCAGCGTGATCGTGGCGTCGATGTTCCTCATGGCCTCGGCCCCGGCGTTTGCCCAGAGCGGTGGCGGGTCGGGCGGCAGCAGCGGCGGCGCCGCGGGTGGTGCCAGCGGCTCGACGGGCAGCGGGTCCAGCGGCGCGATGGGGGGCGGTTCCTCGGGCAACTCCGGCGCGATGGGCGGCGGCTCCATGGGCGGCTCCTCCAGCGGCACCACCGGCGGCGCGGGCGGCGCGGCGGGCACCAGCGGGACGTCCACCAGCGGCTCGATGGGCTCTGGCTCGATGGGCGGCTCGGGCTCTGCTTCCGACACCGCGACCTCCACCACCACCACCACCAAGAAGACCAAGAAGCACAGCAAGGCCAAGAAGCACAGCCACAAGACCACCGCCGACGCCGGCATGTAATCCGGCTTCACGCCGCGTCGTTGGGAGGGCCGGTTCCTGCGAGGGAGCCGGCCTTTTCTTTTCAGTCACAGCGGAGCCCACTTGGTCTGACAGCGGAGCCCACTTGATATGAGCCCGTCGCGAGGCACACGATGCCGTCGGCGAGCCGGGCACACGAGGAGGGAGCAGCGGAGGCGTACCTGAAAGGTACGTCGAGCAGCGGACTGACGAGTCTGCCCGGCGCAGGCAGGCAGCGTGCGCCGCAGCAGGGATCGTATCAAGTGGTCTCCGCTCTGAGCCCGTCGCGAGGAACACGATCCCGTCGATGAGCCGGGCACACGAGGAGGGAGCAGCGGAGGCGTACCTGGAAGGTACGTCGAGCAGCGAACCGACGAGTCTGCCCGGCGCAGGCAGGCAGCGTGCGCCGCAGCAGGGATCAGATCAAGTGGTCTCCGCTATCAGGCCCTCGTGGCCTCTCGCCTCCAGGATGAGCCGGGTGCGCAGGTCGAAGAGCCCGCGCTCCAGCCCCACCGGATACTGGTGAGGATTCACGAAGCGCTTCACGCCAGGGTGCAACTGGCCGAGCTCCTCCTGCGCGTGGGCGCGCGAGGACGCGAGCGGAGGCGGGTCGTACACGCGCTTTCCACCGCGGAAGATCGGGACGAGCAGATCCTGCCCCTCCACGCCCCGGGGGACCGCGCGCCGACGCGTGGGGTCGAGCGGGTCCACGAGAACGGCTGCCTCCGGCATTCCTAAGAGCTCGTCATAGATCACGTCGGCCAGGTTCTCCCCGCCGCGGCGGTAGCGGCGCACCTGGAGGATGCCTGGCACGCTCGTCTTGGCCGACTGCTCCGAGAGCTTCACCCGGTGGCTCCAGGCGCCGCCCTCCCGCCGGACCGCGCCCAGCTTGTACACGCCGCCCAGCGCGGCGTCCGAGGCGCCCGTCACGAGCCGCGTCCCCACGCCCCACACGGCGATGCGCGCGCCCTGCTCACGCAGGCTTTCGATGATGGTCTCGTCGAGCTCGTTCGACGCCAGGATGGTGGTGCGCTCGAAGCCCGACGCGTCGAGCCGGCGCCGCGCCTCCTGGGACAGCCAGGCGAGGTCGCCCGAGTCGAGGCGGATTCCGGTGAGCTCGCCGCCGTGGGCGCGCAGCCAGCGCCCGGTCTCGATGGCGTGATCGACGCCTTCGAGCGTGTCGTAGGTATCGACGAGGAGCACGCAGTTGCCGGGCATGGCCTCGGCGTAGGCCTGGAACGCCGCCCGCTCGTCGTCGAAGAGCATCACCCAGGCGTGCGAATGGGTGCCCTTCACCGGGATGCCATAGCGTTTGCCGGCGAGGACGTTCGACGTCGCCGAGCAGCCGCCCAGGTAGGCCGCGCGTGCAGCGGAGAGGCCGCCGTCGAAACCCTGGGCTCGCCGGAGCCCGAGCTCCAGCACCGGCTCGCCGCGGGCGGCGATGGAGATGCGCGCCGCCTTGGTGGCCACCAGCGTCTGGAAATTGGTGAGGGTGAGGAGGGGCGTCTCCAGCAGCATGCAGGGGATGATGGGCCCCTTGACCCGCACCACCGGCTCCCAGGGGAACACGGCCGTTCCCTCCGGCACGGCATCCACATCGATGCCCATCGGCAGGTCGCGCAGGTGGTCGAGGAAGGGGCGGTCGAAGAGCGGAGCTCCACGTGCGTCGCGCTGCTCGGCCAGGAACTCGAGATCGCTCGCGTCGAAGCGGTAGCCCTCGATGTACTCCACCACCGGCTCGAGCCCCGCGGCGATGGTGAACCCTCCGTGAAATGGACTGTTGCGGAAGTAGAGCGTGAAGGCCGCTTCGTGGGTGGTGATGCCGCTCTTCCAGGCCGCCGCCGCCATGGTGAGCTCGTACAAATCGGTGAGCAGGGCGAGGGAGGAGCTCTGGGGAGTGGCGGGAGCGGGCATCGTCGTCTCCTTGGGAGAGGACGATGGGTGTACGCGGGCGGGTGGGCCGGCGCAGGCTCCTCCTGCGCCCGCCTCTCGCGGCCGCCGCCCTGGCCGCGATCGCGCGTCTCACAGCGGAGCCGACGACGCGAGGCGGAGAGCGGGGGTCGTTCTGCCGACCCCGCACTCTGCTACAACCATGCCCCCATGGACGCCGCCACCCGACGGGCCTGGCGTGCCCTCGGGGCCGCGGAGCTCCTCGGGCGCGCCGTGCTCCTGCCCTTCCTCGTCTCGCGCGCCGCGCTGCTCGCTGCAGCCTGGCTCGGGTCACAGCTCGCGCCGAGCTGGACCTACTTCGACCCGGTGGGCGCCGTGCGAGGGTGGAGCCGCGTGCCGGTCGCCGCGCTGGACGTGTGGGGCCGATATGACACGTCCTGGTATCTCGACCTCGCCATGCACGGCTACCGGCCCACCGCCAACCTGGCGGCGGAGCAGTCGAACCTCGCCTTCTTCCCGCTCTACGCGTCTCTCATTCGCGCCGGAAGCGCGCTCCTCCCACGGAGCTGGCAGGGCGAGACGGGCCACTACCTGGTCGCGCTCGCGATCGCCAACCTGTGCGCGGTGGGCGGACTCTCCGCCGTGTTCCTCACGGTGAAGGACGCCTGGAGCGACGAGCGCGTGGCGCGGCGAACCGTCCTCTACATGCTGGCCTACCCGGCGGGCTTCTTCCTGTCCTGCGCGTACTCCGAATCGCTGTTCCTGCTCCTCTCCGCGCTCACCTTCCTCCTCGCCGGACGGGGCCGCTTTGGCTGGGCGGCCGCCTTCGCCTTCCTCCTCGGCCTCACCCGTCCCACCGGCGTCCTCATCGCTCCGGCGCTCGCCATCGTCGCGTGGCAGGCTCGCCGCGGGGAGCTCCCCGCGGGCGGTATCCCGTCGACGGCTGCGCCCGGTGCTGCAATGGCATCGCTCGCGGTGCTCGCCGCCCCCGCAGGCCTGGGGGTGCATGCGCTCCACCTCGCGCTTCGCACCGGCATCCCCGATGCGGCGTTCCGCGCCCAGGCGGCCTGGGGCCGCACCTTCACTGCGCCCTGGCGCACCCTCCTCCACCCTTCCGCCTGGCACGAGAAGATGGGCACCATCGAGCTCGCCTGCGTGGCGCTCTTCCTCGTCCTGGGCACGGGGCTCGTGGTGCGCCGCCGCTATGCCCTCGGCACCTACGCGCTCCTCTCCCTCGCCCCCATCCTGCTCTCCGGCACGCTCATGTCCGCGACGAGGCTCCTCCTCGTGGTCTTTCCCGCCTTTGCGCTGCTGGCGGAAGGAGGCGCGCGCGACCGCGTCGACAGGCCGGTGCTGGTGGTGTTCTCCACCGTGCAGGCAGCGCTCTTCATCGCCTGGAGCCGCTTCTACTGGGTGGCGTGAGCCGTCGAACGCCGGCTCGTGGCGTCGACCAGGCTTCGTCTCTCATGAGGCCAGGGGAGCTGGCGAGCTCAGGCTGCCCTCTCCACGTGCGCCTCGACCCGCCGCGCAAGCTCGGCGAAGTCCTCCAGCCGCTCGTTCAGCGCGGCGTGCACGCGCAGCGGGTCCACCCGGAGATAGGCGTGCACGAGGGCGGTCCGGAAACCCGCGACGCCCCGGAAACGGGCCGCGAGCTCGGGCGTCACCACGCCGAGGTCGGCGAGGCCGTCGATCGCGCTCGCGGAGTCCGGCGCGTCGCGCCCTGCGCTCGCGGTGATGTGCGTCGCGAGGTCGAGCGCGTTCTGCGCGCAGAGCTGCAGCCCGCGCTCCACAGCCCAGAGGTGGTCCCCCGGGCCTGCGAGCGCCTCGACGGGCTTTCCCGCGTACTTCCGCAGCCTGGACACTGCCTCCTGCATCGCCGCGAGCTGCCTCCGGACGAGGTCGCGGTCGATCCGGCCGGGGCTCATCTGAGCCCGTCCCGCCCCGTCGTGAACCCCAGCGCGCGATCGATCTTCTCCTGCTGCGGCACCCAGTCGCACCACCTCGACGGCGCCTGCCCCTCGCGCCGCTTGGTGGCGGCGAGGTCCTGCGAGAAGAGCCGCACCCCGTCGCGGAGCACGCGGTGGTAGAGCAGCGGCGGGGCGCGGTTCAGCACGACCACGTCCACGTCGTTGCGACCGAGCGCCTTCATGAGGTCCGCCGCGACGGACGCGTCCTCGCCGAAAAGCGCCTCGAGGACCCGCGTGACGTCGAGGTAGACGGCCACGTCCACGTCGCTGTGCGGCTGGGCGTCCCCGCGCGCCTGCGAGCCTGCGAGCCTGCGAGCCTGCGAGCCGAAGAGGTAGGCCTCGAGGATCTCGGGGCGCCGGGAGAGCGCTTGCGCGAGTCGCTCCACCAGATCCTCGCGGCTGATCATGGGCACGAGCCGATCCTGGCCCTGTGGGGGCGCTGTGTGAAGGCGGGCCGCCGCCCCCCGGACCGAGCCCCGCGGCACGGTCGCGCGGCCCCCGTCCTGTCGCTTGCGCGTCCCCCGCAGTGACGTACATACATGCGCCCGGAGGCCACCCATGGACACGTTCGGCGCGCGGAAAGAGCTCGACCTCGGCGGGGGCAAGAAGGCCCTGTACTACGACCTGGGCGCGCTCGAGCGCGCGGGGCTCGGCAACGTCCGGCGGCTGCCGGTGTCGATCCGCATCGTGCTGGAGTCGCTGCTGCGCAACCTCGACGGCCAGCGCGTCCGCGAGGAGGACGTGCGGGCGCTCGCCGCCTGGAAGCCCCACGCCGAGCGCACCCGCGAGGTGCCTTTCGTCGTCGGCCGGGTGCTCCTCCAGGACTTCACCGGCGTCCCGCTGCTGGTGGACCTCGCCGCAATGCGCTCCGCCATGGGCGCGCTCGGCAAGCCCGCGGCGCGCGTCGAGCCGCAGGTGCCGGTGGATCTCGTGGTCGACCACTCGGTCCAGGTCGATCACTTCGGCACCGCGAGCGCCCTGCGCGAGAACATGGACATGGAGTTCGGGCGCAATCGCCAGCGCTACGAGTTCCTGAAGTGGGGCACCCAGGCCTTCGAGACCTTCCGCATCATCCCGCCCGGCTTCGGCATCTGCCACCAGGTCAACCTCGAGTACCTGGCCAAGGGCGTCATGGAGAAGGACGGCGTGCTCTTCCCCGACACGCTCGTCGGCACCGACTCCCACACCACCATGGTGAACGGCATCGGCGTGGTGGGCTGGGGCGTTGGCGGCATCGAGGCGGAGGCGGGCATGCTGGGCCAGCCCTGCTACTTCCTCACGCCCGACGTGGTCGGCGTGCACCTGCACGGCGCGCTCCCCCCGGGCGTCACCGCGACCGACCTCGTCCTCGCCGTCACGGAGCTCCTCCGCAGGGCCAAGGTGGTAGGCAAGTTCGTCGAGTTCCACGGCGAGGGGGCGCGCTCCCTCGACGCGGCGAGCCGCTCCACGGTCGCCAACATGGCGCCCGAGTACGGCGCCACCATCGGCTTCTTCCCCACCGACGAGGCGACGCTCCGCTACTTCGAGGCCACCGGCCGCCCACCCGAGGCGGTGGCGAAGGTGCGCGCCTACTTCGAGGCGCAGGGTCTCTTCGGCATCCCAGAGAAGGATGCCTGCGACTACACCACCGTGCTCGATCTCGACCTCGCCTCCATCGAGCCGTCGGTGGCCGGCCCCAAGCGCCCGCAGGACCGGATCCCACTCGCCCAGCTCGAGGAGCGCTTCTCGGCGATGCTCACCGCCACGGACGGGGGCGGCTTTGGCAGGCCGGCAGCCGAGCTCGGCAAGCGCTGGTCGGCGCCCCACGAGGACGACGCGCCGACGCAGCCCGGCGGCGGAGAGCAGCATCCCGATACCGTGCCGGTGGTGGTGGCGCCCAAGGTGTCCGACAAGAACACCAACCCGCACACCGAGGTGGAGATGATGGTGAACCGGCCCACCCCGGACCGCGTCCACCCCGAGGCGAGCCGGGCGCCCGTGGCGACCGAGGACATCGAGGTGGGGCACGGCGACGTGCTCATCGCTGCCATCACGAGCTGCACCAACACCTCCAACCCCGCAGTCATGCTCGCGGCGGGCCTGCTCGCCAAGAAGGCCGTGGAGCGCGGGCTGGAGGTGAAGAAGACGGTCAAGACCTCGCTCGCCCCGGGCTCCCGGGTCGTCACCACCTACCTCGAGCAGACCGGTCTCGCGCCCTACCTCGACAAGCTCGGCTTCAACACGGTGGGCTACGGCTGCACCACCTGCATCGGAAACTCGGGGCCGCTCGACGGCCGCATCGAGGAGGTGGTGAACGCCAACGACATCGTCGGCGCGAGCGTCCTCTCCGGCAACCGCAACTTCGAGGCGCGCATCCACCAGTCGATCAAGGCAAACTTCCTCATGAGCCCGCCCCTGGTGGTGGCGTTCGCGCTGGCCGGCAACGTCGCGAAGGACCTCACCCGCGAGCCGCTGGGCCAGGATCGGGAGGGCAAGGACGTCTTCCTCGCCGACCTCTGGCCCACCTCGGAGGAGATCGAGGCGGTGATGGGCGCCGCGAAGGACCCGGAGAGCTATCGGCGCAACTACGGCGACGTGGCAGGGCAGAACTCCGCCTGGCAGGCCATGCAGGCGCCCGCGGGTGAGGTGTACGCCTGGAGCTCCGAATCGACCTACGTGCGCCAGCCGCCGTACTTCGAGGGGTTCGCGATGAAGCCGCACATGACCACGGCGCTCCGTGGGGCGCGCGCTCTCGCCATCTTCGGCGACTCGGTGACGACCGACCACATCAGCCCGGCCGGCTCCATCAAGCCTTCCTCGCCGGCAGGGCTCTACCTCCAGAAGCAGGGCGTCCGCATCGAGGACTTCAACTCCTACGGCGCCCGCCGCGGCAACCACGAGGTCATGGTGCGCGGCACCTTCGCGAACGTGCGCATCCGGAACCTCATGCTGCCCGGGGTGGAGGGTGGGCTCACCGCGCATCAGCCGGACGGCAAGCGCACGAGCATCCACGAGGCGGCGCTGCGGTACGCGGAGGATGGCGTTCCACTGGTCGTGATCGCGGGGCAGGAGTACGGCACCGGCAGCTCGCGGGACTGGGCCGCCAAGGGCACCGCGCTCTTGGGCGTCCGCGCGGTCATCGCCCGCTCGTTCGAGCGCATCCACCGCTCCAACCTGGTCGGCATGGGGGTCCTCCCCTGCCAGTTCGCGGAGGGGGTCTCGGCCGAGACGCTCGGGCTCGACGGCACCGAGAGCTATGACCTCATGGGCGTCGAGGGGGCCCTGCAGCCGCGCCAGCGGCTCACGCTCGTCGTGCGGCGCAAGAACGGCAAGAAGGACGAGGTGCCGGTCACGCTGCGCATCGACACGCCCATCGAGGTCGAGTACTACCGCCACGGCGGCATCCTGCCGTACGTGCTGCGGCAGATCGCGGCCAGGGCGTGAGCGGGGCCTGATCGCGGGGCGCCGGCCGGGATGGCCAGCGGTGGTGGCGCATCCCGGCGGAGCGGCGGAAGAACGGCGTCCCGTTTGCGGCGGCGAAACGGCGGCCGAGGCCGGCGGGAAGCGCTGTCAGACCTCCCCGCTACCGTTCTTCCTCCGGCGGCTCCTCGCCGGAGCCACCTCACGCGAGGTACGTGAACACATGGCCAGGAAGCTCATGCTCGCCACCGCTCTGGCGCGCCCCGCTGCGCCGTCTCCGGAGCCGGCAGTCCCCTCAGCCTCTCACAGCCCCAGTCCCCAGGGGGCCGGTCCACCGCGCACGCTGCGTCAGCCTCGGCCCAGGCGCCGCCGATCGACTGTATTCGACTGCGAGGGCAACGAGGTGTTCATCACCTTGCTCTGCCTCAAGTGCCGCAAGGTGCAGCCGCTCTCGCTTTTTGGCCTGCGCAAGATGGCCGACGGCGCCATCCGCAACCAGCCGTGGTGTCGCACCTGCCGCGCCGGCGCGAGCGCACGCAACCCCAAGCGGCGCCCGGCAAAGGTCCCGGGAGCGCCCGCCCCGGAAGAGATCCTCCGCCCGGAGCCGGTGCTGGATCCGGGCATCCTCGCCGCCCAGGTGGTTGCGGCGCTGCACGGAGGACGGCGCTGAGCCTCGCAGCAGGTGCGTGAAGGCCCGGCCACAGCCCCCACTCTGGGTGGTGTGGCGCGATTGCCTTTGGACGATGGGCACAGGTAGGATTTCGCCTTCCGGTTCCACCGCTGCGCTCGCATTTTCCCCCTTTCGTAGCTCCGGGTGTCTGCATGGCCGACGCGAAGCCGAGGACCACTGCCCTCAAGTCCAAGCTGTTCGAGAAGATCGAGGCATTCCGCCCGCGCATCGCGAAGCTGAACAAGGACTTCGCGGATGTCGTCATCGACCAGGTCAACATCGGCCAGGCGCTCGGCGGCGCGCGCGACGTCCACTGCCTCGTCACCGACATCTCGTATCTCGATCCCCAGGAAGGCATCCGCTTCCGCGGGAAGACCATCCCCGAGACGTTCGCCGCCCTGCCCCGCATCGGGAAGGCGGAGCAGCCCGCCGTCGAGTCCTTCTTCTACTTCCTGCTCACCGGCGACATCCCCACCGACGCCGACACGCAGGAGGTGATCCAGGACTGGCGGTCCCGATCGACGGTCCCGAGATACGTCCATGACATGCTGCGCGCGCTCCCGCGCGACACGCATCCCATGACCATGTTCTCCACGGCCGTGCTGGCCATGCAGCGCGAGTCGGTCTTCGCAAAGCGGTACGCGGAGGGGATGAAGAAGACCGACTACTGGGACCCCATGTACGAGGACGCGATGAACCTGCTGGCGAAGCTGCCGGTCGTCGCCGCCTACATCTACCGCATGAAGTACAAGGGCGACGTGCACATCGAGCCGGACGCCAATCTCGATTGGGGCGGCAACTTCGCGCACATGATGGGCGTCGCCTCGCCGTATGACGACCTCGCCCGCATGTACTTCATCCTCCACTCGGACCACGAGTCGGGCAACGTGTCGGCGCACGCCACGCACCTCGTGGCCTCGGCGCTCTCCGACGCGTACTACTCCTTCTCGGCGGGGCTCAACGGCCTCGCGGGACCGCTCCACGGTCTGGCCAACCAGGAGGTGCTGAGCTGGATCCAGAACGTCATGAAGAAGCTCGGTGGGAAGATCCCCTCCGAGGAGGAGCTGAAGGCGTTCCTCTGGGACACGCTGAAGGCGGGCCAGGTGGTGCCGGGCTACGGGCACGCGGTGCTGCGCAAGACGGACCCCCGCTTCACGGCCCAGAACGAGTACGCCCAGAAGCACCTGCCCGACGATCCTCTCTTCAAGCTCGTGAACATGATCTACAAGGTCGCGCCGGGCGTCCTCACCGAGCACGGCAAGACGAAGAACCCATGGCCCAACGTCGACGCGCACTCGGGCGTCATCCAGTGGCACTACGGCGTCCGCGAGTGGGACTTCTACACCGTCCTGTTCGGCGTCGGCCGCGCCCTGGGCGTGCTCGCGAACATCGTGTGGGATCGCGCCCTGGGCTTCGCGCTCGAGCGCCCGAAGTCGGTCACCACGGCCATGCTGGAGGAGTGGGCCGCCGCGGGTGGGAGGAAGATGTAGCCTGCCCCGCCGCGACGTGAAGTGAAGTGAAGTGAAGTGAACGAGCCGCCCCGCGATGGGCGGCTCGTTTCGTTTCGGTCACGCGCGAGGGCGCGACGTCAGACCCCGGCATCCGGGCGGTCGGCTCGCGCCGTTCGCGCGACGACGCGCAGCCACCCGCGAACGCGCGGGGCCGCCGCTTCACCGCCCCGCGACGAGCATCGGATCGAGCCGCTTCCTCTCCTCCTCGAACGCGCTCTTCGCCTTGCCCTCCAGCGACAGTCGGTTCGTGGGGAGCACGGCGAAAGGATCGAGGACCTTTCCGCCGGCCTCCTCGAGCTGGTAGTGCAGATGCGGCGCGGTGGAGTGCCCGCTGTTCCCCGACTTGGCGATCACCTCGCCCTTCCGCACCTTGCGCCCAGGCTGCATCTCCTTCGGCGCCGCCTCCAGATGGAGGAAGATTGCGCGCCGGCCGGTCCTCGCGTCCGCCACCTCGATGCAATTTCCGTTCGCGGAGAAGTGCCAGTTCCGGCGCGTGATCTGACCGTCGAAGGGCGATTTCACGGCGGTGCCCACCGGGGTCTTGAAGTCCACGCCCTTGTGCTTGCGGCCGTCACGCAGGAGCGAGGTGATCTGCTCGTAGCCTTCGATGGGGCTGTCGACCAGGTGCTCCTCCACCTCGTTCCCCTCCGCCGTGTAGTAGCGGGCGAAGGGGGCGCCCTCCGGTTTGAAGCGGTAGGCGGTGAGGAGCTTGCCGAGCTTCTGAGAGCCGTAGCGGAGCGCGAGGAGAATGGGCTCCTTGGTGGAGGGGCCGGACTCCCCGAAGGTTTGCACCTCGGACGGACGGGCGGTGGGGAGCTCGTAGAGAACCTCCAGCCGGTCGCCCTTTCTCGCGTCGCGGCCGATCTGCATGTTCCAGACGAGGATGCGGTTCATCACCTGCGTGAGCTGGGGCCCCCAGGACCTTTCAGCGGGCGACAGCGCCGCGTTGACGCTCTCCTCCAGCGGGCCGCGAAGCACGACGGCGATGCGTCGGACGAGCGGGCCTTGCGGCGCGCCCGGCGGCGTCGCGGAGGCGGGGGGCTGGGCAGCCATGCCACCGGCGACAGAGCCATGCGCGGCGCCGGAACTGCCCGGGACGTCGTTCTGCGAGGCCTGGTCCGGCGCGCCCGTGGTCCCCCTGCCCGCCGGGGCGGACGACGACAGGGAAGAGGGGGACGGCGCAGCCGCGGTCCGTTCCCCGCCCGGCGCCCGGGCGACTTCGGCCGGCCGGGAGCCGTCCGGCCCATGAGCCGTCTTTCGGCCCAGGATGAAGCCACCCGCGCCTCCGATGAGGAGCGTCACCACCAGGATGACGAGGCTGCGCAGTGCGCCGGAGCCCTCGCCCCCGCGGCTTCGCCCGGAAAAGGGAGGGGGATCGATCGACAGGTTGACCATGGACCACCGTGAGAAGGGCGCCTCGTGAACGGCCGCCGGCGCGCGGCTCTTCCCGCGCGGCGCGAGACGCCTAGAAAAAGAATCGGTCTACCACCCCTCGGCTCCACTCGACCACCGTCGGCCACCCCACCACCGCATCGAGGGCCACCTCCGCTGCGGCGAGCGGCACCTTGTCCTCCACCACGCTCGCGCTGCAGCCGAGCAGCCGGCATCCCCCGCTCTTCCGGACGTCACGCAACAGCGCGCCCGGACCTTCCGGATCGCCGTGCGCGTCCACCAGTGCGCGGACCGCGGTGCCGAAGAGAAAGACGTCCACCCGATCGCCCAGCGACGCAGCCGTCGCCGCGCACGATCCCGCGAGCGCGAGAGCGGCGGGGGCGCCGCCCGTGACGAAGATCACCACCCGACCGGCCATGACTCGCCTCCCCCTCTTGGCCCCCCCCTCCAGGCGGCGGGCGCGCGGGCGTCGCCCGTCCACGCTGCCTCTGGTATAAACCGCGCCCTCATGTCCGAAGAGAAGAAGCCTGGATCCGAAGGCCCCATCGTCATCCACAAGGGCCAGGTGACGCCGCTGTCCCCCGCCCCGGAGGCCGAGGCGAAGCCGCCTGTCGCCCCGCGCGACACCCGGCCCCTCTGGCAGCGCGTCGCCGACGAGCGTGGCCTCGGCGGAGGAGCGCCCGGACCGGGCGGCGCGCGTCCCGGCGGCGGCCGACCGCCCCCGCGCGGGCCGGGAGGCTTCGGAGCCGGCGGTGGTGGGCGCGGCCGCGACCGGCCCTCGGGAGACCGTCCCCTCCGGCGAGACGATCGCGGTGAGCGGGGCCCGCGCGAGGCCAGCCCTCCCGACGCAGGGCCGCAGCCCGCGGGCGCGCCGCCGCCGGCGCTCGAAGCACCCGTTCCGGAAGAGGGCTCGTTCGCCGACCTCCTGGCAGGGACGGGAGGCGCGGAGCGCCAGCGGTTCAAGGTGGGCGACAAGGTCGCCGGCAAGATCCTGCAGATCGGCCACGACGTCGCCTTCCTCGAGCTCGGCTCGGGCACCGCGGAGGGGATGATCGAGCTCCTCGAGCTCCAGGACGACGCTGGCGAGGTGCACGCCCGGGTGGGCGACATCATCGACGGCGTGGTGGTGAAGGGCGGCGATCGCGGCGTCCTCGTGTCGAAGGGCCGCGGCGCCTCGAAGTCCCACCGCGATCGCGAGGCGCTCGTGCAGGCCGCGGAGGCTGGGCTTCCGGTGGAGGGGGTTGTGAAGGCCGTCAACAAGGGCGGCCTCGAGGTGGAGGTGATGGGCCAGCGCGCCTTCTGCCCCATCTCCCAGATTGACGTCCGTTTCGTCGGCGACGCCAGCGCGTTCGTGGGTCAGAAGCTCCAGTTCAAGGTGCAGCGCACCGACGGGCGCGACGCGGTGCTGTCGCGGCGCGCGCTCCTGGAGGAGGAGCGGACGGAGCGCGCGCGGAAGACGCGGGAGGCGCTCGCCGAGGGCTCCACCTTCGACGGGGTGGTGTCGAGCGTGCCGGACTACGGCGCGTTCGTCGACATCGGCGGCATCGAGGGGCTGGTGCACGTCTCCGAGCTGGCGTGGGACCGCGTCTCCAAGCCGGGCGATCTGCTGAAGGCCGGCGACGCGGTGAAGGTCCAGGTCCTCCGCATCGACGAGGACTCGAAGAAGGGCCAGCGCATCGCCCTCTCCGTGAAGACCCTGACGCCGCGGCCCGAGCCGGTGGCGCCCGCAGCCGGCGCCGCGGACGCGACCGGCACGCCGCGGCCGGTGCCCACTGCTCCCCCGCCGCCCCCGCGCGTGGGCGACGTGGTGAAGGCGAGCGTCGACAAGGTGGAAACGTTCGGGATCTTCGTGCGCTTCGCCGGAGGACGAGGGCTCGTCCCGGCGAGCGAGAGCGGCACGCCGCGCGGCGCCGACCTGCGCCGGACCTTCAAGCCCGGCGACGAGGTCACCTGCCTCGTGTCGGCCATCGACGAGCTGGGCCGGATCCGGCTCTCGAAGACGGGAGCCGAGCAGGCCGCCGAGCGCGCCGACGCCCAGGAGTACATGCGCAAGAGCGCTCCCCAGGGAAAGGGCAAGGGGTTCGGGACGCTGGGAGATCTCCTGCGCCGCAAGCTCGAAGGCGGGGAGGGCTGACGGACCGCCGCTCCGGTCAGCCTTCCTTCACCCGCCAGCCCCACGCCGGGAGCCCGCCCGCGGGCTCCTTGCCGAGGTTCACCGCCACCTCGAGCCCCGGCCGCTTCATGGCGAGCGAGGTGCCCAGGACCGTCACCTCGGGCCAGACCTTTCCGATCGTGCGCGCGTGCTTTCGCCGGAGGTGGAGCATGTCGCGGTAATGCCGCCACAGGGCCCCGTGCGCGCCATCGCGCGCGTGCGTCAGCACGGACCGGCGGAAGGTCGACTCCTCCTGCGGATCGGGCACGCCCTGGGGCCCGGCGTCGGCGATGTACTCCGCCTTCCGGCCCTCGCTGACCGCCTTCGCCAGCTCCGGGTCGCCGTGACCTGTGAAATACAGGAAGGGATTCGTCTCCCCGTATTCCTCCCCCATGAAGAGCAGCGGCAGCCCCGAGCCGAGCACCACCAGCGTCCCGATGGGAAAGAGGGCCTCCGGCGGGACGATGGACGGGATTCGCTCTCCGGCCGGACGGTTGCCCACCTGGTCGTGGTTCTGGACACAGAATACGAATCGCGCCGGCGCGAGCCCCTGCGTGCCCGTGCCCCACGGCATCTTGCGGAAGCGCGACCGCTCACCGTGGAACACGAAGCCCTCCGCAAGCGCCTTCGCGAGTTGGGGGACCCCGCCGTCGAAGTCCTCGTAGAACGACCGGCGCTCGCCGGTGAGGAGCGCATGCACGGCGTGGTGGAAATCGTCAGCCCACATGGCCGAGCAGCCCCAGCCACCAGGCGGCGGATCGACCACCTTGCGGTCCTCGAGGTCGCTCTCGGCGATCACGTGGATCTGCCGGCCGCTCTCGTGGGCGAAGTCGCGCACCGCGTCGCAGAGCTCGCCCACCAGGTGACGGGGGCTGTCGTCCGGGATGGCGTGGACCGCGTCGAGTCGGAGCGCGTCGACCCTGAAGTCGCGCGCCCAGGAGAGCGCCGCCTGGATCGCGAAGTCCCGCACCGGCCGAGCGTCCTCGCCGTCGTAGTTCACGCCGTCGCCCCAGGGCGACCGATGACGGTCGGTGAAGTACGGACCCCACACCGGCAGGTAGTTTCCCTCCGGTCCGAGGTGGTTGTAGACGACGTCGAGGCACACGGCGAGGCCGTGCGCGTGGGCGGCGTCGACGAAGCACTGCAGCGCCTCCGGACCACCGTAGGACTCCTGGACGCCGTGCAGGGCGACGCCGTCGTAGCCCCAGTTTCGCGTGCCCGGGAACGGCTGGACGGGAAGGAGCTCCACGCAGGTGACACCGAGATCGGCGAGGTCGGAGAGCCGGGCGGCAGCCGCGTCGAGCGTGCCCTTCGCGGTGAAGGTGCCGACGTGCAGCTCGTAGAGCACGAGCTCCTCGAGCGGCAGGCCCGAGAACGCGTGCTGCCATCGGTGTCGCGACGGATCCCACAGCTCGGACGGACCGTGTACGCCTTCAGGCTGGCGCCGCGAGGCGGGGTCTGGGAGCGCCCGGCCGTCCGGCAGGAGGAACGCATAGCGGTCGCCCGGGCCCGCCCCAGGGACGGTCGCCGACCACCAGCCGCCCTCTCTCGCGAGTGGGAACTCCCGATCGTTCACCCGCAAGCGCAAGCCCGTCAGCTTCGGGGCCCACAGTGAAAACGTGGTTCCGTCCTTGTCGATGCGGGGGCCGTGCACGTTGCGGTTCATGCCCGGAAAGATAGGGCGTGCGGGCGTGAGCGGCCCGCTCGACCTCGTTCTCCAGCGGGCTCCGACAGGGGCTGTGACAACTCGTCCCCCGTGGCGCGACCCACGCCGCTCCGCTAACCTTCCAACCCCACCTTCTTCCTTTCGAGGTATCCGCATGCGAGCGCCCGCTGAGGTGAATTCGTCGCCCACGACCAACCCGTACCTGCGCGCCTGGGTAGATGAGAGCGCGAAGATGCTCAAGCCCGACCGCGTCTACTGGTGCGACGGCTCGGCGGAGGAGAAGAAGCGGCTCATCGAGGAGGCGGTGTCGTCGAAGTCGCTCATCCCTCTCGATCAGCAGAAGCTGCCGGGCTGCTACTTCCACCACTCGAATCCGAGCGACGTGGCGCGCGTGGAGCATCTCACCTTCATCTGCACGCCCACCAAGGAGGAAGCGGGGCCGACGAACAACTGGATGGCGCCCAAGGATGCGTACGCGAAGCTCGCCGCCATCTACGACGGCGCCATGAAGGGCCGCACGATGTACGTCATCCCTTACGTCATGGGCCCGGCTGGCTCGCCCGCCTCCAAGGTCGGCATCGAGATCACCGACTCCGTGTACGTGGCCATCAACATGGGGATCATGACGCGCATGGGGAAGATCGCGCTCGATCGCCTGGGCGACCGGAACGACTTCAACAAGGGCCTCCACTCGGTGGCGGACTGCAACCCCGAGCGCCGCTTCATCTGCCACTTCCCTCAGGACAACACCATCTGGTCGGTGGGCTCGGGCTACGGCGGCAACGCCCTCCTCGGCAAGAAGTGCCTCGCGCTCCGCATCGCCTCCTACCTCGCCAGGAACGAGGGCTGGCTCGCGGAGCACATGCTCATCCTCGAGGCGGAGAGCCCGGAGGGCGAGCTGCACTACGTGGCGGGCGCGTTCCCGTCTGCCTGCGGCAAGACCAACTTCGCCATGATGATCCCGCCCAAGGAGCTGGGCGGCTGGAAGATCCGCACGGTGGGCGACGACATCGCCTGGATGCGCGTGGGCGAGGACGGCCGGCTCTGGGCGGTGAACCCCGAGTTCGGCTACTTCGGCGTCGCGCCCGGGACGAACCGGAAGACGAACCCCAACGCGATGGACTCGATCCGCAAGGACACGCTCTACACGAACGTGGCGCGCACCCCGGACGGCGACGTCTGGTGGGAGGGCATGGACACGGAGCCCCCCGCCGAGCTCATCGACTGGCAGGGCAGGCCCTGGAAGAAGGGCTCCACGGAGAAGGCTGCTCACCCGAACAGCCGCTTCACCGCGCCCATGCAGAACAACCCTGCGCTGTCGCGCTTCGCAGATGACCCCAAGGGCGTTCCCATCAGCGCCATCATCTTCGGCGGCCGCCGCTCCACCACGGTGCCGCTCGTGCTCCAGTCGTTCGACTGGACGCACGGCGTCTACCTGGGCGCCACCATGGGCTCGGAGACCACCGCCGCCGCGACGGGCGCGGTGGGCGTGGTGCGCCGCGACCCGATGGCCATGCTGCCCTTCTGTGGGTACGACATGGGCAGCTATCTCGGCCACTGGCTCGAGATGGAGAGCAAGATCCCGAAGCCGCCCAAGATCTTCCTCGTGAACTGGTTCCGGAAGAACGCCGACGGCAAGTTCCTCTGGCCGGGCTACGGCGAGAACATGCGCGTGCTGCAGTGGATGCTCGGCCGCTGCACCGGGAAGGCCGGCGCGAAGGAGACTGTGCTCGGGTTCACGCCGGGCGAGAAGGACCTCGACGTGCGCGGCCTCGAGGGCGCGGACGTCGCCGCCGCCACCCAGATTGACATGAAGGAGTGGAAGCACGAGCTCGAGTCCCAGGCGGAGTGGTTCGAGAAGCTGGGCAAGACCATGCCCAAGGCGCTCGAGGCACAGCGCCAGACGCTGCTGAAGAAGGTGGACGGCGCGGTCGGCGCCTGAGGCCCGCATAAGCCCACGCCCGAGCCCCCGCCCAGCCCCGAAGACACCCGGCTGCGGCCGGACCGGCGCCCCTCCCTCGCGATCCGTCGCGGAAGAGGGGCGCTCTCGCGTCCGGTGGACCAGATCCCTTCCGTCCATGTGCACTCTCGCCGTCGCCTACGCCGTGGAGAGGCGCTGGCCGCTCGTGGTCGCGGCCAACCGCGACGAGCGGCTGGCCCGCGCGGCCGAGGGCTGGGCCCTTCGCTCCCCGGTTCTCGGTCCTCGCCACGCGTCGCCACGCGATCTCGTCGGGGGCGGGACGTGGATCGGCGTTTCCGCGTGCGGGGTCTTCGCCGCCGTCACCAATCGCGCCGGCGGAGAGGGCTACCCCGACCCGTCTCGGCGCTCCCGCGGCGAGCTCGTCCCGCGCGCTCTGGAGGCGCCCAGCGCAGAGGCGGCCCGGGCCGCCTGGAGCGGGCTCGACCCTGCGAGCTACAACCCCTTTCACCTCCTCGTCGCCGACGCCGAGCGCGCCTTCGTCCTCTGGTCGGACGGCGCGGCGAGCGGAGCCCTCGACCTCTCCCCGGGCCTCCACGTGGTGACCGAGGAGTCGTTCGACGGGAGCGGGCCGCGCGGAGAGCTCGTGCGCGCCCGCTGGCCGCTCCGGACGGACACCTCTTCACTGCGGGAGCTTCTGACGGTGCACGGCGAGGGCCGGCGCGACGCCGTGTGCGTCCACCTGGAGGAGCGTGGTTACGGCACCCGCTCCTCCACCATCCTGCGCCTGGGGAGCTCGCTCGCGGGGGCGGCGCTCTTCACCTGCGACGGACATCCCTGCACGGCGCCGCTGGAGGACAGGTCCAGCCTGCTCACCGGGCTCTGTGGGGACGACCCTTCGCCTTGACACGAGCGCCGCACGCCGGCATCGAAGCCGCCATGGGCCTCCTCGACCGCGTGCAGCTCCGCAAGACCCAGAGCGACCCGCCGGAGACCATCGACGTCGTCGAGAACGGCGCGCTGCGCATCTCCTGGCCGGCGGGACCCACCGTGACTCTCACCGCCCTCGGGCTGCGCGACGCCTGTCCATGCGCGAGCTGCATCGAGGAGGGCACGGGCAAGAAGCTCCTCGATCCGGCCACCATCCCCTCCGACATCCGCCCGCTCAGGCTGGACGCGGTCGGGAATTACGCGCTGAAGATCGGCTGGTCGGATGGACACGACAGCGGGATCTACAGCTGGGACACCCTGCGCCGCGCTTCGGGGCTCGCGCCGGGATAGATGATCCCGGCGGGGCGCCTCCCGCGCCCGATGCTCGTCTTCGTCTCCGACCTTCACCTCCGCACCGGCGCGCCCACGCCCGTCGCGCGCGCGGCGCAGTTCGGGCGGCTCTGGTCTCGCATCGAGGGCGGCAGCCCCGGCGCGCCGATCCGGCTCTGCCTGCTCGGCGACATCTTCGACCTCGTCCGCGCTCCGGAGTGGCTGGGCTGCACGGTGCGGCCGTACCACGAGCCCTCCCCCGAGCTGGCCGCGCAGGTGAAGCGCGTGATCGACGCGACCATCGAAGCCGACCGCCCCTTCTTCGAGGCCATGCGCCGCAAGGTGGAAACGGGCGCGCTGGAGATCGAGTACGTGCTGGGCAACCACGACCGGCTGCTCCTGCACGCCCCCGCAGCGCGGGCGGCCGTCCGGGCGGCGCTCGGCATGAGCGGAGGTACGGCGCCCTTCCCGGCGGTGCGCGTGTTCGAGCCCGAGGGCGTGCTCGCCTACCACGGCCACACCGTGGACCCTCTCTGCCACGAGTCCGACGGCTCCGCCCCGCTCGGCGACGTCATCGCGTCGGAGCTCATCGTGCGCTTCCCCTCGGAGATCCGGCGCCACCTCGAGCTTCCCGACCCGCGCCTCGACGACATCGACGACGTGCGCCCCGTCCTGGCGGTTCCGGGCTGGGTGCGCGGCCTCGCGAGAGGAGAGCCGGCGCACCTCTCCCGGGTCGTGAACCGCGTGTGGCGGGAGCTCGTGGACGAGTTCCTCGAGAACGGCTGGGTGCGCCACTGGATGGCCGACCACCACCGGAGGCTGAAGCTCGACTTCGCCCAGCGCGTGAAGCTCCTCCTCGCGCTTTCCGGGCGCGGCAAGCCGCGCGACGAGCCGCGGCTCACCCAGCTCTACTACCTGCTCATGCGGCTCCTCGACGCCCGCTTCGCGCGGAGCGCCCTGCGCGCGCTGGAGTCCCGCGAGCACCGCGGGCTGCGCTTCGCCGTGAACGGGCACACCCACTTCGCCGGCATGACGCCGCTCGGGCTCGTGAACGGGAAGCCGGGTTGCTACTTCAACACCGGCACCTGGCGCCAGCTCCACCAGCTCGGCACGGTGGCGCGCGGGCGCCCGGCCTTCCTCGCTTACGATGCTGCTGCGTACCTCGTCGTCTTCGGCCCGAACGACCCGCTGGGGCGCACCTTCGAGTGGTGGCAGGGCGCCGGCGGGTGAGCGCCGAGCGGCGTCGCTAACCGGTCGCCTTGCGGGGATCGAGCTGGATGACCGTGTGGCTGCTCGCCTTCGGGCTGTTGCCCAGCCGCGGCCGTCCAAACTTCACCTCCCGGACCTCGCCCTTCCCACCGCGCAGCGCGTGCACGAGCAGCTTCACCGTGACGAGGTCGAAGCGATCCAGGGCGCCCTCTTCGATGAGGAGGTCCACTGCGCCGCGGGCGTCGTACACGCCCGCGCGGAAGGCCCGGGCCTGGGTGAGCGCCGCGAAGGCGCTGGCGACGCTCACCACCTCCACCATGCGCGTGGGCGGGCGAGCGAGGCTGGGATAGCCCTTTCCGTTGCGCCAGTGATGCCACAGGGCGGCGTCGACGGCCGGGTGCGGCCCGAGCTGGAGGGCCAGGTGCCAGCCGCCGAGGAGCGGATGGGAGGCCACCTCGGCGATCTCCGCCGGGTCGAGCGCGTCGTCGTTGCCCGCGAGGTGGGGAGGGATGTGGCGCATGCCGAGGTCGTGCAGGAGCCCCGCGGCGGCCAGATCGGCCAGTCCGGGGCGCTCGCCGACCGCGCCCAGGAGCATCCGCACCGCGATGGCCGCCGTCGCCACGCCGTGCCGCTGGCGCGCAGGGTCCGACCGCTCCCTCTCGGCGAGCTCTCCGGTGAGCGAGGCGGGGAGCCGGGCCGCCAGGATGGTGCGCTCGACGCGCTCCTTCATCGGCCGATCCCGGAAGAGCGCCCGGTAGACCGGCGCGTCGAGCTGCGCGCGGACCCCGGCCGCCAGGGCGGTCGCGGAGAGCGGCTCGACCCGAGGCGGCGGGGCGGTGCGCTGAGCGGCCTCGAGCACGGCCCCGAGGGACAGGACGGCGCCACGGCGCGCGAGGAGCCTTCCCCCCGCGTCCACCAAATCCCTCTTGAGCGTGACGCGGTCGAACATCCTGCCTCTCGGTGGAAATCGCGGGCAGCCTAGCAGAAGCGGGTGGAGCGGCCGATGTGTGCCTTCACGTACCCCGCGTATGACCCCTGATCGCGGGACGGCCGCTCACTTCCGCCGCTTCGACATGGCGCGGTCCATCTCGCGCTTGGTCTCGCGCTCGGCGATGGCCTCCCGGCGGTCCTCGTGCGTGCGCCCGCGAGCGAGGCCGAGCTCCACCTTGGCCCAGCCGCCTTTGAAATAGAGGGAGAGGGGGACGAGCGTGTAGCCGCGCTGCTCCACCTTGCCGCGGATCTTCTCGATCTCCGCCCGCTTCATGAGGAGCCTGCGCTCGCGCAGCGGCGCGTGGCCGAAGAGCGAGGCAGGTCCGTACTCGCCGATCCGCAGGTTCAGCAGGAAGAGCTCGGCACCGCGCGGCTGGGCGTAGGCGTCGGAGAGCGAGATGTTGCCAGCGCGGAGCGACTTCACCTCCGAGCCGGTGAGGGCGAGGCCGGCCTCGTAGGTGTCCTCGACCTGGTAGTCGAACCGGGCGCGGCGGTTGGTGGCCACCACCTTCACCTCGTCGTCGGCGCCTCCCCTCGCCCTCACGGGAGCTCCACGTTGTCGATGAGGCGCGTCCGCCCAACTTGCGCCGCGACGAGCATGCGGCTGCCCGGCCCGGCGTGCGCCAGGCGCTCCAGCCGCTCGGAATGCACCACCTCCACGTACTCCACCTCCACCCCCTCGCGCGCGAGCGCCTCGCGGGCCTCCCGGGACAGCACGGCGGCCTCGCGCTCGCCGCCGGCGGCCCGCACCTGTGCCTGCCGGAGCGCCTTCGACAGCGCCAGCGCGCGGCCGCGCTCCTCCCGCGAGAGATAGACGTTCCGGGAGGAGAGCGCGAGCCCATCCGCCTCCCGCACGATGGGCATCCCGGCGACCTCGATCGCGAAGTCGAGGTCGCGGACCATGGCTCTCACCACCTGGAGCTGCTGCCAGTCCTTCTCACCGAACAGGGCCACGTGCGGCACGGAGAGGTGGAAGAGCTTGGCGACGACCGTGGCGACGCCGCGGAAGTGCCCGGGGCGAGTGCCGGCACACAGCCCCTGGGCGGTGCGCTCCACCTCGATCCAGGTCTCGTGGCCGCTCGCGTAGACGTCGCCCGGCTCGGGGGCGAGCACCCAGTCCACCCCCGCCGCTTCGCAGGTGGCGAGGTCGCGCGGCAGGTCGCGCGGGTATTGCGTCAGGTCCTCGGCTGGCCCGAACTGCGCCGGGTTCACGAAGATGCTCGCCAGCGCGAGCCCGCCGGGACCCGCCCGCTCGCGAGCCCCGCGAAGGAGCGAGGCGTGGCCGGCGTGGAGGAAGCCCATGGTGGGCACGAGCGCGATGCGGCGGCCCGCGGCCCGCGCCTCCAGGCAACGGCTCTGCCATTCGCGCGGGTCTCGGACGAGCTCGATGGGCATGTTCGGGCCGCGCGGGGTGCGCGCGAGTGAGGCGCCTTTTACACGGGCGCGCCCAGGACCGCCGGATCGACGTCGGGCCTGCGGTCGAGCTCCGGGGCCTGGACGAGGCGCAGCGTCCCCGCGTGGAAGGAGTGCTCCTCGGCGGGAAAGGTTGCCGCCTTCACCTCCGCGGCGTAGGCCGCGACTGCAGCCGCCATGCTGGGGCCGAGCTCGGCGAAGCGCTTCACGAACTTGGGCCGGAAGCTGCCGTCCAGACCCAGCAGGTCGTTCACCACCAGCACCTGACCGTCGCAGTGCACGCCCGCGCCGATACCGATGGTGGGGATGGAGAGCTGCCCGGTGATGAGCCCGGCCAGCTCGGCCGGGATGCACTCCAGCACCAGGGCGAAGCAGCCGGCCTCCTCCAGCGCCCGCGCGTCGCGCAGGAGCCGCCGCGCCTTCTCCGTGTCCTTTCCCTGGACGACGTAGCCCCCCATCTGATGGACCGACTGCGGGGTGAGCCCAATGTGGCCCATGACCGGGACGCCGGCGCGCACGATGCGGGCGATGACCTCCGCGTACTCGCCCCCGCCCTCGAGCTTCACGCCCTCGGCACCGCCCTCGGCCACGAGCCGCATCGCGCTCTTCACCGCGTCGTCGATCCCCGCCTGGTAGCTGCCGAACGGCATGTCCACGGTGAGGTTCGCGCGCCCGCCGGAGCGGGCCAGCCCGCGGCGAACGCAGGCGGAGTGGTAGATCATCTGCTCCAGCGTGACGGGCAGCGTGGAGTCGTGCCCCTGCACCACCATGCCGAGGGAGTCGCCCACCAGGATGGCGTCGGCGCCTCCCTCGTCGACCAGCCGCGCCATGGTGGCGTCGTAAGCGGTCGCGACGGCGATCTTCTCGCCGGCCGCCTTCATCTTGCGCAGGTCGGGGATGCTGAGGCGCTTGCGCGTCCCGGGGGATGCCTGCTTCGACATGTTCACCTCCGGTGCAGGCCCGCGAGCGGGTCCCACCCGTTGGAAGAAAAGCTCTGTAGTCCCCGGCCTCGCCCGCTGCCACACGGCCTTGGGCCGCTGTTCGTCAGCCGCCCGGGTTGTAGTGCCGGACACCCGAGCGATGGCGCCGGATGACCGCGAGGAGCGCGTCGCGGTCAGGGGCGGAGCCGCTGAGGTCGATGTCGCTCGTGTTCACCACCAGCACCGGCGAGTCGTCGTGGTGGAAGAAGAACTCGCCATACGCGCGCGCCAGCCCCTCGAGATAGGCCGGCTCGATGGCGCGCTCGAAGTGGCGCCCCCGCCGCCGGATGCGCGCGAGCAGCACGTCGATGCGGGCTTGCAGGTAGATCACCAGGTCTGGCTTCACCGTCCTCGGCCCGAGCGCTGCGTAGACCTGCTCGTAGAGCGCGAGCTCGTGCCCCTCCAGGTTGAGCGCGGCGAAGATGCGGTCCTTCGCGAACAGGTAGTCGGCGACGGTCGTCTGCGCGAAGAGGTCCGTCTGGAAGAGCGCCTGCTGCTGTCCGAAACGGGAGAGCAGGAAGAAGAGCTGCGTCTGCAGCGCGTACTTGGGCCTGTCCTCGTAGAAGCGGGCGAGGAAGGGGTTCTCCTCCACCGATTCCGCCAGGAGCCGGCCGCCCAGGCTCTCCACCAGGATGTTCGCGAGCGTCGTCTTGCCGGCGCCGATCGGTCCCTCGATGGCGATGTAGCGCGGACGATCCATTCGGGTTCCAGGGCTGAGGGGCGCGGGCAGAGTGCCACCCCGACCGCCCTGGCGGAAAGAGCACCCGCTCGGGGATGACCGCACGCGGTGTACCGCGACCGTGCGTGACCTGTAGCGTCACGACGTTCGGGAGGTCGTGAACGGCGCCGAGAAGCTGAGCCGCACCCTGTCAGCGGCGCGCGGCCTCAACGCGCCTCGGCCGATGCAAGGGCACGCTCCAGCGCTGCCCACTCGGCGACGGTGAGCGTCTCCCCGCGGCGGCGGGGATCGATACCGGCGGATTCGAGGGCGTGAGCGAGGGTCTCCGGCGTCGCCAGGCGGGCCGACGCCAGCGCGTTCGCGAGGACCTTGCGGCGCTGGTTGAACCCCGCCTTCACCAGTTTCCTGAAGCGCGCCGCGTCGGAGATCTCGGCCCGGGGCGGCCCGAAGGCGATGCGCACCACCGCGCTCTCCACCTTGGGCGGCGGGAGGAAGGCGCCGGGCGGAACGCGGCGCTCGACCGTGACGTGTGCCCGCTGCTGGAGGAGCACCGAGAGGAGCCCCCACGCCTCCGTGTCCGGCGACGCCGCGAGTCGCTCCGCCACCTCGCGCTGGAGGAGCAGCACCGCCCGCCGCACGGATTCCGCCTGGTCGAGCAGCGCGAACAGGATGGGGCTCGTGAGGTGGTACGGCAGGTTTCCCACCACCGCGATCGGCCCCCCCTCGCCCGCCAGCGCGCGGTAGTCGAGGCGCGCGGCGTCGGCCTCGACGAGCGTCACGCGCTCGCCCAGCTCGCCCCGCAGCACGGCCGCCATGTCGCGGTCCCGCTCCACCGCTACCACCACCGCGCCGCGCGCGACGAGGCGCGCGGTCAGATGGCCGAGCCCGGCGCCCAGCTCCACCACGCGCTCGCCTGGGCGCTCCACCGCCAGCGCCGCGATGTGGTCGAGGATCCCCTCGTCCCCCAGGAAGTTCTGACCCCAGCTCTTCTTGGCGCGGAGCCCGTAGCGATCGAGCAGCGCCTTGGGCGACGGGTAGGCGGCCGTCGCCATCACAGCCGCCAGGAGGCGTCCGCAGCCAGCCCCGCGCCGGCGCGCTCGCCCCGGAGCAGCGCGTGCGTACCCGCCACCGCGATCATGGCCGCGTTGTCCGTGCAGAGCTTCGCCGGCGGAAGGAAGACGCGCACGCCCTCGTACTCCGCCGCGCGCTCGACCACGGCGGCGCGCAGCCGGCTGTTGGCGGCCACGCCGCCGGAGAGGACGATGCGCTCCATCTGCAGGGTGCGCGCGGCACGGAACAGCTTCGCCACCAGCGCCCCCACGATGGCCTCCTGGTAGCTGGCACAGAGGTCCGCGAGCCCTTGCCCGGCCGGAACGCCGTGCTTGCGGACGTGATGGAGGAGCGCGGTCTTGAGGCCCGAGAAGCTGAAGGCGAGCTCGCTCCCCCGCACGACCGCGCGCGGGAAGCGCACGGCACTGCCGTCGCCCTCCTTCGCCAGGCGGTCGATGGCGACGCCGCCGGGATAGGGCAGCCCGAGCAGCTTGGCACCCTTGTCGAACGCCTCCCCGGCCGCGTCGTCGCGCGTGGCGCCGAGAAGGCGATACCGGCCGGGCGCCTCGGCCGCGTAGAGGGACGTGTGCCCACCCGAGACGACCAGTCCCAGGAACGGAAAGGCGGGCGCGTCCTCGGCGAGGAAGGTGGCGAGGAGGTGACCCTCGAGGTGGTTCACCCGCGCGAGCGGCTTGTCCCATGCGAGCGCGAGCGCCTTCGCCACCTGCACCCCCACGAGCAGCGCTCCCACCAGGCCCGGCCCGCTGGTGACCGCGAGACCGTAGAGCTCCGGAGGGCGAATGCCTGCCCGGGCGAGCGCCTCGTCCACCACCGGCAGCACCTGCATGACGTGGTTGCGGCTGGCGAGCTCGGGCACGACGCCGCCCCACTTGCGGTGAAGCTCGATCTGCGTCGCCACCACGTCCGAGAGCGCCCGCCGCCCGTCCTGCACCACGGCGGCTGCGGTCTCGTCGCACGACGTCTCGATCCCGAGGACCAGCACGGAGGCTACTTAAGATGTGCGAGCGCCGCCCGCGCGTCCTCCGCGCGCGCGCCCTGCGGATCGGCCGCGAGGCAGCGCTCGTACGCGCCGCGCGCCTCACCGCTGCGGCCTCGCGCGAGCTGGAGCTCGGCGAGGGCCATCCAGGCGTCGCCGTTGCGGGCGTCGACTTCGACCGCGCGGCGAAGCGCCTCCAGCGCCGGCTCGGGCTGGCCGCCCGCCAGCAGGGCGCGCCCGAGGCCGGCGAAGGCGGTGCTCGTCTCGTGGACGGAGAGCGCTCGACGGTAGGCGGCGGCCGCGCTGTCGTACGCGCCCGCCCCCTGGTGGCGCTGCGCGGACGCGAGCGCGGCGAGGTACGCGTCCTCGCCCGCAGGAGCGGCGCCGGCCGGCTCGGGATCGGGTGCGCCGCGGGGGCCGAGGGCCCTCCAGCCCACGACGGCGAGCGCTGGGACGGCCAACAGCAGGAGGAGGGAGCGCCGCGAGCGCGGCCGGGCAGCGCGCGCGCGGACCTCGGCAGCGCCTCGCCGCTCCTCGGCGCGCCGCGCGGCGTTCGCGTCGGCCGCTTGCTCCACCGCGGCGAGCGCCGACCGGAGCTCGGCGGACGCCATCGCCGGGCGGCGAGAGCGCGCCGGGGGCGGGAAGCGCACGATGCGCGGTCCGGCGGCCGGCTCCGGCTCCGGCTCGCCGATCGCGGGCGGGATCGGCAACGGCGGCGGAAGGGCTCCGACGGAGGGAGCGCCGAACCACGCCGGCGCCTCGATGTCCGGCGCGGGGGCCGGCGGTGCATCATCCTTCGCCACCGGCCGGATGAGCCCCTCCTGGAAGAGGCGGGCCAGGACGCGCCCGGCTTCGCCATCGGCGCCACCGCTCCTCTCGAGGATCGCCCCGAGCGATCTCCGCCCGTCGATGAGCTTCAGCACCGCGTCGTCGTCGTCGGGGATCTCGGCGAGCCGCTCCGCAAGCAGCGCGTAATCGATCCCGACGACGGTGTCGCCAGGCGGGAGCATGCGCGACAGCCCAGCCCACTCTGGACCGCCAGCAGGGCCGGCGCGCTCGGGGCCATGGCCCTCCCCCTCCTGCAAGAGCTCCCTCACGCGCGCGACGAGCTCCTCCGGGGAGCCTTCCCTGTCGAGGACGGGCACGCCGAGCTCCACGGCGCGCGCCCGGATCGCCGGTGCGACGGCGCTGGTGAGCAGGAGGAGCCGCGTCCCGGCGAGCCCCTCGTCGGCCTGGATGCCCTGCCGCAGCTCGAGCCCGCCACCGCCGGGCAAGGTGGCCTCGGCGATGACCAGCCTGGGCCGCAGCTCCCGGCAGCACTTCAGCGCCTCCGCGCCGTCCTTGGCGGTCGCAACGGTGTAACCGGCCCGCTGCAGCACGAGCTCGGTGGCGCGCAGCGCCGGGGCGTCACCGTCCACGAGGAGCAGCTTCGTCGCCAAGGCGCCTTTCGGGAGAGGGACCGACCGCCGGATCGTCACCCCGGATCGCGGTGCGGGTCAAGGCTCGCGCCGTCCACGCAGCGGATCCTCGCCGCCCTCGTCACGGGCGAGCTGAGCCAGCACGGCACGGGCTCGATCGTTGGGGCCGGCTTTCAAGGCCGCGGAGGCAAGCTCCCGGGCCCGCCGCCGGTCGGAGGTGCGCGGATCGGCGGCGAGCACCCACGCGAGCGCCGCCTGCACCTCCGGGCGCGGATCGGCGCGAAGGGCGGCCTCGCAGTGGCGGCGGGCCCGCGCGAGGTCGCCCGTGCGCAGGCACGCCTCGGCCCGCTCGAGCTCCTCCGACGCGCGCGCGCCCGCCTTCGCCTCCGCGCCCTGCCGGAGGAGGTATTCGCCCCTGCGAAGGTCGTCGGAGAGGACCTCGTAGGCTTCGTTGAGCGCGGCGAAGAGCTCGCGCGCGCCGGGGGCCAGGTCGGCCAGCGCGGGCGACGCGAAGCGGTCGGGGTGCAACGTCTTCGCGAGCTTGAAGTAGGCGGCCTTCGCCGCCTCGCGCGAGGCAGAGCGGTCGAGCCCGAGCCGCTCGAAGAAGTCCTCCGAGCGGGCGCGCGGGGCGGCGGCCGCGTAGGCGCGCCGCGCTTCCAGCTCGGCATCGTCCGGCGCTGGCGCGCTCGGGGGGACCGCGGCGGGTACGGGCCGGGCGGGCTCGAGCTCCGGGCCGGGCGGCCGCCCGGGAGGAGGCGAGGCTCGAGCGGCGAGGGGCCCCACGCCCGTGTTCCGCATCCCTGTCGCGAGGAGGCGCCGGCGCCGGAGGCGGGCCTCCTCGGGATCGCTCCGGCGGAGGGGGTGGGGGGGCGCTGCCGGCCTGGGGGGCGGCAGCGGGGGCGGGCGCTCCGGAGCGGACGAGGCAGGAGCGAGCAGGAGCGGGGGCTCCGTCGCCACGCTCCCTGAGGTCCGCGGTCGCGCAGCGGCGAAGTCGAGGAGCAGGAGCGCGGCCACGACTGCCCGTGCGCGCTCGGGCGCGAGCTCGGGCCCAGCCAGGAGCGCGTCCAGGGAGGCTCCATCCTGCATCCTGGCAACCAGCGCCGCCTCGGCCGGGCTCCAGCCGAACGAAGTGCTCGCCTCCACGTAGCGAGCCGTGAGCCCGACCGCGTCGCCTGCGACGGGCTGGAGCGCGGCCACGACCAGCGACAAGGCCTGGGGCGTCTCCAGCGCGAGCACGATGGCGCGCAGCGGCGGAGCGCGGAGCTCCGCCGTCCAGGCCGGAAGCGGCAGCGCTCCGTCGAAGCGGAAGGTCCCGCGCGCGAGGGCCACCACGTGCATCAGATAGCGCTCCTGTTGCTCTGCCAGCGCCTCCTCCACCTGCCGCGCGGTGACGGCCCCCTGCTCCACCAGGATCAGGCCTTGAGGCCTGCCTGTGCGCGCCAGCTCCTCCAGGCTGCCGGTCAGCGCCGCCATGTCGATGAGGCCCGCGTCCAGCAGCGCGCGGCCAAGCGGGAGGAACGCTGAGGACGACTGGGCCGCGATCGTGAGCCCTTCGCACAGGTAGACGCGGGAGATCGCGCCTGCGTGCTCGATCGTGAGCACGCCCGTCGCGCGCTCGTGGAGCGCCTCCAGGAGGATGGCCGCGAGCGGCACCTCGGCGAGCTCGCCCGGTCTCCTGAGGAGGCTCATCTTCGCCGTACTCCTAATCACCCGCCGTGCAAGGCGCGATCACAAGCCGGCGCTTTGGCGTTGACCCCGGAGGACCCGGGGGCCCACATTCCGCGGCCATGGCCGGCATCGGCATCGTGAACAACCCCCGCTCGCGGCGCAACCAGCGCGCGCCGGGAACGGCGCGCCGGCTTCGGGTCCTGCTGCGCGACGACGGCGAGGTGGCGGACGCCTCCACGCACGAGGAGCTGGCGGAGGTGGTGCGCCGCTTCCGGGCACGCGACGTGGACGTGCTGGGGATCAACGGGGGGGACGGCACCGCGCACATCGTCCTGACCGCCTTCGCGCGGGCCGCGGCGGGAGGGCCGCTGCCGGCGGTGGCGCTCCTGCGCGGCGGCTCGATGAACACCGTCGCGGACGCGCACGGCCTTCACGGCGGGCCGGAGTCGATCCTGCGTGCCATCCTGGAGCGGAGGCGGTCCGGCGTGCCGCTCCGCACGGCCGAGCGGGATCTGCTCTCGGTGGAGCTCGACGGAGGCGCGCCGCTGCTGGGCTTCATCTTCGGCACGGGGATGGTCGTCACCTTCCTCGACGCGTACTACCGGACCGGCCGGCCCACGCCATCGACCGCGGCCGCCCTGCTCGCCCGCGCGATCGGCTCGGCGCTCGTGCGCGGGCGCTTCGCCACGGCGCTCACGACGCGGGAGAGGCTGCGGGTGACGGCAGACGGCGACGAGTGGCCGGACGCGCCGTACCTGGCGGTGCTCGCCGGCGCCGTGCCGGAGATCGGCTTCGGCTTCGCGCCGCTCGCGCGCTGCGATGAGCAGCCGGGGTTCTTCCACGCCGTGGGCGTGACCGGCACGACCCTGCAGGTGGCGGCGCGGCTGCCGCGCATCTTCTTCGGCCGCCCGTGGAAGAGATCGCTGGCCGTGGACGCGGTCACCCGCGACCTTCTCCTGGAAGGAGCGGTGCGCATCACGCTCGATGGCGACCTGTACCAGGCGCGAGAACAGGCGCGCATCCGGACGGGGCCCGCGGTGAAGATCGTGATGCCATAGGAGCGGGCGACCCCGACGCCGAACCCGACCGCGACCCCGACCCCGACCTCGACCTCGACCGCGACCCCGACCTCGACCGCGACCCTGACCGCGACCGCGACTCCGACCTCGACCTCGACCGCGACCCTACCCCGCCCCCACCCGAAGCCCGCCGGCGGCGATCGCGCCCACGACCGCTTCCCCGCGCGCGAGCTCCGTCTCGTCCCACAGGACCGCGTTCTCCACCCGCGCCCCCGCCGACACCGTGCAGCGCTCGCCCACCACCGCGCCCGGTCCAACCACCGCTCCCGCCCCCACCCGCGCCCCCGCGCGCACGATGCACGGGCCACGCAGGCCCCCCTCCCCGGCGACCTCCGCATCCTCCGCGACCCACGCTCCCGGGAGGTGCTCCACCAGCCCGGCGAACGGGCTCGCTCCGGGAAACCTCCCCAGCTTCACCCGCCCCGCGAGCACGTCGCGGTTCGCCGCGAGGTAGTCCGCCGGCGTGCCAAGATCGCTCCAGCCGCCGTTCACCACGTGGCCCCGAACCAGCCCGCTCGCCATGAGCGGAGGGTAGACGTGCCTGTTCACGTCGAGCTCGAGCGGGCTGTCGGGGATGTGCTCGAGGAGCGCGGAGGAGACGACATGAACGCCGGTGAAGTGCCAGGGATGGAGCGTTGCCCCACCTGGGCCGAAGCGCCCCGCGATGCGCCGCACGGCTCCCGAGGGGTCCGTCTCCACGGCGGCGTACCGGGCCCCGTCGGGCATCCGCATGAGCACCATGGTGGCGAGCGCGCCCGACGCGCGATGCGCCGCCAGCGCTTCCCCCACGTCGAGGTCGAACAGGATGTCGCCGTTCATCACGACGATCGCGCTCGCGCCCGCGAGCGCCTCGCGCGCCGCTCGCAGGGCGCCGCCCGTCCCGGTGATGACCGGCTCGCGCGCCACCGCGAGCTCGAGGCCGAGCGCCTGCGCCGACGCCCGGGCCGAGGCGTCCATGGCGTCGGGCAGGTGATGCACGTTGACCAGCGCGCGGCCGACTCCCGCCCCGGCGAGGAGCGCGAGCGCATAGCGCACCAGCGGAAGCCCACAGAGCGGCACGGCGGGCTTGGGGAGGAGGTCGGTGAGTGGGCGCAGGCGCGTGCCGAGGCCGGCGCAGAGCACCATCCCGGCCGCGCTCGCGCTCGCGCTCAACGGAACAGCCCCTCGAGCTCCAGGGCCACCTGGGCGAGGAAGGCCCGGTCCTCCCTCCCGAACGCGCCGGGCTCGTCCGAGTCCACGTCGATCTGGGCCAGGTACAGGTCGCCGCGCAGGACGGGCTGCACGATCTCGGAGCGCGTCTCGACGTTGCAGGCGAGGTAGCGCGCGTCGGCCGTGACGTCGTCCACCACCACCACCCCCTTGGTGCGCGCCGAAAGCCCGCACAGCCCCTGGCCCACCGGGATGCGCAGGTGCTGCGTGTCACGGCCAGCGTGCGCGCGCAGGACGAGCTCGTCGCCTTCGAGAGCGTAGAGGTACACGCCGGTGTAGCGCGGCAGCCGCTGCAGGACTGCGGCAGCGCCGGCCAGGACCCCGTCGCGCAGCCCACCCTGGCGGGTGAGGACGCGCACCTCCGCGAGCGCGCTCTCGTGTTCGGGTCGCATGGGCGCGTGATGTAACCCGCCCGAGCGCGCGCGCCCGCGGCGCGGGACGGCTGCCGCCCCGAAGCCGTGGTACGACCCACGCCGAACATGCAGCCCGCGACCCGCCTGCGCGTCCTGTATTTCCTCTACTACGGCGCGGTGGGCGCGAACCTGCCCTACTTCGCGCCCTACCTTCGCGGCGTCGGTTTCACGGGAGATCAGATCGGCCTCGTCCAGTCGCTGGGGCCCGTGGTCACCGGCCCGGTGGCGCTTGCCTGGGCCAGCCTCGCCGATCGGCTGCGCGCCCCGGCGCGTGCGCTCCGGCTCGCAACCGCCCTCTCGGCGGCGGCTGCACTGGCCCTGCCCTTCTCTCGCACGCCGCTCGCGGTGGCGGGGGTGCTCCTCGCACAGGCGCTCGCCGCCAGCGCGGTGGTGCCGCTCGCCGATTCGATCTGCATCGAGTGGCTGAAGGACCGTCCGGGGCTCTCGTACGCCGCCATCCGGGTCTTCGGCTCGCTGGGGTTCATCGCGCTCGCGCAATCGCTCGGTATCGCGCTCGCCCTCCGCGGCGACCGTCCGGGGGACCTGCTCGTTCCCCTCGCGATGGCCGCCTGCGCCGTCGGGTACGCGGTCGCGGCACGCGATGTCCCCTCCGCACCCGTCGCCCCAGCCAGGCCGCGGCTCCGGGAGGCGCTCGACCTCCTGCGGGACCGGCAACTTCTCCCGCTCCTCGGCGCGTGCGCCGTGCACTGGGCGGCCTGCGCGCCGTACCACCTGCTCTTCGGCGTGTTCGTGCGCGACAGCGGGCTGCCTGCGTCGGTGACAGGCCTCTCCATGACCGCGGGGGTGGGCGCGGAGGTGCTGGCCCTCCTCGCCTTTCCGCGGCTCGCGCGCGCGGTTGGCACGCGCGCGCTCTTCGCGCTGGCCTTTGCGGGGAGCACCGCTCGATGGTGGCTTCTCTCTCGCGCGAGCGGCGCGATGGCCATCGTCCTCCTCCAGCTCTTCCACGGGCTCACGTTCGGCGTCTTCTGGGGCGCGAGCGTCCGCGCGCTGTCGGCGCTGGTGCCCGCACCCCTCCGGGCCACAGGTCAGGCGCTCTATGCGGCAGTGGTGTTCGGGGGCGGGAACGCCCTGGGTTACCGGCTGTCAGGGCTCGGGTATGACCGGTGGGGAGGCGTTGGACCGCTCTTCGGCGGCGCTGCCGCCGTCGAGGGAGCGCTCCTCGCGATCACGCTCCTGACGTTCCGTCTGGGGCGTCCGGCCCGGCTTGACGCAACCGGTCATTGACGCGCAGCGTAATCGGGATTGACCACAAGTCAAGCGAGGGGAGCCAAAAGGGTCCTCGCATCGCTCCCCGATCTGAGAGTACCAAGTGGCTCCGCCGCATTTGTCCATTGCCGTCCCGCACGCCACCTGGTCCGGAGGAAGAACCATGGCCACGACAGCAGCGACCCCGAAATTGGGGTCGCCCGCGCCACGCGCAGCGATCACGGCCGAGGAGAAGAAAGTCATCTTCGCCTCCTCGCTCGGCACCGTTTTCGAGTGGTACGACTTCTATCTCTACGGATCGCTCGCGGCGATCATCAGCAAGCAGTTCTTCGCGGCCGTGAACGAGACCACCTCGTTCATCTTCGCGCTCCTCGCCTTCGCCGCAGGGTTCGCGGTCCGGCCCTTCGGCGCGCTCGTGTTCGGCCGGCTCGGCGACATGATCGGCCGCAAGCACACCTTCCTCATCACCATCCTCATCATGGGCGGCTCCACCGCGGTGGTGGGCATGCTCCCCTCGCACGCCACCATCGGCGTCGCGGCCCCCATTATCCTCATCGGCATGCGCCTCTTGCAGGGCCTCGCGCTCGGCGGCGAGTATGGCGGCGCCGCCACCTACGTCGCCGAGCACGCGCCGCCCGGCCGCCGCGGCGAGTTCACGAGCTGGATCCAGACCACCGCCACGCTGGGGCTCTTCATCTCGCTCCTCGTGATCCTCACGACCCGGACCGCGCTGGGCACCGAGGCCTTCGAGAGCTGGGGCTGGCGCATCCCGTTCCTGCTCTCCGTCCTCCTGCTGGCGGTGTCGGTCTACATCCGGCTTCAGCTCAACGAGTCGCCGGTGTTCAAGCGCATGAAGGCGGAGGGCAAATCTTCGAAGGCGCCCCTCACCGAGTCCTTCCTGCGCTGGGGCAACCTCAAGATCGTGCTGCTCGTGCTCTTCGGTGGCGTCGCCGGGCAGGCGGTCATCTGGTACACGGGCCAATTCTACGCGCTCTTCTTCCTCCTTCAGACGCTCAAGATCGAGCCCCAGACCGCGAACCTCCTCATCGCCGGCTCCCTCGCCCTCGGGACGCCCTTCTTCATCCTCTTCGGCATCCTGTCCGACCGGATCGGCCGCAAGCGCATCATCATGGCGGGGTGCCTCCTCGGCGCTCTGACGCTCTTCCCTATCTTCAAGGGCATCACCCGCTACGCGAACCCCGCTCTCGCGAACGCCCAGGCGACCAATCCCGTCACGGTGGTGGCCGACCCCAAGAACTGCAGCTTCCAGTTCGACCCGGTCGGCAAGGCCAAGTTCACGAGCTCCTGCGACATCGCCAAGACGTTCCTGGCGAAGCGCTCGGTGGCGTACTCCAACGAATCGGCGCCGGCGGGCACGGTCGCCTCCGTCCGCATCGGCAGCACCGTCATCCCCAGCTTCAGCGGATCGTCGATGCCGGCCGCGGAGTTCAAGGCGAAGAGCGCTGCTTTCGAGAAGCAGGCCGGCGAGTTGGTCAAGGCGGCCGGGTATCCGGCGAAGGCTGACATGAGCAGGGTGAACTACGTCGCCGTCATCCTCTTGCTCTGGCTGCTCGTCATCTACGTCACGATGGTGTACGCGCCCATGGCGGCCTGGCTCGTCGAGCTGTTCCCCGCCCGCATCCGCTACACCTCGATGTCCCTGCCGTACCACATCGGCAACGGCTGGTTCGGCGGGTTCCTGCCCACCATCGCCTTCGCCATGGTGGCCGCCACCGGCGACATCTACTACGGTCTCTGGTACCCCATCGTGGTCGCCGCGGGCACCTTCGTCATCGGCGTCCTCTTCATGCCCGAGACGAAGGATCGCGACCTGAGCCACGAAGGGTAGCGCCGCTCCGGCAATCCCGGTGGCTTTCGAGGCCCCTCGCGCCAACCGCGGCGCGAGGGGCCTTTCTCGTTTCGCAGGCGGGGCCGCCTCATCCCAGCCGCGTCACCATCAGGCTTTCGCGCGGGGGCGCACCATCGTCACGGTGCAGGGCGCCTCCACCGCGACCTTGGTCGAGACCGTCCCCAGAATGCCCTTCAGCGGCATGTCGGGCGGCGGTCCGCCGATCACGATGTGATCGACGCCGTTCGCCCGGGCGTACTCGAGGAGAGCTTCGGCAGGATCGCTCGACTCCACCGCGTGGAAGGACACCCGGCCCTGGCGCAGCGCGAGCGGCTCCGCCCAGTGGCGCAGGAGCACCATGTGCTGGATGCGCTGGCTCGTCGCCGTTTCTTCCTCGGAGGACCCGCCCAGCTCCGGCGCGTTGCGGATGACGGTGACGCAGGCGAGGCGCGTCTCGTCGTCGGTGGCGAGCAGCCGCTTCACCGTCTCGCGCAGCGCCTCCGCCTGGCCCTCGTTGGCGTGCGTGGTGGCGATGGCGGCGAGGATGATGGTGGCCCCGGAGAGGCGCGCGGAGGGCTTGAGCGCGGCCTTGGGCTCGAACCCGGCGGCGCGGATCCAGAGGAGCAGCTCGCGAAGGCCGGCATTGCGCCGCCGCCGGGTGCTGCGCTCGGTGAGCGCGACGCCGTCGGGGTGGACGAGATCGAACGCCACCTGCGCCGCCGAAGGATAGCGGCGTTCGGGATCCGGCTCTAGGCAGCGCAGGATGATCTCCTGCAGCCAGGGGGGGACGGAAGGTTCGAGCGTGCGGGGAGGGATCGGGTCGCGGTAGAGCCGCTTGCGCAGCCCCGCAGGCGAGGTCGGCGAGCCGAACGGCAGCTTTCCGGTCGAGAGCTGATAGAGCACGGCCCCCAGCGCGAAGATGTCGCTGCGCGGATCGCTGCGCACCCCCAGCACCTGCTCCGGGGACATGTAGGGAGCCGAGCCCACCGGGTGCCGGATCTCCTCCGCCAGGAGGTCCGGGTAGTGGGCGTGGTGGGCGAGGCCGAAGTCGATGAGCACCACCTCGCCGTCGGGGCGCACCAGCGCGTTGGACGGCTTCACGTCGAGGTGGATTGCCTCCTGGAGGTGCAGGTCGTGCAGGGCGAGCGCGAGCGCCGCCCCGCGCTGGGCCACCTCCGGCACCGGCAGCGGGCTCCGCTCCGCCCAGTCCGAGAGCGGGCGCCCCTCCACCCGCTCCATGACGAGGTACGGCTGCGCAGCGAGGTCCCCCGCCGCCACGAAACGCGGCACGTGGCTCCCCTTGAGGGAAGCGAGGACCATGGCCTCGACCTCGAAGGTGATGACGCTCTCGGCCGGTTCGCCAGCGCCGAGGCGCGGCACCTTCATGAGGAGGGGGAAGCCGGACTCGCCGCCGGAGACTGCATAGATGACGCCCATGCCCCCGGCGTGCAGACGTTCCTCCACCCGGAAGCCGTCCACCTCGTCGCCCGGCCCGAGCCCCGGCACCCCTACTTCCCCCCCTCGAGTCGCTGGGCGAGGCTCTCCGGCAATCCCGCGGCTCGCACCTTCTCGGCGGCCGCCCGCCAATCGTAGGGAATGCGATGGAAGGTGAGCGTCGCCCGCGCCACGTCGACGATGGCGTAGCGCGCCGCGGGATCGCCGCCGCGCGGCTGGCCGACGGAGCCGGGGATGGCGAGCCACCTCTTGCGCGAGGGAACGGGGATGGCCACCCCGGGCACCGGCTGGAAGGGCAGCAGGCGACCACCGGCGGCGGTGTAGTAGAGCATCGGCTCGTGCACGTGGCCGCAGAAGACGTAGCTCGCGTCGGACGCGGCGACGCTGCGCGCCGCCTCCGCCGCGTCGTAGACGTACGTCCAGGCCTCCGGCCGATCGGCGCTGGCGTGCACGAAGAGCATGGTGCCGAGTCGCTCGACCAGCGGCAGGCCGGCCAGGAATGCGCGCAAGTCCTCGGGGAGGGCGTCGCGCGTCCAGGCGATGGCCTTGGACGCGGCGCGGTTCATGGTCTCCGGACCGGGCTCCAGCGCCGCCTCGTCGTGGTTCCCGCGCACCGCCAGCGCTCCAGCCTCCACGCGGGCGCTGACGATGCGGAGCACCGCGACCGGGTCCGCGCCGTAGCCGACGAGGTCGCCCAGGAAGGCCTGATGGTCCGCGCCCTGCCCCTTGGCGTGCGCCAGGCAGGCGGTGAGCGCCTCGAGGTTGGCGTGGATGTCCGCGAAGAGCGCGAGCTTCATGTTTTGTCGACCGGGGGCCGGAGACGATAGCACGGGCGGTCCGGCCCGCAGGGAGGTGGCCCTTCCGAAAGTGATGTACCGTGGGTGCCGGGCGGTGCTCGCCCGTCATGGAGGAGGCATGGACGAGCCCAGGGCCTCACGCACCGCGGCGAGATCACACGAACTGGTGCGCTCTCCCGAGTTCCGGCGGCTCGTCGCCCGCCGGTGGACCGTGGCGCTCGGCCTCCTCGCGCTCCTCTCCGTCGCCTACTTCGGGTTCGTGCTGCTGGTGGCCTTCGCACCGGTGCTGCTCGCCCGGCCCTTCGCCGGCGCGCTCACCCTGGGCGTCGCGCTCTCCATCGCGGTCATCGGGGCGGCCTACCTGCTCACCGCGGGGTACGTCTCCTGGGCGAACGGCGCGCACGACCGCGAGGTGAGCGCGCTCCGCTCCCGGTGGCGCGGGTAGGGACGCATGCTCGCCGGCACGCTCGCGCTCCCCCTCCTGTCCGCCCTCGTCCCCGCCGCGGCGAGCGCGGCCGAAGGCGCTGCGGTGCCCGCTCGCGACGGCGTCGCACTTTCGGTCTTCTTCGGCGTCATCGCGCTCGCGCTGGGCGTCACCTGGTGGACGGGCAAGAAGGCCTCCACCACGCTCGCCTTCTACACGCCGGGGCGGAGCGTCGGCCCAGGCCGGGTCGGGCTCGCGCTCGCTGGCGACTACATGAGCGCGGCGAGCTTCCTCGGCATCGCCGGCCTCGTCGCGTCGGAGGGCTACGACGGCATCCTCTACGCGACCGGATTCCTCGCCGGCTGGCCGGCGCTCATGCTGCTCCTCGCCGAGCCGCTCCGGAACCTGGGCAAGTTCACCGTCGCCGACGTCGTCGCCTACCGGCTGCGGCGCGCGCCCGTCCGCATCGCCTCGGCGGTGGGTGGCGTCGCCACCCTGCTCTTCTACGCGGTGGGCCAGCTCGTGGCGGCGGGCGACCTCGTCCACCTCATGACCGGAACGCCCTACGCCTGGGCGGAGCTCCTGGTGGGCGGCGCGATGCTGCTCTACGTGCTGGTGGGAGGCGCGCTCGCCACCACCTGGGTCCAGATCACGAAGGCGGTGCTGCTCCTCGCAGGTGTCGCGCTGCTCGGGCTTCTGGTGCTCCTCCAGGTGGGCCCGCCGCTCGAGCTCTACACGCGGGTCGCGGCCCGGTACGGCACGGCTGCGCTCGCCCCCGGCGCGCTGGCGCGGAACCCCCTCGATGCGATCTCCCTCGGGCTCGCGCTGGGCATGGGGCTCCTGGGACTTCCCCACATCCTCCTGCGCTTCTACACCCTCACCGACGCCAAGGCTGCGAGGACGAGCGCGCTCTGGGCCACCGGGCTCATCGGCAGCTTCTACCTCGTCATCCCGGCGGTCGGGTTCGGCGCAGCGGTGTTCGTACCCGGTGGCCGCGCGGCCATCCTGGCGGTCGATCCGGGCGGCAACATGGCGGCCCCGCTCCTGGCGCTGCACCTGGGCGGAGCGCCACTGCTGGGCTTCATCGCAGCCGTCGCGTTCGCCACCATCCTCGCGGTGGTGGCCGGGCTCACCCAGGCGGCCGCGTCCGCGGTCTCGCACGACGTGTACCTGGGCGTGCTGCGCGCGGGGCGCGCCCCTCAGGAGAGCCAGCAGCGCGTCGGACAGCTCGCGGCGACTGCGTTCTCGGCCCTGGCGGTGGGGCTCAGCGTGCTCTTCCGCGGTCAGAACGTGGCCTTCCTGGTCGGCCTCGCCTTCGCCATCGCCGCCAGCGCCAACTTTCCCGCCCTGCTCCTCTCCATCGTCTGGCGCCGCTTCTCCACCGCCGGGGCGGTGGCGTCCATCGCGACCGGTACCGCGCTCTCGGTCGGCATGATCGTCGGAGGCGAGGCGGTCTGGGTCCGCATCCTGGGGCACGCCCAGCCGCTGGTCGGCCTCGCGAACCCGTGCATCGTGTCGATGCCCGCGGCGTTCGCGGCCGCCATCCTGGTGTCGCTGGCGGCCCCGGACCCAGAAGCCCAGGAACGCTTCGACGCGGAACAATTGCGGACGTATCTGGGGGTGGGGGGCGACGAGGCGGGAAGGCGGTAGGCGGGGAAGAAGCACCGCGGCACCTTGCCGGAGTCGGCTGTCTTCGCGGCAATGCGCGGCGACGCGTGCTCGCCCCGAAGACGCTCGGAGCGGCGCCCCAAGGATCGGGGACGGCACCGCCGTACCGAAGCAGCGCAGCCCTCACCGCGCTTGGACGACCTCCAGCTCCGGAACCCTCCTGAAGTGCCGGACGTTCGCGGTCAGGAGCGGCCGCCCGATGGTGAGGCAGACCCCCGCGATCAAGGTGTCGCGCTCGCCAATCTGATTCGCCCGGAGGCTCTGATGAACCTTCGCGGCCATTCTCGCGGCGGCGTCGGTGACCGCGTAGACGCGGACCCCGCGGAAAGCACGCCGGGCGAGGTCGCGCTCCTCCTCGGACTCCAGGCCTCGCCAGATCTCGAAGACCGTCACGGCGGTCGTGGCCAGGCAGCCTGCCCTGAGGAGGCTTGCAACCTGCCTGTGTGCGCCCTCGCTCTCGAGGAAATCGATCAGGACGTCCGTGTCCGCGATCGTCACTCCGCGGTCCACGTGGTCTCCCGCGCTGCGTGAACCCGCGCGCGAAGGCCCCTGCGTCTCAGCGCGCCAGCCACTGCGAGTGCCTCGCGAATGGCTCCGGCTGACGGAGGCGCAGGCTCATCGGTCCCGAGCTCTTCGTCGGCGACCTCGTCGAGGCGGCGCCTCGCCCATTCCGACAGCGAAGTTCCTTCCCGCTCCGCCGCCCGTTGCCACTTCGCCTTGCGCGCGGCGGGCGCCCTCAGATCCACGCGCTCGTCGGCTCGGGCTCGGGCGGTCATGCCGTACACTGTACGGACAGTGGCGTCAGGGGGCAATCCCAATCCCGACCCCGACCCCCGCCCCGGACGCCCTCTCCTGCTCACCCCAGCTCCGGCACGTGCCTCGCCAGCACCCCCCGGAGCTCCGCGAGGTCGGGGCGCCGGGCCAGGGCCTCGCGCACGTAGCGGAGCGAGGCGGGGATGGACCGGAGGAAGCCTGGATTCTTCTTCACGCGGTCGATGAAGACGAAGCGCCCTGCGTCCTTGAGCTTCCGCTGGACGGTGACGTAGTCGAACTCGCGCGCGAGCGACGAGCGCTCCTCCGCGTCGTACCCGGCGCCGGCGGCGAACTCGTCCAGGCGTGCGCGCACGAAGGCGGTGTCGAACTCCTGGTAGCTGTCGTTGAGCAGGGCCACGAGGTCGTAGACGCGCGGCCCCAGTAGCGCGTCCTGGAAGTCGATCCACGCGATCTTGCCGCTGGGGCGCACCATCAGGTTCCGCGACTGGTAGTCCCGGTGCGTGAAGCCACGCTTCCAGCCGGAGATGCGGCGCGCGAGTCGATCTGCGATACCGTCGAAGGCCGTGCGGTCGGCGGCGGAGAGCGCGTGGCCGCGGGCGTCGAGGGCCCACTCGCGGAAATGATCGATCTCCCAGCGCAGGAGCTCCTCGTCGAAGGCGCGGCTGGCGATGACGCTCTCGGGCGGGAGCGACGCCAAGGACACCTGCGCGCGCGCCAGGTCCTCCACCGCGCGCGTGTAGAGTACACGCTTGTCGCCAGGGTTCTTCAGGAGGTAGTTGGCGAGGGTGTCGTCGCCGAGGTCCTCCAGGATGACCCACCCTCGCGCGCAGTCCTCGGCCAGGATGGCGGGGACGTCGACGCCGCGCTCCGCGAGGAGCTCGCGCACCTCCAGGAACGGCCAGCGGAGGCCGCTCGTGAGCTTCTGCACCTCCTCGGGGCGCCCCCCTTCGGGGACGAACATCGCCACCGCTGTGCCCCCGCCCGGGAGGGCGACGCGGAAGTAGCGGCGCGTCGACGCCCCGCCGGTCATGGCGACGCACTGCAGCGGCGCGCTCGAGCCTCTCGCGCCGTCTCGCGCGTCCCCCGCTCGACCGTCCGACCCGAGCTGCGCGACCATCGCGGCGAGCGGAGAAAGATCGACATTCGCGGGAGGCGGGGCGAGGCTGACGGGTGAAATCATCGAAAGATTCGAGAGTATCCGCGGTATCCATCGGCGCGACAACATGGCCCGATCGCTTTCTCCCCTTTCGCCGGACGCACTGAACGCGCACATCGACCGCGCGCTCGCGACCTTCACCGCAGGCGCCGCCAGCGCCGCCCGCAACGCCTCGCCGGACGACGCGGAGGGCGCTGCGCGCACACCGTCGACCTCAGGCGGCGGGGTCGTCGAGGTCCCCATCGATCCCGGCGCGCGCGCGCACGTCGCGACGTGGATCACGCTCCTCGTGGAGTGGAACGCGCGCATGGACCTCACCGCGGCGCGCACGCCCGAGGAGCTCGTCGACCTGATGCTCGCCGACGCGATGGTCCTGGCGGCGCGCATCCCGCACGGCGCGCGCGTCGTCGACGTGGGGAGCGGCGCGGGGGCGCCCGGCCTGCCGCTCGCGCTGGTGCGGCCAGATCTCGCGGTGACGCTCATCGAGCCTCTGACCAAGCGCGTCGCGTTCCTGCGCACCGTGATCGGTACGCTGCGGAGGGGAGACGTGCGCCTCGAGCGCCTTCGCGGCGAGGAGGCTGCCGCCGCGAGCCCCGGGGCATGGGATCACGCCATCTCGCGGGCCACGCTCCCGCCGCCGGCCTGGCTCGCGCTCGGGGCGCGAATGGTGCGACCGGGCGGCAGCGTGTGGGCGCTCCTCGCGCGCGAGGATGCGCCCGAGGTGACGGGCCTCACGCGCGCGGACGAGGTCGCGTACGCGTGGCCGTGCACCGGCGCGGCACGACGTGCGGTGCGCTACGAGCGAGGCGCGGGCTCTACCGGCTGACGACCAGCGTGTGCGATCCCGCGCCGCCGCACACGACGTCGAGCGTGCCGGGCGCCGGCCCGGGGATGCCGAGGGCGTCGTGGCCGTCGCAGGTAGCGTGCGCAGCGACGCCGGCGCCGAGCGCGTCGCCCACGAAGACGCGCGCCGACGGGTTCCCGGTCCCCGCGGCGTCGGACACGTAACGCGCCTCGAAGCGCCGCGCGGACGGATCGTAGCCGACGCTGACCAGGCGTCCCGGCGCCTTCTCGAGGCGCACGCGCGTGACGGCCTGGACGACCGCGGCGCGCTCGGACGTGGTGCCGTCCGCGGCGAAGTCGAAGAACCCCCAGCCCCCCTGTGAGTCTTCCTTCCACAGCCAGAGGAAGCCGCTCGCGAGCTGCTCGTCCTGGAGCTCGGATTGCCACTCGACGTAGCTCGCGAAGTTCGGCGCGGCGGGGCTGAAGCCGAACTCGGTCACCACCATCGGCGCGGCGAAGCCGTCGGCCTCCTCGCGGGCGCGCGCGTTGGAGGGGCGCAGCGTCTCCTTGGTGAGGCCGTTCTTCTGCTCGTCGGTCCCGCGGAAGGCCAGCGTGTACACGTGCGGGGCGTAGACGGTTCCGATGCCGAGCGAGGCGGCGCCGATGGTGGCCTGATCGAGCAGGTTGCGCGTGGCCGACGGCTCGAAGAAGACGAGCTTCCGCGGCGCCGCGACGTGGATGGCGTCGATCATCTGGTGGTCGAAGGCGAGCAGATCGGAGTCGCCGGCCAGCGGCTCGTTGTAGATCTCGAAGCCGATGACGGCGACGCTCGCGGCGTAGCGCTTGGCCACGAACGACAGCATCGCCGCGAAGCGCCCGCGGAGGCGCACGCCGTCCGCCGAGGGGCCGAAGAACGTGGTGAACGCGTCGCTCACCTGCTGCGAGAGGCGGCGCGCGTCGAGGTCGCCCAGCGGGCCGCCGAGGAGCGTGGTGGGGGGCGGCGAGATGGCCCACAGCGGCGCGCCGTCCTCGCCGATCTCCTTGGAGTAGGCGTCCTGATGCAGGTCGACCAGGACGAAGAGCCCCTCGTCCGCGGCGAGCGCGATCGCCGCGTCGACGCGCTTCATGTACGCCTCGTCGAAGCCGCCCGTCTCGGTGGGCTCGATGGCGCTCCAGTTGATGGGGAGGCGGAGCGCGTTGAACCCGAGGGCGCGGATGCGCGCCGCGTCCTCCTTGGTGAAGTCGGGGACGGGCTCGAGCGGCGCCCGCCCGTCGCTGAACGTGACGTCGAACACGCCGCCCACGCGCGCGTTGATGCCGTGAAGGAGCACGGTGCGCCCCACGTCGTCGACCAGCGCGTTGCAATGGATCCCGAGCGGCGCGCCGTCGAAATCGAGGCTGGTGCACGCGCCGGCGTCGGGCGTCTCGGCGGGAGTGCCGACGTCGTCCGAGGAGCTGCAGGCGGGGACCAGGGAGGCGACGAGGGCGACGACCGTGGCCGCGGCGACGGTCGAACCAAGAGCGATGAGGGCGTTGCGCATCGAGTTGCGCTGGATGTTGCCACGCTTTGCGCGATGCGCGCCAGCGCGTCACCGGGGCACGGTGTTACTCGGCCGGCTGCGTCCCGGCATAAGGCGGCGCGGGAGTGGGCGCCGGTGCGGGGCGCTTCCAGAGCCGCCGCAGGCGCGCCTTGCCCCCCTCGATGGCGAGGTAGAACGCCGGCACCACGACGAGCGACAGCAGCGTGGAGCTGATGACGCCGCCGATGACCGCCACCGCCATCGGCGCGCGGAACTCGCTCCCCTCCCCGTTCGAGATGGCGGTGGGGAGCATGCCGAGGATCATCGCCGCGGAGGTCATGAGGATGGGGCGAAGGCGCTCCGGCCCGGCCTCGAGGATGGCCTGCAGCGGGGTCTCGCCGTGGTCGCGCACGCGCACGATGGCGCGGTCGAGGAGCAGGATGGCGTTCTTGGTGACGAGGCCCATGAGGAGGATGATCCCGATCATGGCCCCCATGGCCATGGTCTGCCCGGCCAGGAAGAGCCCCACGATGGCGCCGACGAACGCCAGCGGCAGCGTGAGCATGATGGTGAGCGGGTGGATGAAGCTCTCGAACTGCGAGGCCAGCACCAGGTAGATGAAGATGACCGCCAGGCCGAGCGCCACGCCGATGGAGCTGTTCGACTCGCTCATCTGACGGACCTGCCCGTCCTGGTGGAAGCTCGCGCCGGGCGGCAGCTTGATGCTGGCGAAGGCGGCGTTCATCTCCGGCACGAGATCACCCAGCGAGCGGCCGAGCGGCGTCGCCCAGATGACGATCTGGCGCTCGCGGTCCTCGCGCTCGATGACCGTCGGTCCCTCGCCGCGCGTGATCTGCGCGAGGTCAGAGAGGGCCATGGGCCCCTTGGGCGTCCAGATCGTCATGCGCATCACGCTCTCGACGTCGCCGCGATCGGCGGCCCCCAGGCGCACCCGGATGGGGACCTCGTCCTTGCCCTGGCGGAGCTTCCCCGCCTCGTCGCCCTCGATGGCGGCGCGGAGCGTCATGGCCAGCTGCGACACCGGGACCTGCGCGCGCGCCGCGCGATCGCGATCGACCGCGACGCGGAGCTCGGGGCGCCCGGCGCTGTACTTCATCTGCACGTCGGTGATGCCGGGGATGGCCTTGAGCTTGTCCTCGAACTGCTTGGCCAGCGGCTCGAGCTCCTCGTACGACGCGGCGCGCACCTGCACCATGATGGCGGCCTCGGTGTTGGCCCCCTCCACGAACGGCGGCGGCGTGACCGACACCTTCGAGCCCGGGATCTTCTTCGTCACGTCGCGGACGACGGCCTCCAGATCGGTGAGCGGAACGCTGCGCTGATCCTTGGGGACGGTGACGACGCGCCACTTCACCTTGTTGGTGTCGCCGTCGGGGCCGATGACGGAGAGCAGCGTCACGAAGCGCTTGTCGGTCAGGACCTCCTTCTCCGCGTCGAGCGTGAGGCGCGCCGTCTCGGTGAGCGACGTGCCGGCGGGGAGCTCCACGTCGACCACGAACTGCCCGCGATCCTCGGCCGCGACGAACTCGGTCCCCATCAGGTTGCTGACCATCGCCATGCCGACGAGCGAGCCGACCGCCAGCAGGCCGACCACCGCCTTGTGACGGACGCTCCACCCCAGGACGAGGCGGTACACGCCGTCGATCGACTCGAGCACGGTGAGGAAGGGGCGCTTGATCACCAGCCAGGGGTCCTTCTTCCCGGCCACGTGCGCCCTGGAGAAGCGGCTGGAGAGCATCGGGTCGAGGGTGAAGGCGACGAAGAGCGACATGAGCGTCGCCGCGGCGATGGTGAGCCCGAACTGGCGGAAGAACTGCCCGACGATGCCGCTCATGAAGGCGACGGGGACGAACACCGCCACGACGGTCATCGTGGTGGCGAGGACGCTGAGGGCGATCTCCTTGGTGCCGTCCAGCGCCGCCTTCCGCGGCTCGACGCCGCGCTCCAGGTGCTTCGAGATGTTCTCGCGAACGACGACGGCGTCGTCGATGAGGAGGCCGATGGCCAGGGAGAGGCCGAGCAGCGTCATCATGTTCAGCGAGAAGCCGAGCACGTACATCACGAAGAAGGTGGAGATGACGCTGGTGGGGAGGGCCACCGCGCTGATGAGCGTCGACCGGAGGTCGAGCATGAACACCAGGATGATCAGGATGGCCATCGCGCCGCCGAAGACGATCGACACCTCGACCTCGTGCGCGTTCTCCTGGATGAAGCGCGACTGATCGATGATGAGGCTCGACTTCACGCCGGAGGGGAACGTCTTCTCCACCTCGTCGAGCTTCAGCTTCACCTTGTCGGCCACGGCCACGGTGTTGGTGCCGGACTGCTTGACCACGTCGAAAGAGACGGCCTGCTCGGCGTTGGCGCGGATGCGCGTGCGCAGCTCCTCGTAGCCGTCCTCCACCTGGGCGATGTCCGACAGGCGAACGCTGGAGCCGTCGGCGGTGGTGGCCACGATGAGGGCGCGGATCTGGTCGACGCCGGTGAACTCGCCGACGGTGCGGACGCTGATCTCGCGGACGCCCTCGTCGAAGTGGCCGGCCGGCACGGTGAGGTTCTGCGCGCGGAGCTCGTCCATGATCCCGAGCGGCGAGAGGTGCAGCGCGTCGATCTTCGCCAGATCGAGATCGACGTGGACCTCGCGCTCGGCGCCGCCGCGGACCTGGATGGAGGCGACGCCGTCCACCTGCTCCAGCGCCGGCTTGATGATGTCGCGCGCGAACTTCGCGGTGTCGGCCAGGGAGCGCCCGCCGCCGCTGAGCGTGTAGGTGAGGACCGGCGTGTTGCTCACGTCGAAGCGCGTGATGGCCGGCTCCTTCACCTGCTGCGGGAGCCTGGCGCGCGTCTGCGCCACGCGCTCGCGCACCAGCGTGGCCGCCTCCTGGAGATCGATCCCCAGCTTGAAGATGACCATCGTGGTCGACAGCCCCTCGCGCGAGTAGGTACGCACGCGGTCGATGCCGTTGAGGGAGACGATGGCGTCCTCCAGCGGCTTCGAGACGAGCTGCTCCACCTCGGCCGGCGACGCGCCGGGATAGGGCACGTTCACGGCGACGACAGGGAAGGTGACGTCGGGGAAGAGGTCCGTGCCCAGGCGCGACAGACCCATGAAGCCGAGCACCATGAGCGCGGCGGTCACCATGACGGTGAACACCGGCCTTCGGATCGCGATCTCGGAGATGTTCATCGGACCCTCACTTCAAAGGAGCCGGCGGAGCGGCCGGCGCAGCGCCGATCTCGAGCGCGTCGCCGTCCTTCACGTCGGCGGGGGGGAGGAGGACGATGTCGTCCGTCGCCTCGAGCCCGCGCGTGACGATCCACGAGCCGTCCGTGTCGACCGCGTGCGCGACGTGCAGGATCTTCGCGTGGCCGGCCTCGACCTTGACCACCTCGTCCTGCGAGCCGGGGCGGCGCGCGGCGGGCGGGAGGCGGAGCGCAGGCACCTGGCCGCTTCCGGCGATGACGGCGTGCACGAAGCTGTACGCCAGGAGCGGCTGCTTCGGATCGTTCTCCACCTGGATCTCGATCGGCGCGCGGCGCGTGGCCTGATCGAGCGAGGGGACGAGCGTGATGACCCGACCCTTGACCTTCCGGTCACGATAGAGGACGTCCACCGGCGAGCCGACCTTGAGGGCGCTGGCGTCCTCCTCACCCAGCGACGCGCTCAGGCGGAAGCGCGACAGGTCCTCCACGCGGAGGAGCGGCGCGCCGGGCTGGACCACGCCGCCCGCGGCGGTGGGGGCCTTCGTGACGAGGCCGTCGAAGGGCGCGCTGAGGACGTGGAGCCCCGCGCCGGTGCGCGCGAGGCGCGCCGTGGCGTTGGCGCCGTCGAGCTGCGCGCGCATGAGCGCCACCTGGCTCCGCGCCTGGAGCACCTGCGCCTCGGCGATCGCCTCGGACTTCGCGAGCGACTCGGTGCGGCGCAGGTTGTCCTCCGCCAGCGCGAGGTTCGCCGCCGCCGCGCGCGACTGCGCCTCGGCCTGCCCGACCTCGGCCACGGCGCGCGAGCCGTCGAGCACCGCGAGGGTGGCGCCGGTCTTCACCGCGTCGCCCGCGGCGACGTTGACCTTCACCAGCCGCCCGCCGAGCTCGAAGCCCACGTCGGCCTCGCGCCAGGGTCGCAGCGTTCCGGTGATGTCGACCACCGGCGTCCACGTCATCGGCGTGGCGCGGAGGGTGGCGAACGTAGGCTTCTTGAGCACCGCCGCCTGCGCGCTGGTGCGGTCGGCCGCGACCTGGTCCTTCTTCACCAGGGCCTGCTTCACGCGCATCGTCAGGAAGCCCCCCACGCCTAGGACGGCGACGTTTACGTATAACAGGGAGATCTTCGCGCC
>JBBQEB010000002.1:0-83472 GCA_038320275.1 Myxococcales bacterium | reverse complement strand
TCATGAGCGCTCCGAACTCCGGGACGGTGAGCGACTGCTGGCCATCGGACAGCGCCGCCTCCGGATGCGGGTGCACCTCGACGATGAGCCCGTCCGCTCCTGCTGCGACCGCCGCCCGCGCCATGGCGGCGACGTGGGCGCGCAGCCCGATGCCGTGCGAGGGATCGACCACCACCGGCAGGTGCGTGAGGGCCTTCAGCACTGGCACCGCGTTGAGGTCGAGCGTGTTGCGGGTCATGGTCTCGAAGGTGCGGATGCCGCGCTCACAGAGCGCGACGGCGTAGTTGCCCGCCGCGAGCAGATACTCCGCCGCCATGAGCAGTTCCTTCAGCGACGCCGCCGGCCCGCGCTTCAGGAGCACCGGCCGCTTGGAGAGGCCGGCCTTCTTCAGGAGCGCGAAGTTCTGCATGTTGCGGGCGCCGATCTGCAGGACGTCGGCGTACTCGGACACGATGGGCACGTCGGCGGGATCGACCACCTCGGTCACGATCTTGAGCCCGGTGGCTTCGCGCGCGCGTGCGAGCAGCCGGAGCCCCTCCTCTCCCAGGCCCTGAAACTCGTAGGGGCTGGTGCGCGGCTTGTACGCTCCGCCGCGCAGAAAGGTGGCGCCATGCTCCTTCACGCCGCGAGCTGCTTCCAGCAGCTGTTCCTCCGACTCCACCGAGCAGGGGCCGGCGATGACGGTGAGGGCCGCTCCGCCCAGCTTCACGCCGCCGACGTCGAGGACGGTGTCCTCCGGCTTCACCTCGCGCGAGACGAGCTTCCACGGCTGCGAGACGCGGATCACGTCGGCCACGCCCGCCATCCGCGAGAAGGCCGCCGGCTCGAGCGCACCACGGTTGCCGGTGATGCCGATCGCGACCCGCTGGGCGCCGGGGATGGCGTGCGGCGTGAGCCCCAGCGCGCGGATCTTCTCTCCCACCGCCTCGATCTCGTCCGGGGCGGCGTGCTGCTTCATGACGATGAGCATGGCGACCTTTCGGGGGAGGATTGTATCTCCCCTGCCGAAGGGCCGCCCGGCTCCCGCGCCGGCTCACCGGCAGACGGGTTGTCCCCCCGCCGCGCGAAGCGCGTTCGTGCGAGCGGCGAGGTTGCCGGAGTCGCTGTCGGGGCTCGCGTTGCCGTCGGCACCGGAGCCGAACGCGGCCCCGATGGCGTGCGAGGACGCGAGCTCGCCCAAGTGCGTGAGGAGGTAATCGACCCTGTTGTCGCGGTTGGCGGGCGCCAGGCCCTGATTTCCGACCGGCACCTGCCACCACAGGAGCGGCTTACCCAGCGCCTCGGTCACGGCGGTGGACCAGGTCCAGAGCTGGGTGAAGTCGGGCAGGCGCGCGTTGGTGGCGTCGAGCCAGCGGCCGTTCGTCCCCGCGTCGCGATCGGACATGTCCGCGACGATGAAGTCGCCGTCGGCGGCGCCGCAGCTCGCGAGGAAGGTGCCCAGCTTTCGCCCTTCGGTGGCGACGTCGAAGGAAGCGCTGGCATTGGTGGACACGTCGTAGGCGGTGCCCCACATCGAGGCGTGCAGCCCCACCTTGGCGTTCGGGGCGTAGGCGCGCGCCATCGCGATCATGCATCGCCCGAGGCCCTGCAGCGTGTTCGGCTGGCCTCCGCAGTCCCGCGGATTGGCGCTCGCCACGGCCGCCGGGATGCCGGAGCAGCTCGGCCAGCCCCGCTGGGAGGCGAGGATCCCGGCGTAGCCCCAGAAGTCGGGCTCCACATGCAGGAAGGCCACCTTGGAGCCCACCTGCTGCAGGAGGAAGCGCCAGTCGGCGAGATAGCGCGACATGAACGCGCGGTCGTTGGCGGCCTGCGTGACCTCGGCCGTCCCCTCCGGCACGCCGCTCGCCTGGAGCAGCACGTAATAGGTGAACATCGGGATCTCGTCCCGGGACGCGGCGCGGACCTGGAAGCCACGCGCGTAATCGCCCGGCGCGACCTGGTCCCACTGCCAGCAGCCCCACCAAGCGCATCCCGCGCTGTTCGCGCAGCTCGTCCCCGCCGTCGAACAGCCCGTGTCGCAGCGCGAGCAGGCGCCCGCGCCGTCCGGGATCTTGCCGGCGATGTACTGGTACCGCACGTCGTAGGGAGCTGCGGCCGCGGCGGCGTCGGAGCCGGACATGCCCACCAGCAGGCGGTCCTTGCCGAGCGAGGAGAGCAGCTCGGAGCCCAGGCAGGGGGTGGGAGGAGCGGAGCCGCCGCCTCCAGGCGGGGTACCCGCGTCTGGAGCGGTGGTGCCCGCATCGGGCGAGCCCGCGTCCGGCGCAACCATCCCGGCGTCCGCGCTGGGCTGCGTCCCGGCATCATGGCGACGCCTCAGCTCCGCGGCCTGCGCGGCGGAGAGCGACGAGGTGGACCCGCTCCCTTCGCAAGCGGCGACTGCGAGGGCGAGGACCATGATCAGGGGCTGGCGTGCCATGCGCCGACCTTACGGCATGCACCGATATCACGTCACCGTGGGTGACGACCCGACACGTGCGGCCCGGTGCGTGCCCCGCCCCGGCCACCGAGCGTGCGGGGCGCCTGACTTCACTCTCAGTAAGCGGCGCGCAGCAGGGCCGCCAGATCGTCCCGGGTGCACGGCCGCGGGTTCGCGAGGTGGCTCGCGTCCTCGAAGGCCTTGTCGGCGAGGGCTTCGAGCTGGTCCTCGGAGACGCCGGCATCGCGCAGCCGCTCGGGGATGCCGATCTCGCGCGTTAGGGCACGCACCCGCTCCACCGCCGCGCGCGCGAGCGCGCCCTCGCTCCCGCCGGACGGCTCGCCGAGCGCGACCGCGGCCTCTGCCAGCGCCGGCGCGGCCGCCTCGACGTTCCACGCCATGACGTGCGGGAGGACGATCGCGTTGGCGAGCCCGTGGTGCACGCCGGAGATGGGACCCAGCGCGTGCGCCAGCGCGTGCGAGGCGCCGAGCCCTTTCTGGAAGGCGGTGGCGCCCGTGATGGCGGCGATCATCATGTCGGCTCGCGCCTCCTCGTCGGCGCCGTTCTTCACCGCGCGCGCGAGGGAGCGGCCACACAGGGCGAGACCCTTCGCGGCGAGCGCGTCGGCGAGCGGGTGAAAGCCCTTCGCGCAGAGCGCCTCCAGGTTGTGGGTGAGCGCGTCCATGCCGGTGGCCGCCGTGATCTTCGCCGGCAGCCCGTACGTGAGCTCGGGGTCGCACACCGCCAACGTGGGCATCAGAGGAGGCGCGAAGATGACGGTCTTGCGGCCGGTCTCCCGCAGCGTCACGACGAAGCTCCGCCCCACCTCGGAGCCAGTTCCGGAGGTGGTGGGGATGGCGATCATCGGCGGCATCGGCTTCGTCACGAGCTTCCAGCCGTCGCGCGCGTCGTCGTACTGCGCCAGCGGGAGAGGGTGCGCTGCGAGGAGCCGGACTCCCTTCGCCACGTCCAGCGGGGAACCGCCGCCGATGCCCACCACGCCGTCGCAGCCGCCCTCGCGGTATGCCGCAGCGCCGCGCTCCACGTTCTCGCCGGAGGGGTTCGGGTCCACCGCGTCGAAGAGCACGAAGGGCATCTTCGCCGCGTCGAGCGCGCCGGTAAGGCGCGCGAGGAGCCCGGCGGCGACGACGCCCCGGTCGGTCACGATGAGCGGCCTCTTCACGCCCAGCGCCGCCAGGCGCGCAGGCACCTCGCGCACCGCGCCCTTGCCGAAGACGATGCGGGTGGGGAAGGAGAATTCGTGGATCATGGCGTGTGTGTAAGGAGCGAGAGCCGCGAATGCCGACGCGCGAGGCGCACCGGCATGCCCCGGTGAGACGCCGCAGCATGCCCCGCTCAAATAATCTCGAAGTACCTCTCCAGCTCCCAGCCCGTCACCGCGCGATCGAACTGGCGCACCTCCCACTCGCGCGTTCGCGCGTAGTGCTCCACGAACGCGTCCCCGAGGATGTCCCTCGCGGGAGCGCTCGCGCGCAGCAGGACGGTGGCCTCGGCCAGGGTGCGCGGCAGGCGTGGCGCTCCGGCAGCTGCGTACGCATTTCCGCGCACCGGAGGGGGCGGCGTGAGCTTTTCCTCCATGCCCCACAGCGCCGCGCCCACCACCACCGCCATGGCCAGGTAGGGGTTCATGTCGGCGGCCGCCTGCCGGTACTCGATACGGGTCGCCTTGTCGCTGCCGGGTATGGCCCGCAGCGCGGTGGTGCGGTTCTCGACGCCCCAGGTCGCCGCGGTCGGCGCCCAGGCGCCCTCCACCATGCGCTTGTAGGAGTTCACGGTGGGAGCGACCACCGCGGTGAGCTCCGGCATGAGCCGCACCTGGCCGGCGATCGCGTGCTCCATGGCGGGGGACATGCCGCCCTTCCCATCGGAGAACACGTTGCGGTCGCCTTCCCCCCAGAGCGAAAGGTGCACGTGGCCCGAGCAGCCCGGCAGCTTCTCGTTCCACTTGGCCATGAAGCAGGGCATGACGCCGTGCTCGTGGAGGACCTCCTTGGCGGCGGTCTTGAAGAGCGCCGCCTTGTCCGCGGCGCGAAGGCCGGTATCCACCGCGATGGCCGCCTCGTAAACGCCCGGACCGGTCTCGGTGTGGAAGCTCTCGATGGCGACGTCGAAGGCCGCCAGGCTGTCCTGGAGATCGTGCACGAGCTCCTTCGCCTCCGAGGCCCGCAGCCAGGAGTAGCCGAACATCCCAGGCGAGAGCGTCGTCAGTCCCGCGTAGCCCTTGGCGCGCACCGACTCCGGCGTCTCCCGGAAGAGGAAGAACTCGTACTCGGCGGCGAGCTTCGCCTGGAGCCCGGCCCGCTCCGCGCGCTCCAGCACGCGCTTCAGCACCTGCCGCGGGGAGACCGGCAGCGCGCCGCCGTCCGGCGCGCAGAAGTCGAGCAGGAAGGCGGCCGTGCCGGGCTCCCACGGGATCATGCGGAAGGTCGCGAGATCGATCCGCGCCAGCGCGTCGGGGTAGCCGGTGTGCCAGCCGGTGAGCTCGCCGTTGTCGTAGAGCTGATCGCCCACGTCCCAGCCGAAGACCACGTCGCAGAACCCGAGCCCGCCCTCCGCCGCGCTCCAGAACTTCTCGAGCGACACGTACTTCCCGCGCAGAACGCCGTCGATATCGAACCCGCCCAGCTTCACCTTGCGGACCTTGCGGTCGTCGAAAACCTGGCGGAGCGACGCAAGGTCGGGCGCTTCGACGCGGACCATGAACACCTCACTTGCACGGGACGGTGGGAAGACGGAACCTCTGGGAAGTTACGGCCAGGCAGCGGCAGCTGGAGGCGAAGAACCCCAATGAGACGCGTGCTCATCGTGCAAGCCGGCTCGGGCGACGCCGTCCTCCGCTCCCGCCATGGCGATTATCCGGCCTGGTTCGCGCGCCACCTGGCGACCCGGGTCGAGTTGCGCGTCGTGCGCCCCTGGGCGGGCGAGCGGCTTCCGCCCGCATCGACGTTCCACGGCGTGCTCGTGACGGGTTCCGCGCGCAGCGTGACGGAGCGCGATCCCTGGATGGAGCGCACCGGGGATTACCTCCTCGACGCGGCCCGCACCCTCCCCGTCCTCGGCGTCTGCTTCGGGCACCAGCTTCTCGCGCAGGCGCTGGGGGGCCGGGTGGAGAGGAATCCCCGCGGCAGGGAGGCGGGAACGGTGGAGGTGAGCCTGTCCACGGTGGGCCGCCGCGACCCGCTCTTCGCGGGCCTTCCTCCCGTGCTGGCGGTCCAGCAGACGCACGAGGATCACGTGCCGGAGCTGCCTCCCGGCGCCGTGCTCCTCGCCGCGAACGCCTTCTCCCCGGTGCAGGCCTTTGCGGTGGGCGACGCCATCCGCTGCGTTCAGTTCCACCCCGAGATGGACGCTGCCCGCTCGCGGACGCTCGCCGAGATCCGCAGGGCGAAGCTCGACGCACAGTGTCCCGGCGGGGCCGAGGCCGTGCTGGCCTCCATCCGCCTCACGCCGGAGGCGCCGCGCATCCTCGCCAACTGGGCGGAGCGGTTCGTGGGCGTCGCTCCCCTGCGGGAGCGGTCGCGCCTGCCGGCTTGACGTGCTTCCCCCCTGGGCCGTCAGTCGCGGGCCCCCCGGGAGCCCGGATCGACCCCGGCGATCCAACCCTCGATCCTCACACGATGGTGGTCAGCCAGGTCGAGCCTGCTCAGGTCGAGCGTGCTGGGGAGCGCCCCCGACCGGTCTTCGTCTCTCGCCCACTCCGTCGCGGCGTGCGCATCGTTCAGGTCGGACTGTGCGATGCCTTTCGCTCGAACCAGCGTCGGGTACGGCTCCCACATCACGTGACCGTGCTCCGGGAGCTCGCCGACGCGCAGCCCATCGAACGGCCAGACGGCGACGGGGATCCCCTCTCCTTCCGCCCAGCGAAGCAGGTCGAGGATGCGTGGAAGGCCCACGATCGTCTGGCCCCCCACCGTTCCGCTGTCGCCGATCCTCGAGAACGGGAAGCCGTGAGACTTCTCCGTCAACCGGTACCGACCCTCCGTACGTGGCGCGCTCGACGGGAGTCCATACCCGGCCTTCGTCGCCGACCAGAAGTACGGCTCCGCCCCGCGCGCGCGCAGCGCCTCGTTCACGACGCGCGCAAATTCGCCGGCGTTCCCGCCTCTCGCACAGGCACCTCTCGGTCCGCTAAAGAGCACCTCCATCCCCGTCCGCCAATCGTCCGTGGGCAGCTCCAGCTCCCGGGCGAAACCGACGGGAACGCCGTACTGGTGGTCCTGCCCGAAGCAAAGCCGCGCCCCGCGCTCCGAGGCGTGGCGGAGGAGTCGCTTCAGGGCGCGATCGAGCGTCTCGCGGTTCCTGACCTCCCCCACCTGGCAGACGGGGCCCGGCCCGAGCGCGAAACACAGGACGACACCTGGGCCGTCGTGCCGACCGCCCCTGTAGTCCGCGAACGCGTAGGCATCGAAGAGCGCCCCCTGCGGCCGGACCACCCCGGGGTGGCTCCACCTGTCGAAGGCGGCCTTCACGTCGATGATCGGCAGCGTGGGAACGATAGCTCGCGCTCCTGCGGTCCGTTTCGCCGTGGCGGCCCCGCGTTCGGGCGGAAGGGGGGAGCTCACGCCCTCCAGGAAGTCGATCTCGACGAACTGTTCGACCTTCGTCGCCACGAGGACCTTGAAAGCTCCCTTCGTCGTCTCGTCTGCCGGAGAGAACGCGAGGTTGTCGTGGTTCCATCTCCTCCAGAGCCCGTCCTTGCCATCGACCCGCAACCGCGCGAACGCCTGCCTCGCAACGGAGCTCAGGCGCGCCGCGGTGGAGCCGGCCGGGTCGATCAGATTTCGCGGACCTGCATGGAGCCCGACGTCTTTCTTGATCCTCACCTCGGCGACCATCGGGACCTCCTCGTTGATCCCCTCTCGAGCTCTCTTGGCAAGCGTCGAGCGCGCCGTGGCTTCAGGATCACGCCCCGCCGTCTAGCTCGCCGGCTCCTTCGTCTCCTTGGGCACCTTCTCCCAGTCTGACAGGAACTTCTTCAGGCCCGACTCGGTGAGCGGGTGCCTCGCCAGACCCTCGATGACATTGAAGGGGATGGTGGCGACGTCCGCCCCGAGCCGCGCCGACTCCAGCACGTGGATGGGATGGCGCACGCTCGCCACCAGCACCTTGGTCGCGAAGTCGTAGTTCCGGAAGATCTCGATGATCTGCGCGATGAGCGCCATCCCGTCCTCGGAGATGTCGTCGAGCCGGCCGACGAAGGGCGAGACGTAGGTGGCCCCGGCCTTGGCGGCGAGGAGCGCCTGCACCGGCGAGAAGCAGAGAGTGACGTTGGTGCGGATGCCGTCACTGGTGAGGTCGCGCACCGCCCGCAGCCCCTCCATGATGAGCGGCACCTTGACCACCACGTTGTCGGCCACCTTGGCGAGGTGGCGACCCTCGGACATCATGCCCTCGTAATCCACCGCGGTGACCTCGGCGGAGACCGGGCCCGGGACCGCCGCCGTGATCTCCTTCAGCACCTCGGAGAACTTGCGCCCGGTCTTCGCGACCAGCGAGGGGTTGGTCGTGACGCCGTCGCACAGCCCCATGGCGTGAGCCTTCTTGATCTCGCTCAAGTCCGCCGAATCGATGAAGAATTGCATGGTCCCGCCCTTTCGCTGCGCATGCTGCCAGAGGCCTCGACCATAGCCGCGGGGCGCGGCGCGCGCCAACGACGAGGGCAGGTGCCCCGGCGGCGCCCGCTGTGATACGAGGCGCGCATGGCGACCCGGAAGAACGCCGGCGTGGTCCGGCTGGCGCGTGGCTCGAGCGGCGGGGGTGGCGGCCAAAAGCGGACGCGCCGCCAGCGGGAGCTCACCGAGTACGGGAGGACGGTCATCGCGGCGGAAGCGACGGCCATCGGCCAGCTCGTGCTCGGACCGACCTTCGCGACGGCGGTGGAGTGGATCCTGGGCTGCAAGGGCCGGGTGGTGGTGACGGGCATGGGCAAGCCCGGGTTCGTCGCCCAGAAGATCTCGGCCACCCTCGCCTCCACGGGCACGCCCTCGCACTACCTCCACCCCGCCGAGGCGGCCCACGGCGACCTGGGGCGGGTGGCCCGCGAGGACGTCGTGCTGGCGCTCTCCAACTCGGGCGAGACGGAGGAGCTCCTGCGGCTCCTCCCCGCGCTGAAGCGGATCGGCTCCCGGTTGGTGGCGCTCACCCGCGACGCGGAGAGCCCGCTGGCGCGCGGCGCCGACCTGGTCGTCGCCATCGGGTCGATCGAGGAGGCCTGTCCCATGGGGCTCGCCCCCACCGCCTCCACCGCTGCGCTGCTGGCCCTGGGAGACGCGCTCGCGATGACGGTGCTCCGCGACCGGCCCTTCGACCGCGAGGAGTACGCGCTCTACCATCCCGGCGGGAAGCTCGGGCGCGGTCTCATGAAGGTGCGGGACGTGATGCGCCAGGGAGAGGCGAACCCGCTCGCGCCGGAGACCACGCCGCTGGCGGAGGTGGTGGCCATCATGACGCGGACGCCCGGGCGCCCGGGCGCGTGCTCGGTGGTGGACGCCTCGGGCAAGCTGCTGGGGCTCTTCACCGACGGTGATCTGCGCCGCCTGCTGGAGGGCGGGCGGGTGGAGTTCCATGTCCCGGTGGGCAAGGTCATGTCGCGGAATCCCCGGACGGTGCGCCCGGAAGCTCTGGTGGCGGACGCCGCGCGCGTCCTTCGCCAGGCGCGGGTCGACCAGGTGCCGGTGATCGACGACGCGGGCCATCCGGTGGGGCTCCTCGACGTGCAGGACCTGCTCGCCGCGAGGGTGCTGTGATGCCGGCGCCGGAAGGCCCGCAGGCCGACGAGGCCGCGCTCCGTCGCGAGCTGGTGGAGGTGTGCCGGCGGCTCGACGACCGCGATCTCCTCGGTGGGGGCGAGGGCAACGTGTCCTGCCGGCTCGGTCCCGGGGAGCTTCTGGTGACGCCGTCCGGGGCGGCGAAGCGGCTCCTCACGCCCGCCGAGCTGGTGGTCGTCTCGGGGTCGGGCCAGGTGATCCGCGGCGGAGGAAGGCCGTCCACGGAGCTCCTCATGCACCTGGCGGTGTACGAGGCTCGGGCCGACGTGGGGGCGGTGGTGCACGCGCATCCCCTCACGGCCGTCGCGCTCACGGTGGCCGGGGCGCCCGCACCCAACGACCTCGTGCCGGAGGCCGCGGTGATGCTGGGAGAGGTGGTGGTCTCTCCCTTCGCGACGCCCGGAACGGACGAGGTTCCGCGCGCGCTGGCGCCGTTCCTTCCAGGCCATGACGTCATCCTCTTGGAGCGGCACGGCGCGCTCGCCATGGGGCGCGATCTCCGCCAGGCGCTCGACCGCATGGAGACCCTGGAGCGGGTGGCCCGCATCGCGCTCATGGCGAGGTTCGCGGGTGCGTGCGAGCCCCTGCCGCGGGCGGCGGTGGCGAAGGTGCTGGCCGCGGCTGGCGCGCCGCCGCGGCGAGCTTAGTCGGCCGTCGCTAGCGATCGAAGAGCTTCTGCAGCTCCTTGGGATCGGCCGTGGTCTGCAGCGCGAGCATGAGCAGGATGCGCGCCTTGTTGGCCGAGAGGTCGTCGCCGAAGACGGCGCCCACCTCCTGCAGCGACTTGCCGCCGCCCTTCCAGGCGTACCAAGGCTGCACGCGCCCGGTGCCCACCGACGAGGTGATCACCACCGGTATCCCGCGCTTCGTCACCTCGGCGATGGCGTCGTACATGGGGACGTTGACGTTGCCGTAGCCGAGCGCCTGGATCACCACGCCGCGCGCGCCTCCCGCCACCGCCGCGCGCAGAAGCGCGCCGTCGGCGCCGCCGTACATGGAGACGACCTCCACCCGCGGAAGGGCCGGCGCCTTGCCGTCCTTCGCCGGCAGCACCGGCACGCTCAGGCGGCGCAGGGGCGCGCGGTAGAAGACGACGCGGTCGACGTCGGCATAGCCGAGAAAGCCCATGTCCCCCGACTTGAACGTCTCCGGGCTGGAGGTGTTCGTCTTGTGCACCTCGCGAGCAGCGTTGATCTGGTCATTGAGCGCCAGCATCACGCCCTTCTCCCGGGCGGCGGGCAGCACGCAGATGCGAGCTGCGTTGAGCAGGTTGCGTGGGCCATCGAAGTCGCGCTCGGAGGCGTTGCGCTGCGCGCCGATGAGAACCACCGGCTTGGGGCTTTGCACGGTGAGGTCGAGGAACCAGGCAGTCTCCTCCAGCGTGTCGGTGCCGTGCGAGACGACCACGCCGGCGACCTCCGGCCGGGCGAGCTGCGCCGCCACCACCTTGGCCAGCTCCACCCAGCGCGGTGGGTCCATGTAATCGGAGGGCACGTTGGAGACGTTCTGTACCTCCATCCGCGCGACCTTGGCGATCTCGGGGACGGTCCCGACGAGGTCCTCGCCCGAGATGGCCGGAACCGGCCCCTTCTTCACCGGGTCGAACTTCATCGCGATGGTGCCGCCGGTGGCGACGAGGACGACGACGGGCAGCGCCTGAGAGGCGGCGCCCGGGACCGCCTGGGCCGGGGCGGACGCTGCGGTGCGAGCCGGGGGTGGCTGCACCGCGGCGGGCGCCTGGGCGAAGGCCGGAAGCGCGAAGAGGAGGGTGGACGCGGCGAAAGCGGAGCGAAGTGTCATGGAGCCTCCAGAGAAGCATACGGACCGTGAAGCGGCGATTCCTCTATGCGGCGGTCCCCGCCGCCGCAACGCCTCCGCCTACCGATCGGGCCTCGGATCCACTCTACGGGTGGCGCCGTCCGGGGCGAGCTCCCGCGCCGGGGAAACGGAGGGGGGCCGCCTCGAGTGCCTTCGTGAGCGCACCCCGCGCCGGGGACACGGGGCGGCCACCGGTGTGCCTCCGTGAGCGGGATCCCCGCGCCGGGGACACGGAGGGGCCGTCGCCCGGGCTCCGCCGCGGATCAGGGAGCGCGGGGCGGCTGGAGCGCGCCGGGGTACGTAGGGCGCGCTGCCGTAACTCGCTCGCTATCGCCGCGCGTGGGCCGTCGGTTCCGATTGCACGCTCGCTCGGACAGACGGCAGCGCGCACAGGGCGAACGCGCGGCGCTCCATCCGCATCATGCGCGCGATCGCGCGCGGCTCCGCAACGGGCTCTGGCCGCCTCCGGCCCCGGCGCTCCGGCCAGGGGCGATCGGCGGACGTTTTCGAGGCAGCGACCGGAGCGCGTTGAAGCTACTCTCCGCCCATGTCCGACGATGTCGCCGCCCTCGAGCCCCGGCCGCTGTGGAACTACTTCCTCCAGCTCTCCCACATTCCGCGCCCGTCCAAGGGGGAGGGCGCCGCGCTGCGCTGGGTGGCGGAAGAGGGCCGCGCGCTGGGCTGCGAGGTGGAGACGGACGCGGTGGGAAACGTGCTCCTCCGCAAGCGCGCCGCAACGGGACAGGAGGGGCGGCGGGGCGTGGTGCTGCAGGGCCACGCGGACATGGTGTGCGAGAAGAACGAGGGGACGCCGCACGACTTCGAGCGCGATCCGATCCAGCCCTGGATCGACGGCGAGGTGGTCCGGGCGCGGGGCACCACCCTCGGTGCGGACAACGGGATCGGGGTGGCGGCCGCGCTGGCAGTGCTCGCCGAGCGGGACCTGCGGCACGGTCCGCTGGAGGTGCTCGTCACGGTGGACGAGGAGACGGGCCTCACCGGCGCGAACGCCATCCGGCCGGGCTGGCTGCGCGCCGAGGTGCTACTCAACCTCGACAGCGAGGAGGAGGGAGAGCTCACCATCGGCTGCGCAGGCGGGCTCGACACGCTCGCGACGCGCCGGGTGCGCCGCGCGGCGACTCCATCGGGCCGGACCGGCCTCGCGGTCGAGGTGCGTGGACTTCGCGGCGGCCATTCCGGCACCGACATCGCGGCGGGCCGGGGCAATGCGCTGCGCGTCCTTGGGCAGGTGCTCGAGGCCGTAGGTGAGCGCACCCCCTTCGAGCTGGTGAGCGTCCGCGGCGGGAACAAGCGCAACGCCATCCCGCGCGAGGCCTCGGCGGTGCTGCTCGTCGAGTCGTCCCGCGCCGCCGAGGTGCGCGAGGAGGTCGCGCGGCAGGACGAAGCCTGGCGCGCGGCTCTGGGCGCGTTCGATCCTGGTCTTTCGGTGGTGGTGGGAAAGGCCGAGTTGGCCCCGCCGCTGGAGCCGGAGGACGCCCGCGCGGTGCTCGGGCTCCTCCTCGCAGCGCCCCACGGGGTCGAGGGGATGACCCCAGCCATGCCCGGCCTGGTGCAGACGTCCACCAACTTCGCCGCCGTGACCACCCGCGAGGAGACGGTGGAAGCCACTTTCCTCACCCGCAGCTCGGTCGAGCCCTCGAAGCGCGCGCTCGCCTCGCGCATCGCCTCGGTGTGCGCGCTCGCAGGGTTCGAGGCCCGCCATGGCGGCGGCTACCCAGGCTGGAGACCGGAGCCTGGCTCGCCCATCGTGAAGCTGGTGGACGGGGTGCACCGCGAGCTGTACGGCGCACCCATGCGCGTGAGCGCGGTACACGCCGGGCTCGAGTGCGGGCTCATCGGGATGAAGTACCCGGGCCTGCAGATGGCGTCCTTCGGGCCCACGATGTGGGACGCGCACACGCCCGACGAGCGGGTGAGCATCGCCTCCGTCGCGAGCTTCTGGACGCTCTTGCGGGCGGTGCTCGAGCGCGTGTGACGCCGCCCGCGTCCCCGGCGCGGGCGATCTCGTCCCGCGGAGCCTCGGGCAGCATGATGGTCGCCGATCGCCGATCGCCGGTCGCCGGTCGTCGCTGGCCGGAGCGCCGGGGCCGGAGGCGGCCAGAGCCCGTTGCGGAGCCGCGCGCGATCGCGCGCATGACGCGGATGGAGCGCCGCGCCTTCCCCGCTTGCGCGCTGCCATCTGTCCGAGCGAGCGTGCAATCGGAACCGGCGGCCCACGCGCGGCGATAGCGAGCGAGTTACGGCAGCGCGCCCCGCCCACCCGAAGCGCGCTCCAGCCGCCCCGCGCTCCCCTGATCCGCGGCGGAGCCCGGGCGACGGCCCCTCCGTGTCCCCGGCGCGGGGATGACGCTCACGAAGGCACCTCCGTCTCCCGGGCGCGGGAGCTCGCTCACGGAGGCGCACAAGGCGGCCGCCCCGTGTCCCGGCGCGGCGGATCTCGCCTCCGGACAGCGCCACCCCTACAGCGGATACGAGCCCACGGGCCGCACATCCCCGGGCGGCGCGGCGAGGAGGAGGTCGGCGAGCCTTCGCGGCGGCGCTCCCGGCTCGGGCGAGGCCACGGCCTCGCAGAGCTCCGCCAGGGGGACCAGCACGAAGCGCCGGGAGGCGATGCCCAGGTGCGGCAGGACGAGCCGCGGCCCCCGCCGGACGAGGTTTCCCTGGGCCAGGAGGTCGAGGTCGAGGGTGCGCGGGCCCCAGTGCAGCTCGCGCCGCCGGAGCGCCCGGACCTCCACCGCTCCCAGCAATTCGAGCAGCGACTCCGGCGTGCGCGAGGTCTCGAGCTCGAGGACCGCGTTCAAGTAGCGCGGCTGCGCCGGCCCGAGCGGCTCCGTGTCGTACACGCGGGAGGCGCGGACGATCGCCACCCCCGGCGCGGCGCGCAGCTCGCGCGAGGCGAGCCGCAGCCAGCCCCAGCGGTCGCCCAGATTGGACCCGAGCCCGACGAACGCGCGCATCGCGAGCCGGGCCCGGACCGTGCTCAGACCACCGGGTTCTTGAGGGTGCCCACCCCGGAGATCTCCACCTCCACCCAGTCGCCGTGCTTCAGCGGCCCCACGCCCGCAGGCGTACCGGTGGAGACCACGTCGCCCGGCAGGAGCGTCATCACCTGCGAGATGAAGGCCACCAGGAGGTACGGATCGACCGTCATGTCGCGGGTGGAGCCGCTCTGCCGCACCTCGCCATTGACGCGGCAGGTGATGGCCAGGTCCTGCGGGTCCACTTCCGTCTCGATCACCGGGCCGATGGGGCAGAAGGTGTCGAACGACTTCGCCCGGGTGAAGTGCCCCTCCGCCCGCTGGATGTCGCGCGCCGTCACGTCGTTCAGGCAGGTGAAGCCGAAGATCGCCTCGCGCGCCTCCGCTGCCGTGGTCGCGTTCGTGAGCGTGCGTCCCATCACCACCGCCAGCTCGGCCTCGTGGTGAACCTCCTTGGAGGCCGCCGGGAGCCGGATCTCCGCGCCCGAGCCGATCACCGCCGTGGAGGGCTTGATGAACATGAGCGGGTCCTTGGGCACCTCGTGTCCCAGCTCCTTGGCGTGCGCCGGGTAGTTGCGGCCCACGCACACCACCTTGGTCGGACGGACCGGGGAGATGAGGCTCACCTCCGAGAGGCTGTAGGTCGGCCCCTCCGCGAGGCCGCCCTCCCAGGGGGCGGCGGTGAGCGCCCGTACCTTGAGGCCCTCGATGACGCCGAAGAGCACCCGACCACCACGCTTGAAGCGACACGTCCTCATTGGGACCTCCGGAGGCCGAGCACGTCCGCCATGTCGTACGTGCCAGGCGGCTTGTCCACCACCCAGCGCGCGGCGCGCAGCGCCCCGCGCGCGAACTGATCGCGCGACGTCGCGCGATGCGTGAGCTCGAGCCTTTCGCCCTGGCCCACGAAGAAGACGGTGTGCTCCCCCACCGCGTCGCCGCCCCGTAGCGTCTGCACGCCGATCTCGCGGGCCGGCCTCGCGCCGACGAGGCCGTGGCGGGCGAAGGTGAGGTCACCCACGGGATCCCGGCCGAGCGCCCCCGCCGCGATCTCCGCCAGTCGCAGGGCGGTGCCGCTCGGCGCGTCGCGCTTGTTGCGGTGGTGCAGCTCCAGGATCTCGACGTCGTAGCCGTCGCCGAGGGCGCGGGCGGCGTCACAAACGAGGGCGAAGAGCACGTTCACGCCCGGGCTCATGTTGGGCGAGACGACGATGGGGATGCGGCGGGCGGCAGCGTCCACCCGCGCCCGGGCCGCCGGGGTCGCCCCGGTGGAGCCGATGACGAGGGCCACGCCGCGCTCGGCACACACCTCTGCGTGCGCAGCGGACGCCTCGAAGCTGGTGAAGTCGATCACCACCCCGGCGCCGCGACCGAGGGCGGCGTGCAGGCTGGGCTCCACCGGGACGTCGAGCGGCGCGCCTCCGGCGACCACCCCCGCATCCTGTCCATCGGCGACCCCTGGCCGCTCGGTGGCGCCCACCAGGGCGAGCCCCTCGGCGTCGCGCAGCGCGCGCAGCAGCTCGCCGCCCATGCGGCCGCCGGCGCCGGTGACGACGACGCCCACGCGAACCGGCGGGACGGAGGTCACGCGAGCGCCAGCCCGAAGCGCACCATGGCGTCTCGCAGCTTGTCGAGGTTCGCGTCGGACACCGGAGCGAGCGGCAGCCGCAGCTCCGGGCGCGCCCGGCCCAGGAGCGCCACCGCCGCCTTCACCGGGCCGGGGTTCGTCTCGAGGAAGAGCGCCCGGTTGAGCTCCGCCAGCGCGACCTGCTTCGCGAGCGCGTCGTCGTGGTCGCCCCGGAGCGCCGCCGACACCAGCTCGCGCGCCGCGCGCGGGGCGACGTTGGCGACCACCGAGATGACGCCGTGCCCGCCGCAGGCGATGTACGGCAGAACCGTGTAGTCGTCGCCGGAGAGGAAGGCGATGGCGTCCCTCCCCACGCGCTCGACCAGCTGCACCTGGCGGTCCATGCTGGCCGTCGCCTCCTTGATGCCGACGATGGCCTTGGCCTTCACCAGCCGCTCCACCGTCTCCGGGAGCAGGTCGCCCGAGGTGCGCGAAGGGACGTTGTACGCCACCACCGGAAACCGGACTGCCTCTGCGATGGCGAGGTAGTGGCGGAACAGCCCCTCCTGCGTGGGCTTGTTGTAGTAGGGGGTCACGACGAGCGCGGCGTCCGCACCCAGCTGCTTCGCGCTCCGCACCGCCGCGATGCACTCGTGGGTGGCGTTGCTGCCGGCGCCGGCGATGACGGGGACGCGCCCGCGCACCGTCTCCACCACCGCGCGCACCACCTCGGCGCGCTCGGCCACGGTGAGCGTCACGCCCTCCCCCGTGGTGCCGCACGGCACGATCCCCTCGGTGCCCTCGGCGAGCTGCCACTCCACCAGCTCGCGCAGCGCGCGCAGGTCCACCTCGCCGCCGTTCATCGGCGTCACGATGGCCACCATCGAGCCCTGCAAGCGCATTCCGGACCTCCGCCGAGCGGCGTGGAGAACGGGCGAATCTACCCCAGTTTCCGGCGCGAGCCGAAGCGCCGCCCTCTGGGGCGCGGCGTCTCGCCGCGGACGAGGTCGTCCAGGGTCTCGCGCTCGCGCGCCAGGTAGGCGGTCGAGCCGTCCACCAGGACCTCGGCGGCGCGCGGACGGGAGTTGTAGCTCGAGGACATGGTGAAACCGTAGGCGCCCGCCGAGCGCACGCAGAGGAGCTCTCCGGCGGCCACCTCCGGAAGCTCCCGCTTGCGCGCCAGGAAGTCGGAGGACTCGCAGACCGGGCCCACCACGTCGCACAGCATGCGGGAAACCGAGGGTCGCCCTACCGGCTCGATGTCGTGATGGGCGCCGTAGAAGGAAGGGCGCACGAGGTCGTTCATGCCCGCGTCCACCACCACGAAGTTCCGGCGGCCATTCCGCTTTCGGTAAAGCACGCGCGTGAGGAGGACGCCCGCGTTGCCCACCAGCACGCGCCCCGGCTCCAGGAACACCTCACCCTTCCAGCTTCGGAGCGCCCCCTTCACCGCCGCGCCGTAGGCGTCGGGATGTGGAGGGACCTCCTCGCCGTAGGGAATCCCGAGCCCGCCGCCGATGTCGAGGTGGGACAAGTGGATCCCCGCCCCGCCGAGATCGCTCGCGAGCGCGAGCAGCCGCGCGATGGCGTCGAGGAAGGGCTGCAGCTCGGTGATCTGCGAGCCGATGTGCATGGCGGCGCCCTTCACCTCGAGCGTCGGCTGCGCCGCCGCCCAGGCGTAGAGCTTCCGGGCCTCCTCCATCGACACGCCGAACTTCGACTCTCGGAGCCCGGTCGCGATGTACGGGTGCGTCTTCGGGTCGACGGCGGGGTTCACCCGCAGGGCCACCGGCGCCCGCCGGCCGAGCCGCGCCGCGACGGCCGCCACGCGCCGCAGCTCCTCCGCGCTCTCGACGTCGAGCACCCGCACCCCGCGCTCCAGCGCGAAGGCGATCTCGTCGTCGCGCTTGCCCACGCCGCTGAACACCGTCTTTCCCGGATCGCCGCCGGCGAGGAGGACGCGGTGCAGCTCTCCGGCCGAGACGATGTCGAACCCGGTGCCGAGCCGCGCGAGGAGCGTCAGCACCGCCAGGTTGGAGTTGGCCTTCACTGCGTAGCACAGGAGGTGGCGCAGCCCGCGCAGGGAGCGCTCCAGCACCTTCACGTGCCGGGTGAGGGTCGCGGTCGAGTAGACGTAGAGCGGCGTGCCGTACGCCTCGGCGAGGCCTCGGAGCGGGATGTCCTCCGCGTACAGGACGCCGCGCTTCCGGCGAAAGTGGTTCACGGGGCGCCTCCATCCGCGGCGGTGAGCGGCGCCGCCGAGCTCGCGTCCGGCGATGAGACGGCAGCGCCAGCATCCGGTGCCCCGGCGCTCGGACTGGCGCTCGCTTCGGCGCCCCGACCGGCATCGGCGGAGGGCGCGGACGATCGCGGGAGCGGCGGGCGGGGCGGCGCCTTGACGCCGCAGCCGAGGGCCAGCACTGCCGCCGCGGCGAAGGCCGTGCATGCGGAGTGGACGCGCGCGCTCATCCCTTCGTCCCGAGCCTCTTCTCCCAGCGCGCGAGCTGGGAGCGGACCTGCTTCGGCCCGGGCGCCCCGGGGATCTCGCGCCTCGACAGGCTCTCCCGCGCGTCGAATCGCTTCACCACGTCGGCTTCGAACTTCGGGTGGAGCGCGCGCCATTCGGCCGGCGTGAGCGCGCCCAGCGATCTCCCCTCGCGGGTGGCGAAGGCCGCCGCCGCGCCCACCGCCTCGTGCGCCTCGCGGAACGGCACGCCCTTCTCCACCAGGTACTCGGCAGCGTCGGTGGCGAGCGCCTCGCCGGAGCCGAGCGCGGCGGCCATGACCTCCGTGTGGAAGGTGGCCGTCTCCACCGCGCCGGACAGCGCCTCCAGCGTGGGGACGAGCCCCTCCGGCGCGCCCAGCAGCGCGCGCTTGTCCTCCTGCAGATCGCGGTTGTACGAGAGCGGGAGCCCCTTCGCGATGGCGAGGAGGCCCACCAGATCCCCGATGGCCCGCCCCGCGCGGCCGCGCGCCAGCTCTCCCACGTCGGGATTCTTCTTCTGCGGCATGAGCGACGAGCCGGTGGAGAAGGCGTCCGAGAGCGTCATGAAGCCGAACTCGCGCGTCGTCCAGAGGACGATCTCCTCGCCCAGCCGCGACAGGTGTACGGCCGCCAGCGCGCAGGCGAAGGCGAGCTCGATGGCGCTGTCGCGATCGGCCACGGCGTCGAGCGAGTTCTGGGTCACGGCGGGGAGCCCGAGCGCGTCGGCCGTCGCCTGCCGGTCGATGGGGAGCGTGGTCCCCGCGAGCGCGCCCGAGCCGAGGGGCGACACCGCCGCCCGCCTGCGCACCTCGCCGAAGCGCTCCCGGTCGCGGGCGAGCGCCTCCACGTGGGCGAGCAGGTGATGGGCGAGCGACACCGGCTGCGCGCGCTGGAGGTGGGTATAGCCGGGCAGGATGGTGCGCTCGTGCCGGCGCGCCTGCGCCAGCAGGGCGCGCATGAGCCCGTCCACCGCGGCGGCGCAGCGGTCGCAGGCGCCGGCGATGAAGAGCCGCTCGTCGAGCGCCACCTGGTCGTTGCGGCTCCGCCCGGCGTGGAGGTAGCCGGCATCGGGTCCGATGAGCTCACCCAGCCGCCGCTCGACGTGGGTGTGCACGTCCTCCAGCGCGGGGTCGAGGCGGATCGCGCCGGCGGCGAACTCCTCGCGCACCTGGGCCAGCCCGGCGTCGATGCGGCGGGCGGCGCGCGCCGGGATGATCCCCGTCTTTCCCAGCATCGCCGCGTGCGCGCGGCTGCCCCAGATGTCCTCCTCGAACAACGCGGCGTCCTCGCCGATGGAGACTGACAGGGCGACGAGCCGCGGGTCGGCCTCGCCGGCCAGCGCCGCCCTGGAGACCGGCTTCGCCCGCGCACCGCGCTTCTTCAAAACTTGACCGCGATGCCCGAGCGGATGGCGTGGGCGCGGGAGAGGCTGCGCCCCTCGGGATTCTCGTACCCGAGCCCGGAGAGCGGCTGCAGGAGCCCGTAATTCAGGAAGGCGATGAAGCCGTCGTCCGACTGGTAGGAGAGGCCCAGGTCGAGCTCCAGTCCGAGCGGCGCGTGCGTGCCCGACGGCGTCGAGCTCGCGTACACCGCCTGCGAGTAGACCACCGCCGCCTGCGCGGCGAGCCCTTCGATGAGCTCGTAGCGGACGGTGGGCTTGAGGTAGGCCGCGTCGGTCACGCCTTGCAGGACCTCGCGCCAGAGGATGAGGTCCACCCGGTAGGCGGGGTTGAACCGGAAGTTCCGGATGTCGAGCACGCGGTCGGCCGGGTGCGCCAGCGTGCCGTCGCCCGGGTCGAACTGCGCGCCGTCCACGTCGCAGTCCCGGACCCCGAGGGTGCCGACCCCGCAGCGGGCGGGGCCGCGCCCGGGGCGGTTGCCGAAGCCCGGGTTCCTGTCCCCGCTGGCCATCCCCAGCTCGCCGCCCAGCGTCAGCTTGCCATCGGCGAACTTCCAGCCCGCCTGCACGTTCCCGCCGAACTGCCGCAGCAGCACGGGGCCCACCGGGGCGACGTCGGTGCCCGCGTTCGCGATCTGGCCGAAGAGCCCGACCAGCTCTCCCTCGAAGCGGAAGCGGCGCGACTGACGCTTCCACCAGAAGTCGAGCACGTGCGCGGTGGCTTCGCGCTTCACCGGGGTCCCCACCGCGTCGTTGGACCCGGTGGTCCCGGTGCCTGCGTCGTTCGCCACCGGCTGGCCGGTGGAGGGCAGCGTGCTCGACGCAGCCCATTGCGGAAAGGCGTAGGCCTGCGACTTGTACATGTACCAGAGGCCGAAGGACGAGCTCGTCTCGTCCCGCTCGAGCTTGCGCTTCGTCTCCTCCTCGGTGTCCATGCGAAGGATCTTCACGCCGTACGCCTTGGCGTCGTCGGACGAGTCGCGGTCGAAGGGCTGCCCCAGCCCGCGAGCCACCCTCAGATCCTGCGAGGTGACGCCGGTCGCGACGATCTCGTACATGGGCACGAGCACCAGCTGCCCGAGCGGCGTCTTGAGCGGCGTCAGCGCGAACTGCAGCCGGTCGACGCTGTCGCCGTAGTCGTCGTCGATGCCGTTCCCGGCGTGCGACAGGATGCCGAGCCCCCAGGAGGACGGCATGCGCCCGAAGGAGAGGAGCCCCACCGGCGTCTGCACCTCGGCCCAGGCGCGCTTCACCACGATCGAGCTGCGGTCGGCGTTGACGCCGTCGGCGGGCGGCACCTGGGTGCGGACGTCCAAGGGAAAGGCGACGCCATCCGAGCGCGCGAAGAGCCCCTGCGGCGTCGATCCCAGCACGAGGTTGTCGAGCATGTCGACCTGTGCCAGCACCCGCACCTGCTCGGAGACGTTGAGCGTGGGCTCCAGCCGGAAGCGCGTGTTGGCGGTGGTGAGCGTGCCGCGGTGATCGGGGTCCACGAGCGGCCTCGGGAACAGGGAGTAGCCGGACGGGCCCGGATCGCGGCGCAGGTCGAGGTTGTCGAAGAGGTCGCCGCGGACGCGCAGGTAGCCGTTGAGCTGGAGGAACTCGAGCCTCGGGCGCTCGCCGGCCGCGGAGGTCTCCATGAACTCTCGGGCCGACTGCGCCCCCTGCACCTCGGCGCGCATCTCGTCGCGCATCTCCTCCTTGGCCTTCTCCACCTCGCGCCGGACGAGGTCGCGGGTGGCTGGGTCGAGCTCGGTCGAGGCCGCCGCGGGCTGGCCCGGCGCCCCTGGCAACGGGGCTGGCGAGAGCGACGGTCGCGGCGGAGCGGGCGCGTCCTTGCCCGTGCCGCTGGCGCCGGCGGCAGGGGCGCTCGCTCCGGAGCTGGACGCCCCCGGGGCTGCGGCGTCCGGCGTCCCGCCCGCCGTTACACCGGTGGCCGGCCCCGCGGGGTTGGCCGGCTTGCTGGAGGTTCCGGTGGGGCCCGCCCCCTGCGCGCGGGAGAAGGCCGGGACGATCAAGACGGCCGCGAGCAGCGCGGTGGACAGCCGTGACATGGATGACCTCTGGAGGGGCGCCAGGGGGCGCTCCCCGATGTGTGACGGGTTTCTCAAATCGCGCTCCGCGGTGCTCACGGCGTTTGGGCAGGCGGCCCCTGCCGCAGCTCCACCAGCACGCCCTTGCTGCCCTTGGGATGCACGAACGCCACCCTGGCGCCCCCCGCGCCTGGGCGCGGAACCTTGTCGAGCAGCGGCGCGCCCCGGGCCGAGAGCGCGGACATGGCCTTCTCGATGTCGGGCACCTCGAGGCAGACGTGGTGCAGCCCCTCGCCGCGCTTGGCGAGGGTGGCCGCCATGGGGCTGTCGGGGCCGAGCGGAGAGACGAGCTCGATGCGGCCCGAGCCGTGCCCGAAGATGGCGACCCGCACCTTCTCGCTCGGCACCTCCTCCACCTCGGCCAGCTCGAGGCCGTAGACGTCGCGGTAGAGCGCGATGGCCGCGTCGAGGTCCGAGACGAGGATGGCGACATGGTCGAGGCCGTTCATGGGTGCGTTCTCCAGATCGGAAAAGGACGGGCATTGTAGCGCCCCGGCGCCGGGCGTGGCGTCGATTCGGACGCGGCGGCGCCTCGCCTCCGGATCACGGGCTCGCGACCGGCTCCGCGGAGGCCACCTGCAGCGCGCCCAGGAGGCCCACCGTGTCGACCTGCGGCCCGCGGCCGAGCACGATGTGCGTCGCGTCCGCCACCTCCTGGTCGAAGGTGGGATCGACCGCGATCCACTCTGTCCCGCTCCTCACCTCCACCCAGGCGTGCCAGTAGAGGCCGTCCACGCCGTCGTCGTAGCGCGCGTACACGAGCCCGTGCACCTGGCGCGCGGGGATCCCCGCCGCCCTGGCGAGCGCCGTGAAGAGGAGGGCGTGCTCCGTGCAGTCTCCCTTGCCCAGCACCAGCACCTCGCTCGCGCGGTCCCGCGAGACGCCGTACGCCTTCTCCAGCCGCCGGTACACGTGGTGGACGAGCTTCACGCTGGCCGCGTAAGTCCCCGGGGTCGAGCCCACCACCTCGGCCGCGAGGCGCCGGATGGCGGGGGCATCGGCGTCCACCTCGGGCGTGGGCGCCAGGAGCTCGTCGCCGCCGGCCGCCGCCAGCCGGGCGCGGGCCGCGTCCTTCGCCGGATCTTCCGCCGCGGGCCGGCGCGCCTGGACGGTGAGCTCGACCGCGCCCCCCTCCCGCGCGGCCCAGCGCTGGCGGGGATCCTCCGCCTGGAACCCGGCCGGCACGCCGGTCAGCACGTACCGCACCTCGCCGGGGACCGTGCGCGGCAGCGCGTGCGGCAGCTTCACCCGGGTGAGCGCGAACAGGTCCACCTTGTCGAGCCGCTTGGCCGTCTCCTCCGGCTCGGCCCTCGCCACGACGGCGTCGCCCAGGCGGAGCTCCACGATTCTTCCATCGGGAGCGATGGACACCCGCGTGGCGGCACGGTCCCCCTCCTCCAGCTCCTCCACCAGCTCCACCTCGGCCTGCACGCCGGCGGCGGCCACGCGGGCCGACCCCACCCAGCGGTCGCGCATCGGCTTCAGCCGCAGCTTCTCGAGGTCGAGCTGCTGGCCCTCCACGCTCCCGCGCCGGGCCGCTGCCAGCCGCGCGCCGTCGGCCTGTTCCACCGTTTCGGTCACCCCGGGGATGGGCAGCTCCTGCCGCTGCCCCTCGGCCACCAGCAGGGCCCTGCAGCGCTCGCCCTCGCAGCGGCCCTCAACGGAGCGGTCGCCGCCGTCCCCCTTGCGCGTGCTCTTGAACCCGAGCAGCCGCCCGCCAGGCCGGGCCTCGTACACCTTCTCGTCGGACTGGGAGCGCTGCACCTGTCGACCCCCCACCAGGCCGGAGACCACCGACTCCGTGCTGGCCACCACCACCTTGCGGCCCTGGCGCACCTCCTGGCGCACCGACGACACGGACCAGCCGGCCTTCTTGCCCATGAGATACAGGCCGAACCACTCGGGCGTGGCGGGCCGGCGCAGCTCCAGCACCCCGGGCGCCCTGGCCGCCTTCGCTCCGGCCGGCGTGCCGGAGGGCGAAACCGGAGGCGCGGCCGGCCCGGCGCGGGGCGCCGCGGCGAGCGCGAGGAGCCCAGCGAGCATGGGTGCGGCAAGCGTGGTCATCCGTCCGTTCTCCCCCGCGCGCTCTCTTAACCCAAAACTCGCGCCCGCCCCGGCCCGCATCGACAATCGATCCATGAGCATCGTCTGGGTCCTGCTCCTCGCCGCCTCCTTCGCCGCCGCGGCGCTGGGAGGCAGGATGGGCGACCTCACCCTCGCGCTGGCGTCCTCGGCCCAGGGCGCGGTGACCCTGTCGCTCGGCCTCGCCGGGGTGATGTCCCTCTGGCTCGGGCTCATGAAGGTGGCCGAGGAGGCGGGGCTCGTGCGCGGGCTCGCCTTCGCCGCGCGGCCGCTGCTGCGGCTGCTCTTCCCCGAGGTCCCGCCCGGCCATCCCGCTGCCGGCGCCATGGTGATGAACGTCGGCGCCAACCTGCTGGGGCTCGGCAACGCCGCCACCCCCTTCGGCCTCGCCGCCATGCGCGCGCTCGACGAGCTCAACCCGCGCAAGGGCGTCGCCTCGAACGCGCAGGTGCTGTTCTGCGCGCTCAACACCGCCTCGCTCCAGCTCGTCCCCACCACGGTGCTCGCGCTCCGCGCCGCGGCCGGGTCGAGGGCACCGGGCGACGTCATCGGGCCCACGCTGGTCGCGACCGCATGCGCCGCGCTGGCCGCGGTGGCCTCCGCGAAGCTCCTGGCGAGGTTCTTCCCGGCGCCGGCGCCGGAGCCCTGAGGTGCTGCGCGCCGCACTCGACGCGCTCTCGATCTGGACCGTGCCGGTGCTCGTCGCGGGCATCCCGCTCCTCGGGCTCGCGCGTGGCGTGAAGGTCTACCCGGTCTTCCTGGAGGGCGCGAAGGAGGGCTTCGCGGTGGCGGTGCGGGTCATCCCCCCGCTCGTCGCGGTCTTCGTGGCGCTCGGGCTCCTGCGCGCCTCCGGGGCGCTGGGCGCCTTCGGGGCGGCGGTGGAGCCGCTCACCTCGCGGCTCGGGATCCCCGCCTCGGTGGTTCCGCTCCTCGTCATCCGCCCACTCTCGGGCGGCGGGGCACTGGGCGTGGTGGGAGAGGTGCTGCGCGCCGACGGCGCCGACAGCTACGCCGGTCGGCTCGCCTCGGTGATGGCAGGCTCCACCGAGACCACCTTCTACGTCCTCGCCGTCTACATGGGCGCGGTGGGAATCCGCCGTTACCGCCACGCCCTCCCGGCGGCGCTTCTCGCCGACCTGGCCGGCTTCGCGGCGTCGGTCCTGGTGGTCCGGGCGATGTTTGGGCCTTGAGCTTCGGGCACCCGTTGGGGGCGCTTCAAAACATCCATCTCCCGGGAGTTCAGGCCCTTGCAACGCTCTGCGGCAATTCGCTCGCCAGACGGGGTGGATTTACGGGGTGAAAACAGATTAACTCCCCGGAAACCCTCGGAGTCTGGCCCACCCGGCCAACCCTGCCAGCCCGCACGAGCTGGTCGATGCACCAGGAGCGAACATGACCAGCAATGGAAGCACCGCCAGCGCGGCCCCCGCGCCTCACCACCCCGACGCCCGCCGCTGGGAGGGCGTGAAGCGCACCTACGGCCAGTCCGAGGTCGACAAGCTCCGTGGCACGCTGCCAGTCGAGCACTCCTTCGCACGCGCGGGCGCGCTGCGCCTGTGGGAGCTCCTGCACAGCGAGCCGTACGTCCACGCGCTGGGCGCCCTCACCGGCAACCAGGCGGTGCAGATGGTGAAGGCGGGCCTCAAGGCCATCTACCTCTCCGGCTGGCAGGTGGCGGCGGACGCCAACTCGGCCGGACAGACCTATCCCGACCAGAGCCTCTACCCGGCCGACTCGGTGCCCATCGTGGTCCGCCGCATCAACCGCGCCCTCCAGCGCGCCGACCAGATCGCGCACGGCGAGGGCGACGACGGCGTTCACTGGTACGCGCCCATCGTCGCCGACGCCGAGGCGGGCTTCGGCGGCCCGCTCAATGCCTACGAGCTCATGAAGGCGATGATCGAGGCCGGCGCCGCGGGCGTCCACTTCGAGGATCAGGTCGCGAGCGAGAAGAAGTGCGGCCACCTGGGCGGGAAGGTGCTCGTCCCCACGAGCCAGTTCCTGCGCACCCTCACCGCTGCGCGGCTCGCCGCCGACGTGATGGGCGTCCCCACCGTGCTCGTCGCCCGCACCGACGCCGACTCCGCGAAGCTCATCATGAGCGACGTCGATCCGTACGACGCGGAGTTCATCGACCGCTCCAAGGACCGCACGCCGGAGGGATTCTACTACCTCAAGGGCGGCGTGGAGTGCGCGATCCACCGGGCGCTGGCCTACGCGCCCTACTCCGACCTCATCTGGTGCGAGACCTCGCTCCCGGACATCGGCGAGGCCAAGGCCTTCGCCGAGGGCGTGCACGCCAAGTTCCCCGGCAAGATGCTCGCCTACAACTGCTCGCCGTCGTTCAACTGGAAGAAGAAGCTCGACGACGCGGCCATCGCGCGCTTCCAGCGCGAGCTCGGCGCCATGGGCTACAAGTTCCAGTTCGTCACGCTGGCCGGATTCCATGCGCTCAACTACGGGATGTTCCAGCTCGCCCGCGAGTATCGCGACCGCGGCATGGCTGCCTACAGCGAGCTGCAGCAGGCGGAGTTCGCGGCCGAGAAGAACGGCTACACCGCGACGCGCCATCAGCGCGAGGTGGGCACCGGCTACTTCGACGCGGTGCTCGAGACCGTCACCGGCGGGCTCGCCTCGACGAAGGCGCTCGAGGGGTCCACCGAGGCAGCCCAGTTCACCGTCAGCGACCGCCTCGCGGCGGCGCACCACGTCATGGAGGCCGATCACGCCAACCTCGTCGCCTACACCTCGGCGGTGAAGGGGGCGAAGGACCTGCAAGCGCTGGCGAAGGCCATCGAGGAGCTAGGGGGCTTCCTCACCGGCCACTTCCAGCGCGAGGAGCGGGACGAGGGCGTGTTCCGCATCCTCGCCCACCGCGGGTCCTCCGAGCGCGTGGACGCGCTCATCGCCGACCACCGCCGCATCGCGTCCAACCTGGCGAAGCTCTCGGCCGATGCGAAGACCGGCCTGTCGCAGGTGCAGGTGGCGGAGCGCGCCACGGCCATCGCCGGCGAGCTTCGCGAGCACGAGATGCGGGAGCACGCGCTCGCCGCGCAGGCGCTCGCGAGTCAGGGTGCGGCGGGCAAGGCCGAGGCGCGGGCGTAGAACACCGGGCAGCTCGAAAGAGATCTCGTCGCGCCCCATCCGCGCTGGACCAGCGCGGATGGGGCAGCGGGCGGAGCCGTGCACTCTTCCAGGTTCTGGAGGGCCGAGGTGCGCCGCAGATCGAGGAGGTTCTGGCGGACGCGGAGGATGCGCGCGCGGCGGCCCTGGCGGTGGGCGAGGCGCGCGCTGGTGTTCCCCGCGCGCTCGCGGAGCCCGGGCGCGCCCGCGCGGTGCTTGCCGTGCCGCGACGCTGCCGTTCCTCGACGGAGTCGTCGCGTTTGCGGCCTCCGGAGACCGTGCTGAGCCGTGAGACGAGCGTCTCGAGATCGGTCGCGCTGCGCATCGATGGAGTTATGTGAAGTCACACCGAGCGCGCGGAGCGCCCGCGCGCATCGCGCCGGGGCACGGAGAATGGAAGAATCGAGAACCGCCGTCATCGTCGCCGGGGTGGCGAACCTCGCCATCGCCGTGATGAAGTTCCTCGCGGCTGCCGTCACGCACAGCTCGGCGATGCTCTCCGAGGGGATTCATTCGCTCGTCGACACCGCCGACCAGGTTCTGCTGCTGTTCGGGGAGCAGCGGAGCAAGAAGCCTGCGGATGACGAACATCCTTTCGGGTACGGGCACGAGCTCTATTTCTGGACGCTCGTCGTCTCGCTCCTCATCTTCGGCGTCGGCGGCGGCGTGTCGTTTTACGAGGGCGTCCGGAGGCTGGGCTCGGGGGCGACGCTCGAGGACCCGACCTGGAGCTACGTGGTCCTCGCAGCATCCGCCGTCTTCGAGAGCGTCTCGTGGGTCGTGGCGTTGCGGAAGCTGGGCGCCCAGCGTGGCGGCCGATCCTACTGGCGCACCTTTCGGGAATCGAAGGACCCGTTGATCTTGACCGTGGTCGTGGAGGATTCGGCCGCGCTCATCGGCCTCGTCATCGCCTTCCTCGGCGTGCTCGGTGGGCACGTGTTCGGCGCGCCTGCCCTCGACGCCATCGCGTCGTTGTGCATCGGCGTGCTCCTCATGGGCGTCGCCCTGCTCCTCGCGCGCGAGAGCCGGAGCCTGCTGGTCGGCGAGAGCGCCGGGAAGGAGAGCGTCGAGCGCATGAGGCGCTCGATCGCGCGCGAGCGCGCCGTCGTCGGCGTGGGGGGGATCTGGACCCTGCAGCTCGCGCCGGGCGAGATCCTCGTCAACTGCGAGATCGCCTTCCAGCCCGGCGCCGCGATCGAGGAGGCGATCCAGCGCGTCGAGCGCCTGATACGCGAGGCGGAGCCGCGCGCGAGGCGCATCTTCATCGAGGCCGCATCCGGCGGCCCTCGGAAACGAGGCGAAGTTCCCGGCGCGCCACACGGTCCGTCTACTGCGGCCGCCCCTTGACGCGACGCCGGGGAGTCCGGGTCCGTGAGCACGGGTTGGTCACCCGCCGCGCGCCTGCGCTGGTAGGCGACGAAGACCCCGAGCGCGATGAGACCCGCTGTCGTCCCGGCCGTCAGGAACGTCGCGGTCACGACGAGCGCGATCACCGTCATCTCCGGCGTCGCCTCGCTCGCGGGGTACGCGCTCTTTCGCGGGCTCTCGCAGGACGTCGTCGGCGGGACGACGCCGTCGCCGCGGGCGCGATCCTCGCGATACTTGCAGACACCATGATCCCTGAGGCGTTCGAGGAGACGCACCTGCTCACCGGGCTCGTGACGGTGTCGGGCTTCCTCTCCGCGTTCGTGCTCACGAAGCTCGGTGGGTGAGGTGTGGCGGCGGGTGCGGCGGTCGCCTCGACCTGCGCGACGGGCGGCGGACCACACTGGCGCGCGCTACGTTGCGGGTGTGCGCGCGGAAGGTAGCTCGATGGACGTGGGGTCGGGAGGCGCGCCCGGTGAGCCGCTCGGGCACGTGGGCGTCGTCGTCAACGAAGGGGCCGGGTCTCGAAAGAGCCGCGACACCGTCGAGCGCGTCCGCGCCGCCCTGGCGGCGGCAAGCATCCGGGCGACGCTCTGGCCCGCGCACGGACGCGACATCGTGGGCGCCGCCCGGCGCGCGGCCGCGGACGCAGCCTGCGGCGCCATCATCGCCGCGGGCGGGGATGGGACCGTGAGCGCGGTCGCGGGCGTCGTCGCCGGGACCGACAAGGTCCTCGGCGTCCTGCCCGCAGGCACGCTCAACCACTTCGCGAAGGATCTCGGCATGCCGCCTTCGATCGAGGATGCAGCGGTCGCGCTCGCCCGCGCGCGCGTCCGCCGCATCGACGTCGGCGAGGTGAACGGGCTCCTGTTCGTCAACAACGCGTCCGTCGGGATCTACCCGCGGGTCGTGCGCCAGCGTGAACGGCTCCTCGAACGCCTCGGCGGCGTGAAGTGGCTCGCGACGGCGTTGGCCGCAGCAGCGGTCGTCGCGCGGCTGCAGCCCGTGTCCTTGCGGCTCCGCTGGGAAGGCGGTGCCGCCGCGCGGCGGACGACGTTCGTCTTCGTCGGGAACAACCGCTACGACACGGCGCTGCTCGCGACCCAGCGCCGCGCGGCGCTCGACGCGGGCGTCCTCGGCGTGTTCGTCGGCCGCGAGCACACGCGCATGGGGCTCCTCCGGGTCGCCGCGCGCGCCGCGCTCGGGCGCCTCGACGAGCGCGACCTCGACGCGCTCGAGCTCGGGGAGGTCACGCTCGAGTCGCACCGGGGGATGGTCTGGGTCGCCCTCGATGGCGAGGTGCGGCGACTGCGCCCTCCCATCCGCTACCGGATCCGCCCCGGTGCGCTGCGCGTGCTCGCGCCGGACCCGCAGGGATGAGGACCATCGCCCACCTGTCGGACCTGCACTTCGGACGGGAGGATCCCGCGGCCGTCGCGGCGCTCCTCGCCGATCTCGAGGCGCTCCGGCCCTCGGTCGTCGCCGTCAGCGGCGACCTCACGCAACGCGCGCGTCCGTCCCAGTTCAATGCCGCGCGCGCGTTCCTGGACCGCATCCCTGCGCCACTCGTGGTCGTGCCCGGGAACCACGACGTGCCCCTCTTCGACGTCGTGCGCCGCTTCACCTCGCCGCTCGGTCGCTACCGGCGCCTCGTCACCGCCGAGCTCGCGCCCGTCTTCGCCGACGACGAGCTCGTCGTCGCGGGCGTGTCGACCGCGCGCGCCTCGACCTGGAAGGAGGGGCGCGTCTCGCTCGAGCAGATCGAGGCCCTGCGGCAGGAGCTGTGCGGTCGCCGGCCGGGGGAGCGCGTCCGGGTCCTCGTCGCGCATCACCCGCTCGGCGCCCCGGCCGACCTCCCGCTGCGGCGCGTCGCGGGACGCAGCAGTCGAGCGCTGCAGGCGCTCACCGCGTGTGGGCTGGACATCGTCCTCACCGGGCACCTGCACCGGCCGTCCCATGGGGAGCTCGACCACGCGACGGCGCGCCTCGCCCGATCCGTGCTCGTGGTCCACGCCGGCAGCGCAACGTCGGTGCGTCTCCGGGGCGACCCGAACTCCTACAACTGGATCCAGATCGCCGACGGTCGCCTGGAGCTCGCGGTCCGCAGCTACGCGGGTGGGGGCTTCGCGACCACGCAGCGGCGGTCGTACGTGCGCGAGGCGGACGGGTGGCGCAGCGCCGCCGTTCAGGCCACGGCGCCGTTCGCGTGATCGCGCGGTGACGAGCGACCTCCAGCGCTCTGCGCCGGGTCCCCGGCACGGCGGCGGGCGCGCCGGGCTGAAGCGGCACGCGCCGATCCTCGTGGCGGTCGGGCTCGCCCTCGCGCTCGTCTCCTCGTTCGTCGCGATCTCGGAGGAGGTCGCGGAGCATGCCCTCGCGGCGGCCGACCGGCGCGTCCTCGTCGCCGTTGCGGCGTTCCGCACGCCTGCCCTCACGACGGCGGCGCTCGACGTGACCGCGCTGGGGTCACCCGTGGTCCTCGCGCCCGTGGCGGTGCTGCTCACCGTGGCGCTGTGGAGGACGCGCAGGCGACGCGCCGCGTGGACGCTGGTCGCAGCGGGGGTGGGCGCCGGTGTCTGGACGCCATCGCTGAAGCGCGTGTTCGGGCGCGAACGTCCCCTGGACGTGTTCGCGATCGCGCACGCCGCCGGACCGTCGTATCCGAGCGGGCATGCGCTGGCGAGCGCCGCGATCTACGGGACGGCGGCGCTTCTCCTCGCCGCCGTGGCACGGCGCGCCGCGGATCGCCTGCTCATCGGCGCGTGCACGTTGCTTCTCCTCGCCGCGATCGGCGCCTCGCGCGTCTACCTCGGGGTTCATTATCCGAGTGACGTCCTCGCCGGCGAGTGCGCCGGCGCCGCGTGGGCGCTGCTCGTCGTGGGCGGTGCGTCGTGGCTCGCACGAGCGCCCCGGGGCAGCGCGGCGCGGGCCCGGTGAGGTATGGCGTCGGCCCAGCTGCGCGATGCAGACCGCCGGGCGGATCCCGCATGCGCTGGACTGCGGAATCCGCAGCCGGGTGCGCCGTGGCGGGGATCGACCTGCAGTGATGCGTGACGTTTCGCGCCCTGACGGCGCGGCACGCCCTTTGCTCTCGTAGCCCCTGAGGACCGACGTTTGCTCATGGCGGGCAACCTCGCGGTCCATGTGAGGGCCACACCCATGAAAAGTGCAACCGTACTCGGAGTCGTCGCTGCGCTCGTGCTCGTCGGGGCAAGACCGACCGCTGCCCAGGGCTGGCGCGGGCCCGGCGCAGGGCGGGCGCCGTTCGCAGGCCTGGACCTGACTGCCGACCAGCAGAAGAAGGTCTCCGATCTTCGAGACGAGGTCGACCGGAAGGTGGTCCCGCTGCGTGAACAGCTGTCGGCGAGGTCGAGCGAGCTGCGGGAGCTCTGGAGCGCGCCGCAGCCCGACCGGCAGGCGATCGCGTCGAAGCAAGCGCAGGCGGCCGAGCTTCGTAAGCACATGCTCGACCTGCGTACGAGCTTCCGCCTCGCGTCGCTCGGCGTCCTCACGCCGGCGCAGCGCCAGACGATGCAGGCGGCGAGCCCGGCGGGTGGCCGGGGCCCGGGCGGCGGTTGCCAGTCTGGGGCGGCCTGTGCCCAGAATGGCGGCGGCGACTGCGGCGGTGCTGGCCACGGCGGCGCATGCGGCGGCGGGTGGTGCGGCGGCAGCGGCCACGGCGGCGAGGGTTGTGGAGGCGGCCAGGGCCGCGGACACCGCCACGGTTCCTGACGACGAGCGACGTGGCGCGATGGTGAGGGCTCATGGAGGAGGCGCACCGAGGTAGCCGCCCTTTGCGCCTCGTCCGCCTCGTCCGGGGCTCGCCGCACGCGGCGCGGTGGGGGCTCCTGCTCACGGCGGTGGTCACGGCCGCTGCGCTCGTGGTGAGCGGCGTGTCCGCGTGGGTTCACGCGCGTTCGACGGGGGCGGCGGTGACGCGCGCGCTCGCCGTCGGGACCGTGTTCTCCGCGCGCCAGGCGATCGCGGCAGCGGACAGCGTGGAGGTGGACGCGCTCCAGTCCGTGCTCGCCAGCCTGGAGCCTCAGGGCCTGAGGTACGTCGCCGTCCAGGGCGAAGCCGGCGAGGCTCCGCGCTCGGCGGCCGGGGTGAGCGGGCCCGCCGCGGTGTTGCTCGGCCCCGAGGTCCTCTCGGACGGATCGACGCTGCGGGCCGCACGCGACGGGACGTGGGTCCGCCTCGAGACCTCGCTCGTGCAGCGCGGGCCACGCAGTCCCATTCACGGCCGCCGCTGGATGGCCCTCGCGCGCGATCGCCTCGTGCTCGAGATCGAGTCCGTCACCGCCAACGAGACGGTCTCGCGCGCTGCGGTGATGTTGGTCCTGAGCTGCGCCGCCGCGGTGATCCTCCTCGGCGCCGCCGTGTTCTTCTGGCGCGTCTCCCGCGAGGCGCAGGAGCGTGCAGCGGCCGCAGAGCGCGACCGGCGCCTCGCGGCACTCGGAGAGATGTCGGCGCTCCTCGGGCACGAGCTCCGCAATCCCCTCGCCGCGCTGAAGGGACACGCGCAGCTGCTCGCGGAGCGGCTCCCGCAGGAGCACCCCGCGCACCGCTCCGCGGACACGGTCGTGCGCGAGGCGATCCGGCTCGAGGACCTGGCCAGCAACATCCTCGACTTCGTGAAGAGCGGCAGGGTCGAACGAGCGCTGGCGGACCCGATGGCGGTCGCGCGCTCCGCCGCGGCGACCGTGGGCGACGGCGTCCAGGTCAGGGCGGAGGGCATTGTGCCAGCGTGGGTCCTGGACGAGGTGCGCATCGAATCCGTGCTGGTGAACCTCCTGCGCAATGCGCGCGAGTGCTCCCCGGCGCCCGGCAGCGTGGGCCTGACCGTCTCGACACCAGGGGTGGACCGCCTCGTCTTCGAGGTCCGCGATCACGGATCCGGCATCGCCCGGGACGACCTGGAGCGCATCTTCGAGCCCTTTTTCACCACGCGGGCGAAGGGGACGGGGCTCGGCCTGACGCTCGCGCGGCGCGTCGTCGAGGCGCACGGCGGCGAGATCTCGGCCGAGAACCACGCCGGCGGCGGCGCGGTGTTTCGAGTGGACCTGCCGCGCGGGACGGGACCGATGGCGTCGGGAGGGTGAGTTGGAGCGCGTTCTCGTCGTGGACGATGAGGAGGGGATCCGGACGTTCATCGCCGAGGTGCTCGGCGGCGATGGGCTCCAGGTGACGCTCGCGGAGGACGGCGGGCGCGCGGCGGAGATCCTCGAGCAGCGCACGTTCCACCTGCTCGTCACCGACCTCAAGATGCCGCGCCTCGACGGGATGACGCTGCTGCGCAGGACGCGCAGCGATCATCCGGCGATGGAGGTCATCGTCCTCACGGCGCATGGGACGGTCTCGACCGCGGTGGAGGCGATGAAGCTCGGCGCGTTCGACTACCTGTCGAAGCCGCTGAGCGGACCGGACGAGCTCCGGCTCGTCGTGGCGCGCGCGCTGGAGCGCCGGCGGCTCCGCGACGACCGACAGCGCGCGCGATCCCACCTCCCCGCGCCCGTGCGGCTGATGGCGCGCGATCCCGCGACGGTCGCGCTCGCGGAGCAGATCCGCAAGGTCGGCCCCACCGACGCGACGGTGCTCGTCCTGGGGGAGAGCGGGACCGGCAAGGAGGTCGTCGCGCGGCAGCTCCACCTCGAGAGCCGCCGGCGCGAGTCACCGTTCGTCGCGGTGAATTGCGGGGCGCTCTCGGAGTCGTTGCTCGAGAGCGAGCTGTTCGGACACGAGAAGGGCGCGTTCACGGGCGCTGCCGCGCTACACCGTGGACGCTTCGAGCTCGCGGACGGCGGGACCCTGTTCCTCGACGAGATCGCCGAGCTGAAGCCGGCGCTGCAGGTGAAGCTGCTCCGCGTGCTCCAGGAGCGCCGGTTCGAGCGCGTCGGCGGCACGAGGACGGTCGAGGTGGACGTCCGCGTCGTCGCGGCGACGAACCGGGACGTCGGTGCCGAAATGCAGGCCGGTCGGTTCCGCGAGGACCTGTTCCACCGGCTCGCCGTCTTCCCGATCACCGTCCCTCCGCTCCGGGAGCGTCGCGCGGACCTCCTGCCGCTCGCCGCCGAGCTCCTCGCCGAGATCCGCGCCCGGATGGGCAAGCCGTCGCTCCACATCGACGAGACCGGGCTCCGGAGCCTGGAGGCGTACGGGTGGCCCGGGAACGTTCGGGAGCTGGCGAACGTCCTCGAGCGGGCTGCGATCCTGGCGGACGGCGACGAGATCAGCGCGGCCGAGCTCGGCCTCCGCACGCGCCTCCCGACCGGCGCTTCCCCAGGCCTGCTCCTCGACGGCACCCTCCAGGATCTCGAAAAAGAGGCCATCCGCCGCGTGCTCGCCGCGAATGGTGGACACCGAAAGCGGACCGCGGCCCACCTCGGGATCGGCCTGCGGACGCTCTACGACAAGCTGAAGGAGTACGGCCTCGAATGAGCGCGATGCGGGAGCTCGCCCCTTGACGAGATGTCGCAGCCCGCGCGCTGCTCCGGAGCGGAGCCGGGCACCCGCCCTCTCCTGCCCCGATCCGGTGCTGGGCGGCCTGCGCCGATTGTGTTGCGGGGGCCGCGCATCCGTGTGATCTGTCCGCCTGGCAAACTGATCACGCTGGCCTAGCGGATTCGGAGGCGACGCCCATGAACCGGAGCCTTGTCGCAGCGATCGTCCTGGGTGCTGGAGCGGCGGCGGGCATCGCGCCCGCTCACGCCGCGGAGTACCCGAGCGAGCCCCTCAACTACGTCATCTGCTTCAACCCGGGCGGCGAGTCGGACATCACCGCGCGGATCCAGGAGCAGGCGCTCAAGCGCCACTACAAGCAGGGCGTCGTCGTCAGCTACAAGATCGGCGGCGGCGGATCCGTCGGATGGTCGGACCTCGTGCACAGCACGAAGCCCGACGGCTACACGCTCGCGGGCCACAACCTGCCGCACATCGTGCTGCAGCCGCTGCAGCGCGGGAACGCCGGCTACCAGACGTCGGACCTCGAGAACGTCTACATCTTCGAGAGCACGCCCAACATCCTCCTCGTGCGCAACGACAGCCCGTACAAGACGCTGAAGGACTTCATCGCCGCGGCGAAGGGGAAGCCGAGCGGGCTGACGCTCGGCGGCAGCGGGAGCGCCTCTGCGAACGAGCTCGGTACGATCATGCTGAACAAGGCCGCGGGCATCAGGACGACCTACGTCCCGTTCACCGGGTCTGGCTCGGCTGCGCCGGCGCTGATGGGCGGCCACGTCAGCGGCCTGATGTCCTACTCGACGATGGCGATCGAGCACAAAGGCAAGTTCCGCGCGCTCGCCATCATGACGGACGAGCGCATGAAGGTCCTCCCCGACGTTCCGACGTTCAAGGAGCTGGGCTACGACCTCGTCGAGGGTGCCTACCGCGGCGTCGCTGCTCCGCCCGGGACGCCCGACGACGTGGTCAAGAAGGCGGCCGCGATCTTCGAGGACGTGATGAACGACCCGGAGGTGGTGAAGAAGATGGACGAGAACGGGTTCAAGATCGAGAAGATGGGCCCCGAGCAGTCGACCGCGTTCGTCAATTCTCGGATCCCCCTCTACAAGGATCTGGTGAAGGATCTCGGCCAGGCAAAGGCCAAGTAGCTCGACGCGCGAGGAGAAGGGCGGCCTTCCTCGGCGGCAGCTCTCCTTCCACGGCGGAGGACCCCCATGCTGTCGAACCTTCTCACGGGGCTTCAGCACCTCGCGACGCTGCAGAACTTGCTGCTCGTCATCGCCGGCACGACGGTGGGGATGGTCGCCGGCGCGCTCCCGGGACTCACCGCAACGATGGCGGTCGCGCTGCTCGTGCCGTTCACGTACGCGATGACGGCGACGAACGGTCTCGTGCTGCTGGGCGCCATCTACATGGGGTGCATCTACGGGGGCGCGTTCAGCGCGATCCTCATCAACACGCCCGGCACGCCGAGCTCGATCGGCACGACCTTCGACGGCTACCCCATGGCGCGCGCGGGGCGGGGCGAACAGGCCATCGTCGCCGCCACGATCGGCTCCGCCATCGGCGGAGTGTTCGGCGTGATCGCGCTCATCTTCCTCGCCCCGCTGCTCGCCGAGGTGGCGCTGCGGTTCGGGCCCGCCGAGTACTTCTGGGTGGGCGTCTTCGGCCTGACCATCATCTCGAGCCTGGCGCAGGGCTCGATGCTGAAGGGCCTCGCTGGCGCGGCCATCGGCGTCCTGATCTCGACCATCGGCATCGCGCCCGTCGGCGGCGACGTGCGATTCACCTACGGATCGGTCGCCATGCAGGGAGGCGTCGACCTCATCGTGATCCTGATCGGCCTCTTCTGCATCCCGGAGGTGCTCACCATCGCGTCGCGCGCCCACGTGCGTGCCGAGAGCCTGGAGTACAAGCGCGACAAGGGCGTCTTCTGGAACACCACCAAGGAAGTGCTGGCGCAGCGAGCGAACCTCCTCCGCTCGTCGATCATCGGCACGATCATCGGGATCCTGCCGGGGGCCGGCGGGAGCATCGCCAACCTCGTGTCCTACAACGAGGCGCGCCGGGCGTCGAAGACGCCGGAGAAGTTCGGGACGGGCCACCTCGAGGGTGTGGTGGCGACCGAGACCGCCAACAACGCGGTCGTCGGCGGCGGGATGATCCCCCTCGTGACGCTGGGCGTCCCCGGCGCGCCGCCCGATGCCATCATCTACGGCGTCCTGATGCTCCAGGGGCTCCACCCCGGCCCCGAGATGTTCAAGGAGCGCGCGGACGTGACCTACACGTTCATGCTGGGCCTCGGCCTCTCCGCCCTGGTCATGGTGCCGATCGGCATCTACGGCGGCCGGCTCCTCACGCGCTTCGTCGCGACGCTGCCGAAGCGCTACCTCGTGCCGGGGATCGCGATCCTGACGATCATCGGGTCGTATGCCATCCGCAACAACATCACGGACGTCATCCTGATGCTCGGGTTCGGCGTGGTGGGGTACTGGCTGAAGTACCTCGGCTTCGAGGCCTCGCCCATCGTGCTCGGCCTCATCCTCGGGCCCATCATGGAGACCGGCCTCGTGCAGGCGCTGCTCATCGGGCAGCAGTACTCGTCGCCGTGGACCGCCCTCTTCGTGAGCCCGCTCTCCTGGATCCTCATCGCGCTCAGCTTCCTGTCGTTCGTCTGGCCGTACTTCGGGCCGCTCCGGCGCAAGTTCCAGAAGCCAGCCCTCGCGCCGCGGCAGCCATGAGCCGGAGGGCCCGATCATGAACGCCCGCACCAAGGATCGCGTCGGATCGCTCCTCGCGCTGGTCTTCGTCGCGTCGCTCGCGGTGCAGCGCGACTACTCCACCTCGTTCGGCGGGATCTTCCCCGACAGCATCATGATCCTCCTCGTGCTCCTCGTCCTCGCGACGTTCGTGCTCTCGTTCACCCCGCACGCGGCGATGAAGGACCGGGTCCGCGAGGGCGCCCCCGAGGCCGCGGAGGACCTTCCGCGCCGGAAGCCCATGGTGGTCGTCGCAGTGATCCTGCTCGCGTGGGCGCTGCTCCTCCGGCCCGTCGGGTTCGCCCTGAGCAGCATCGTCGGCTTCACCGCCATCGCGTGGTACCTCGCGGGGGAGCGCAAGGATCCGAAGGTCATCCTGCGCTCGGCCCTGGTGGGCATCGCGATCACGGCCGCGCTGATGTTGGTCTTTGGCCAGCTGCTGCGCGTCCCGCTGCCGCGCGGAAGCCTGCTCTAGCGATCCGGCAGCCCTCCCGGCGCGACCCCGGCCCTCCTCCCCCGCAGCGGAGCGTGCAGCCATGAAGACCTACGACATCGCGGTCATCCCAGGCGACGGCATTGGCCAGGAAGTGACGCCCGAGGGCGTCCGCGTCCTCGATGTGGTCGCGGAGGTCGACGGCGGGTTCCAGCTCCACCGCGAGGAATTCCCGTGGGGCTGCGAGTACTACCTGGAGCACGGCGTGATGATGGCGAAGGACGGCCTCGAGGTCCTGAAGCCGTTCGACGCCATCTTCTTCGGCGCGGTCGGATTTCCCGACAAGGTCCCCGACCACGTCACGCTCCGCGGCCTTCGGCTCCCCATCGTACAGGGGTTCGACCAGTACGCCTGCGTCCGCCCCAGCCTGCTCCTCCCCGGGATCCAGAGCCCCCTGCGCGGCAAGGCGGCCGGCGACATCGACTTCGTCGTCGTCCGCGAGAACACGGAGGGCGAGTACACCGGCGCCGGTGGGCGCGCGCACCGCGGGCTCCCCATCGAGCTCGCGCTGGAGACGTCGGTGTTCACGCGCGTCGGGGTCGAGCGTGTCATCCGGTATGCCTATGCGCTCGCCCGGAGCCGTCGCAAGAAGCTCGTCAACGCGACGAAGTCGAACGCACAGCAGCACTCGCTCACGTTCTGGGACGAGATCTTCGTCGAGGTCGGAAAGGACTTCCCGGACGTCCAGACGGACCGCGTGCTCATCGACGCCTGCGCTGCGCGCTTCGTGCTGCGGCCCGAGTCCTTCGACGTGGTGGTCGGCTCGAACCTCTTCGGCGACATCCTCACCGACCTGGGAGGCGCCATCTGCGGCAGCCTCGGCCTCGCTGCGAGCGGGAACATCAACCCCGAGCGCACCTATCCCTCGATGTTCGAGCCGGTGCACGGCTCGGCTCCCGACATCTGCGGGAAGGGGATCGCCAACCCCATCGCCATGGTCTGGTGCGGCGCGATGATGATGGACTTCCTCGGCGAGAAGCGGGCGGCGGACCTCATGATGAAGGCGATCATGGCGGTAACCGCCGACGGCCGCGTGCTGACGCCGGATCTCGGAGGCACGGCGCGCTCCTCCGAGGTGACGGACGCCATCATCGGGAAGGTGCGCGCCCTCGCGCGTTGACGGCGACCCGCCTCGACGTGCCGGCGATCCTCAACGCCCTGCGGCGTGAGATCAGGAGGAAATTCAGGCGACGAGGACCGCCGCGACGTGCGGCGGCGGCTGCTGGAGCGCGGCACGCTCATTACCGGGCGGCGGTTCCTTCCAATCCAGGGTGAGACTCGTGGCAAGCCGGTCCCTCCGGTTCTCAGGCTCGAGGACCAGGCTCTTCACTGCTGCAACTCGTTCGCGGCCGGCCTCTCGTGCGAACCGCCCGGCCCGTTCCGAGGCGAAGTGATTATTGTCGTGCGCGGGAGCGTCAGCCCTTCGCAAAGCTCTACCCACTCCATGCGCACAGCCCTCCTCGCCCTCCTCCCGGCCGCCCTCCTGGCCGCCTGTGGTTCCAGCACCAGCCCCGGGACCGACGGCACCTCCTGCCCGCTCGGCTGCCCGACGGGCTACGTCTGCGTGAGCGGCGGCTGCCAGCGCGCGGCGGGCACGGACGGGGGTACCGACGCGGGCACGGCCGTCCTCACCTGCGACATGAGCCTGAAGCCGGTCGGCACGAGCGCCCTGCCGGCGGGCCAGGTCCTGCACCTGGGCACCTTCACTGCGGGCGACCAGCCGACCTTCGACGTGCCCGCCGGGACGGCCAGCGTCACCATCGTCGAGCAGGCGGTGAGCGCTCCGGACTCCATCACCGTCCGGATTCCCGGACAGTCCGCCGTTTCCCTGATCAACACCGCCGTACCCCTCACCGTGACCGATCCCGCGGGCGAGTTGATGAGCGACGCTCCGCTGCCGGCGGGGCAGACTCCGCCCGACCCGGAGACGTTGCGCTCCTTTTTTGCCAGCCAATCCCCGGCCACGGGAACGCTCACCTTCCCCAATACCAGCCGGGGACTCGGCGAAGGCGTGCTGCCCGGGACCTGGTCGGTAAAGGTGTCCGACTACGCCTACGAGTGCGCGAGTGGCAACCTGGTCGCCGGCGCCATTTGCCCCGTCATCGCGCCCAGCCGCTACGAGGTGACGGTGCTCACGAAGCCTCAGGCGAACGGAGGCATCCCGGCCACCGGGACCCTCGAGCTCGACTTCTACTTCGTGGCAGACCCGTCCTCCGGCTCGCCGCTCACCGCCGCCACGGCAGCCACCGATCCCGACCTCGCCCGCATGTCCCAGTCGCTGAAGTCCATCTTCGCCCAGGCTGGCATCAGCGTGGGAAGCGTGCGCTATCACGACCTCCCAGCCGACGTCCGCGCCAGGTACGGCAGCGTCGACGTCGATCAGAGCGGTGCCTGCGCTCCGCTGCCGCAGCTCCTCAAGTACGCCGCGCCGGGCAACGGTATGAACATCTTCCTCACCGACCTCGTCGCCAAGGCCGACCCCAACACCCCGAACTCGACCGTGGTGGGCGTGGACGGGACCATCCCGGGGCCAGCCAGCATCGGAGGCACGGTCGCCAGCGGCGCTGCGGTCTCGGTCCAGGACCTGCGCTTCAGCAGAGGGAGTAGCTGCATCGGAAACGTCAACTTCCATGGGTGCGGCGCCGACCAGGTCGCGTTCATCGCCGCCCACGAAGCGGCGCACTTCCTGGGCCTGTATCACGTGACCGAGTCGGACGGCACCAGCTTCGATCCGCTCGCGGACACCGCGCGTTGCAGCTGCCAAGCCTGCACCAACGCGGCGCGGTCGCAGTGCGCCGACTCCAAGCCGGCCCCCGCGGCCTCGCACCCGATGTCCACCGCCGAATGCACCGCGAGTACCCTCTGCGGCGGCGGCAACAACCTCATGTTCTGGCTGGCCGGTGGCACGGGCGAGCTCAGCTCCGAGCAGCAGCGCGTAATGCGCTCCAACCCGCTGGTCCAGTGAGGCGCCCATGATCTCCACCGCGACGACGCTGCTCGTGCTCACCCTCGGAATCGGCGCCCCCGCCCGGAACGCGCGGCCATCCGCGGCAACTCCTGCCGTGGAGGGGGCCGCCCCCGCCGCATCGCTGTCGCAGGTCGAGGTGAACGGGCGCGTCGACGCCTATCTCAGGAGCATCGACACGCCCATCGGCGCGGAGCGCTGGCGCGCCCTCGGTCCCGCGGCGGTGGCTCCGCTGGAGGCGATCGCGAACGACGCCGACGCATTCCCATCCCGCAGGGCCAAGGCCGTGGCTGCGCTCTCCGCCATCGGCGGCGCGCGCGCGCAGAAGGTCATCCTGGGCCGGCTGCGCGCCGAGGGGGACGAGTACGCGGTGCGCGCCAGCGCCGCGCGGGCGGCGGGGCACTTCCTGTCCGCGAGCGCCGCCGCCAAGGAGCTCCGCCCCATCCTGCAGAGGGCAAGCGATCCGCGCCTGCGCGCCACGGCCGCCGAGGTGCTGGCCCGCAAGGCGCCCCGCTCCGCCTGCGGAGACATCCGCACGCAGGTCGCCAGGGAGAAGGAGAGCGCCAAGGCGAGCTACGGAAAGGCTCTCGAGAGCTGCGGGGAGGAGTAGCGCCGCGCGCGGCGTCGAGGGCAGCCGAGTCGAATGGGCGTCGAGCGAGCGCGCCACGGACGCCGCGAACGCGGAGGCGACGGACGCGTCTCCTTCGGACGCCCGCCACCGTGATGTCAACCACGCGCGCACGATCGAGGCGCAAACGGCGGCCCGCTTGCCGCCCGCCCCTTCCGCTTCGCGCCGGCCTGGCAACCCGCCCTCCCCCCGCTTACGTCACGCGCCATGCCCCCGGCGCGCATCGTGCTGTTCGCGCTCGACGAGCTGCGCGCGCGCTACGCCGCGCTCGTCCCGGCCGGCGCCGACCCTCGCCACGACACCGCTCCTTTTCGGGCGTTCCGCACCGCGCTCCTCGACGCGCTGACGGCGGCTGCCACCGGGGACGCGACCGTCTCCTTCTGGTGGGAGGGCGGCTACAACGGCTACGCGCTCGCCGTCGCGGTCGAGCCGGGCGACGCGGTCCCCGGCCTCGCGGAGATCGCGGCCCCCGCCTGCCCGGTCGATGCCGAGCGCTCCGGTCCGCTACGGCGCGGCGCCTGCGAGCTTGCCCGCATCGCGCCGGGGCAAGCCGAGCTTCTGCGCGACCCGGCGGGCACCCTCGCCGAGGCGCCGTTCGGCGCGGCCACCGGTCACTTCGGAGCACCTGGCGTCCTGAGGAGGTCCACGTGAGAGCGCTCGTCTTCACCGGCAAGGGCGGTCCGGAAGTCATCTCCGTCGCGGAGCTCCCGGACCCGCGGCCGAGCCGCGGCGAGGTCCTGGTCCGGGTGCGCGCGGCGGCGCTGAACCGCGCCGACCTCCTCCAGCGCCGCGGCCTCTACCCTCCGCCCCCGGGCACGCGCGAGGACGTGCCAGGGCTCGAGCTGGCGGGCGAGGTGGCCGAGGTGGGCGAGGGCGTCACGCGCTGGAAGCGCGGCGACCGGGTCATGGCCATCGCGAGCGGCGAGGCCCAGGCCGAGCTCGCTCTCGCGCACGAGCGCATGCTCCTGCGGGTGCCCGAGCGGCTCTCGTTCGAGGAGGCGGGCGCCGCCATGGAGGCCTTCATCACGGCCCATGACGCGCTCTTCACGCTGGGCGGACTGCGGCCGGGCTGGCCGGTGCTCGTCCACGCCATCGGCTCGGGAGTGGCGACCGTCGCCCTGCAGCTCGCGGCTGCCGCCGGCGCGACGGTCATCGGGACGAGCCGCACTGCCGACAAGCTCGACCGGGCCCGCGCGCTCGGGCTCGACCACGGGCTGCTCGTCCCGAAGGAGACGCCCCGGTTCGCCGACGAGGTGCGGCGGCTCACCCACGGCGAGGGCGTGCCGCTCGTCCTCGACTTCGTGGGTGGCCCGTACACCGGGGAGAACGTGGCCTCCCTCGCGACCGGCGGGCGGGTGGTGGTCATCGGCACCCTGGGCGGCGCCAAGGCGGAGGTGAACCTCTCCCTCCTCATGCGCCATCGCGGCTCCATCGCCGGCACGGTGCTCCGGCCCCGGCCGCTGGAGGACAAGATCCGCGCCACCCAGCTCTTCGCCCGGGATGGCCTGCCGCTCCTCGCCAGCGGCGCCGTGAAGCCCATCGTCGACGGCGTCTACCCGCTCGACCGCGCCCGCGAGGCGCACGAGCGGCTGGAGCGGAACGACACCTTCGGCAAGCTGGTGCTGGCGCTGTAGCGGCTGCGCGTTGAGCGGCAGAGCGCGATCCGGAGGCGCCCGAGCCCGCGCCGGAGGGCGCAGTTCCCCTCCGGTCGGCCCTCGCTGGCGGGATGGGCCGAAACCGGCTTGAATGTGCGCGCATGGCCGCCCTCCCCTCCGAGAAGCTCGCCGCGATGCCGGCTCCGGCGGTGTCGCGCCGCGAGCTGACGCCGCGCTCCGTCGCAATCTCGCTCCTCGTCTCGGCGATCATGGGGGCGTCCTTCCCCTACGTCGTCCTCAAGATCGGCTACGGGCCCAACATCTCGGTGGTGGCGGCGTTCTTCGGCTTCATGGCGCTGGCGGCCACCGCGTTCGTCACCCGAACCGAGGCCACCGTGTACGAGGCCAACATGGCCCAGACCGCCGGCACCGCCGCCGGCGAGATTGGCTTCATGTGCGTGGTCCTGGCCGCCATGGACATGCTGGCCGAGCGCGGGCTCGGCTTCGACGTCCGCCTCTCCAGCCTGCAGATCTTCCTCTGGTTCACCTTCGCCGGGCTGCTGGGGGCGTTCCTCGCCGTCCCCCTGCGCCGGCACTACATCGACGAGGAGAACCTCACCTTCGCCGATGGCACCGCCGCGGGCGAGACGCTGGTGGTGCTTTACCAGGGCGCCCGGGCGGCCACGGTCCGCCTGCGGGCGCTGTTCGGCTCCATGGGGCTCTCGGCGCTGGTGGCCTTCTTCCGCGAGGGCCCCTGGAAGCTCATCCCGGGCGAGCTGGCGCTGGGCGCCCACGGCGCCGCGCTGCGCATGGGCTCGGAGGTGAGCGTGCTCTCCTTCGGCGCCGGGCTCCTCGTCGGACTGCGCGTCACGCTGTCGATGGCCCTGGGCATGGTGCTCGCCTGGGTGATCGCGCCGCCCTTGCTGGTGTCGCAGGGTTGGGTGGGCAAGCAGGCCTTCGCCGACGTGCTGCGCTGGGTGATGTGGCCCGCCACTGGGCTGATGGTGTCGGGCGGGCTGACCGCGCTCGTGCTCAAGTGGCGGGTCATCGCCCGCACCTTCGCGAACCTCTCCGCCGGCGACGTGGCGGGCGAGGAGTTCCCGCTGCGCTGGGTGGCCTGGGGCGCGGCCGGCTCCGCGGTTGCGCTGGCGGCGGTGCAGAAGGTCTCGCTCGGCTTCCCGATCTGGCTCACAGCCGTGTCGATCATGCTCTCGATCCCGCTCATGCTGGTGGGCATCCGCGTCCTCGGGGAGACGAACTGGGCGCCCATCAGCGCGCTCGCGAACCTCATGCAAGCGGTCTTCGCGGCCATCCAGCCCGGCCACCTTCCGGTCAACATGATCGGCTCGGGCATGAGCGGCACCGTGGCGGGCCAGGGCGAGCACCTGATGCAGTGCTACCGCTCCGGAAAGATCATCGGCTCCAACAACCGCAGCCTCATGCTGATGCAGCTCCTCGGCATCCCGGTGGGAGCGGGCGCGGTCGCCATCGTCTACCCGGCCCTTCGCCAGCGCTATGGCTTCGGGGAACGCGGTCTCAGCTCGCCCATCAGCGTGAAGTGGGCCGGCTTCGCCGAGCTCCTGGCGAAGGGCTTCTCCACCTTGCCGCAGGGCTGCCTCACCGCCCTCGCGCTGGCCCTTGTGGTGGGCGTCGTCGTCACGGTGCTGGAGCCGCGGTGGCATCGCTTCCTGCCGTCGCCCTCGGCGGTCGGCCTGGGGATGCTCATCCCGGGCTATGCCGTGCTGCCCATGGTGCTGGGCGGCATCGCCCAGGCCGTCTGGGCGAAGCGCAGCCCGAAGACCGAGGCGGTCTACAACATGCCGGTGGCGTCCGGCTTCATCGCTGGCGAGGCGCTCGTCATCCTGGTGATCGCGGTGGTCGCCGCCGCGCAGTCACTCTCGCGCGGTTGAGCGCCGGGCGATGAGCACCTCCGGACGACCCGAGGAGCTGGAGCGGGTGCGGGCCCGCGCCGTGCGCTGGCTGGTCCCCTTCATCGTGGCGAGCGACCTCGGGGCGGCGGCCATCGCCGGGGTCGCCTCTCGGTCCTGGGCCGCGGTGGCGGGCGTGCTGGCTCTGGGCGCCGTCTTCGCGTTGTTCGGGCTCGCCTTCGCTCGCGAGCGCGGCGACCCGGACGGGCCGGGCGCCGGACCGCGGGCCGGACCGCGCACCGGCTGAGCCGCTTCTCGGTAGGACGGGCGCGGGCCCTACCGGACGAGCTCGACCTGCTTCGACATGCGGCGCGCCAGCGGCGACTGGGTCAGGATGGCGGCCGCACCTTCCAGCGGGTTCCGCCCCAACGCTTCTGCCGCGTCGTAGGCTGCGGAGATGAGGTCCCCGAGGGTGGTGACGATGCGCCGGGGAAGCTGCGCGACGTGGCGGTTCTTCATGGAGTCGGCTCCTTGGTTTCCCAACGGTCAAAGCAAGGAGCGGACCGCCGCCGGACGCGCCTGCCAGAGCGCGAAGCGTCGCAGGCGGCCGCGACAGGCTGACCTTTTTTCAGGCGGGCGCCGGTAGAGGCGACAGACCCGGATCACACGCTGCGGTAAGAAGGAGACATGCCCTCCCAGCCTTCGCGCGCCCTCGACACCTTCCCGAATCCCAACCTCGAGCGGCCGTACCTCATCGCGATGGACTGCCCCGAGTTCACCTGCGTCTGCCCCAAGACGGGGCAGCCCGACTTCGGCACCATCCACATCCGATACGTGCCGTCGGAGCTCTGCGTGGAGCTGAAGAGCCTGAAGCTCTACCTCTGGTCCTTCCGCGACGTGGGCACCTTCCACGAGGCGGTGACGAACCGCATCTGCGATGACCTCGTCCGCGCGCTGGCACCGCGCTTCCTGGAGGTCACCGGCGACTACCTGGTTCGCGGCGGCATCCACACCGTGGTGACGGTCACGCACGGCACGAATCCCGTTTCCTGAGCGCTCGATCCACGCGGCGACGGCTGCTCCGACGGTCGAACTTTCACACCCAGTGCGATGGCGCTGTGCGTCGAGGTGGTATGACTTCGCCAGGCTGAGCGGCGCTGAACGTCGTCGGGGTGCTCTCTGCCCTGCCGGGGTGAGGCGACCTGTCGCACGCCCGATAGAGCCTCACCCGTGGCGGCCGCTCGGCTGCACGGCCGTCCGAACGGAAGCGACTCTCCACGTCGTCGGATGCGTTCGTCCGGGCGGTGGAGGGTGTGCGACATGCGGCGAGCGGCCGAGGGCTCGACCTCGATCCCGCGAAATCGGCTGGCATCAGGCGAGATCGGTCCGATAGCGTCGGAAGCAGCCCCGCCCCGCGCTGCATCGCCGCGCCGGTATTCACCGTAGGTCAACGTGAGGTCCCGGTGATCCGCTCTCGCCGTACGGCACCCATTTGGCGCAAATTCCCACGTCTTCTGCGCACTTGTGCTCACCCGAGCCTACCTTGTCGCCTGCTTGCTCGGCTGCTGTTCGCCTAGCCCGCGCCGTGCCAGAAGGACACCCGGGTGACGGCAGGGGGTTCGCGAGGACAGCGAGACCGCACCCACGGACCCGAGACGAGGAGAGTCGCCGCCTTGACCATTCATTGCCCCCGCCCGAGGTCGCCGTCCAAGGTGCTCACCGCGCTCGTCGCCTTCGCGCTCACGGCCCCCCTCACCGCCCGAGCTGCCAGCGTCTGGGTCGCCTCGTCCGCGGAGAAGATCGGCCCCTGGACGGAGCCGCGCCCCTTCACCCCGGCGTCCTTCTCGGCGGCCAAGAACGAGTTCGAGGCGGTGCAGGTGGCGGTGGTCGGACCCGCCTACGGCGTCTCGGTCTCAGCCACGGGCCTGGAGGGGCCGGGCCTCATCCCCCCTCCCAAGCTCTTCCGGGAGGAGCTCCTGTGGCTGTCGAACCGGTCGGGGCCGGACGGCTACACGGGAGGTGCCCCCGATCCGCTGGTGCCGGACGTGGACGACGTGGTGGGCGAGAAGCGCAACGCGTTCCCCTTCGACGTGCCCGCGGGCCAGACGCGCATGGTCTGGGTCGAGTACCACGTGCCCCGCAATGCGCCGCCGGGCGCGTACGGGGGAAACGTGGTGGTGCACGCCTCGGACGGCGACACCACCATCCCGGTCTCGAGCAAAGTGTGGGACTTCGCCCTGCCCTCCACCTCGTCGCTGAAGAGCCACTTCGGGCTCGCCTACGGGACGCTCGTCCAGGCGCACCAGGTACAGGGCGAGGCGCTTTCGGGCCTGCGCGCGCGCTACGGGCAGCTCGCCCTCGACCACCGCATCACGCTGGGCGCGATGGACGACGGCAACCACGACCTCGACCACTTCCAGCGGACCTTCGGCGGCCTCATCGACGGCTATGCCCCCACGCAGCTCCAGGGGGCGCAGGTCACCTCGGTCCAGTTCCTCGGCGGCATGAACCAGGGCGACCACCGGACCTGGGCGTCGTTCTTCCGGGCGCGCGGGTGGTTCGACCGGCTCTTCGACTACACCTGCGACGAGCCTCCCCTCACCTGCGACTGGGACGACATCGGGTGGCGGAGCAACCTGGCGAAGTCGGCTGACCCCGAGTTCCGCACCCTCGTCACCACCGACATCACCCATGCCGACGCGCACGGCGTGACCTGGGCTGTGGACGTGCTGGCGCCGGTGCTGAACTACATGGACGACAAGCCGTCCCTGCCGTACGCGGGAGCGCAGCGGAGCAAGTACGACGGGTTCCTGTCGGGCTCGCGCAAGGAGCTCTGGACCTACCAGAGCTGCATGAGCCACGGCTGCAACACCACGAGCGACTACTTCGGCGGGTGGGCCAGCTATGCCGTGGACGCCTCGGCGGTGCGCAACCGTGCCATGGAGTGGCTGTCTTTCCTCCATCGCGCCACCGGCGAGCTCTACTTCGAGACCACCATGGCCTTCGCCGGTGATCCCTGGAGCGACCAGTGGCGCTTCGGGGGCAACGGCGACGGCACGCTCTTCTACCCGGGCAACGCCTGGCGCATCGGCGGCTCCACCGACATCCCCGTCGCCTCGCTGCGCATGAAGATGATCCGCGCGGGCATGCAGGACTACGAATATCTGAAGCTGCTCGTCGATGCGGGCGACCCGGGCCTCGCCTTCGGGATCGCCTCCCGCCTCTTCCCCAACGCCTGGACGCAGCCCTCCGTGGGCGACCTGCTCGCCGCCCGGGAGCAGATCGCGCACCGCATCCTCGAGCTGACCGGGAAGCTCTGGAGCCCCCCGGCGCCGGTCCCGACGAGCGGGCCGGACACCGGCTCCGCGGGCGGTGCCACCGCCGGCACCACCGGGACCGCCACCCCCGCCCTTCCGCCGACGGCGACCGCAGACGCGGGCGCGGGCATTGGCGCGGGCACGACCGGCGGCACGACCTCCGGAGCGAGCGGCAGCGGCCCACTCCCCAGGAAGCACGTCGTGCTCGCCACCGGCTGCTCCGCCGGCACGGGCGCCGAGATGTTCGCAGTGCTGGGGGTGTTCGCCGCCATCGCGGCGCGGCGCCGCCGGCGCTAGAAGCATCGCCTGCGCGCGAGCGGTCGGGCTTCTGAAGCCTGGCCGCTTCTGGTCTGCGCAAGAGCGCGGGCCGGCGGGTCCCGGCAGATCACGGCCGGACAAGGGGGCGGATCATGGCGGCGGTGGAGCTCACGGACGCGGACGCGCTGGGACTGGCGGTGGATCTCCTGGCCGTCCCGCTGTTCGAGGAGGACCTCGCCTCGGGCGGGCGCCTCGGCCCGCTCGACGCGGCGCTGGACGGGCACCTGTTCTCGGCCGCGGCCGAGGATGGATTCACGGGCAAGGCCGGCCAGGTCTTGCAGGTCTTCACCCTCGGAAAGCTCCCGGCGAGGCGCCTCGCCCTGCTCGGGCTGGGGCCGCGGGCGAAGGGCATCGAGGCAGCTGCGCACGGGGGCGAGCCGCTCCGGATGGCGATGGGCAAGGCGGGCCGCGCCGCCCGCGCGGCGGGGCTGGCGCGGCTGGGCGCTTGGCTTCCCCCGGAGCTCGACGCGAAGGTCGCGGCGCGCGCGGCGGTGGAGGGGGCTCTTCTCGGCGCGTACCGCTTCGAGCGCTACCGCGCGCGCGCCGAGGCGAAGCCGCCGCTCGGGGCGGTGGTGGTGGTGGCTTCCGGGGACGCCGCGGCGTCCGAAGAGGTCCGCGCCGAGGCGCGGCTCGGGTCTTCCGTCGCCGGGGCGGTGAGCTTCGCGCGCGACCTCGTGAACGAGGCTCCGGTGCACTGCACCCCGGCCCGGCTCGCCGAGGCGGCCGAGGCGCTGGCGAAGGAGGCCGGCCTGCGCTGCGAGGTGCACGGCCGCAAGGAGATCGAGGCGCTCGGCATGGGGATGTTCGCCGGCGTGACGCGCGGCTCGGCGGAGAAGCCCAAGCTGGTGAAGCTGAGCTGGGAGCCGCGCGGTGCGCGCGGCCACGGCCACGGTGCGGGCCGAGGCCGCGGGAAGGCGGCCCACAGCGCGGGGCCGAGGCCGCTCGTGCTGGTGGGGAAGGCCATCACCTTCGACTCGGGAGGGCTCTCGCTGAAGCCCGCCGACAGCATGGTGACGATGAACACCGACATGGCGGGGAGCGCGGCGGTGCTCGCGGCCATGCGCGTGGTGGCCGAGCTTCGACCGCCCTTTCCGGTGTGCGCGCTGTTCGGCGCCTGCGAGAACATGCCGGGCGGCCGCGCCTACAAGCCGAGCGACGTGCTCACCGCCTACGACGGCACCACGGTGGAGATCACCAACACCGACGCCGAGGGGCGGCTCGTGCTGGGCGACGTGCTGGCCTGGGCGGTGGACACGCTGCAGCCGGCGGGCATCGTCGACGTGGCGACCCTCACCGGCGCGTGCATCGTCGCCCTCGGCCACACCACCGCCGGCGCCTTCGGGCCGGATGGGCCGATGATCGATCGGGTGCTGGCGGCCGCGCGCGCGGCGGGCGAGGACGTGTGGCGGCTTCCGCTCACCCCCTCGGTGAAGGAGACGCTGGAGAGCGCGGTCGCCGACCTTCGCAACGCAGGGGAGCGGCCGGGGGCCGCGATCGCCGCCGCCCACTTCCTGCACCGCTTCGTGGGCGAGACGCCCTGGGCCCACCTCGACATCGCGGGCCCGTCTCGCAGCGCGAAGGAGCGCGGCTACCGGACGAAGGGCGGCACCGGCGTGGCGGTGCGCACGCTCGTGGAGCTGGTCCGGGGCTGGGGCGCCCTCACGTTCACCGCGTCGCCGGAGCTCCCGGCCACCCGGCGGCGCGCTCCGCGGGCCGGCGCCGCATGACCGCGCTCGAGGAGCTCACGCTCCTGCTGCGCCCGGCCGCAGGAGGGCTCTACGTCGTCTCCACCGGGCGCGCGGAGCAGCTCGCGGTGCAGCGGCGCATCTACGGCGGCGCGGACGAGAACGAGGTGGCCGCGCGCTGGCGGGAGGCGCTCGGGCGCGTGCCCTCTGCCCGCGCGCTCCTCCTGGGAATCCCCTCCGACGTGGGCGCGGGCTTCCTGCGCGGCGCCAACATGGGGCCGCAGTCCATTCGCGAGCGGCTCCTGGACGAGGACCCCGCCTTCTTCGCCCGCGCCGCGAAGGCAGGGATGGTGGACGTGGGCGACGTCTTCGTCGTCCCGCAGCTCCTCCACGACGACATGCTCTCCGACGCGCAGAAGCTCGCCACCCGCGCCGCCATCTGCCCCGGGGGGCCGCCCGGCGAGCGCGATCGCCTCCCCGTCTCGCCGCTGTCCATGGCGGAGCGCGCCTGCGAGCTCTTGCTGCGCCTGGCGCCGGGCGCGAAGCTCCTCGCGCTGGGGGGCGATCACTCCTGTGCGCTGCCAGTGGTGAGGGCGCTCGCCTCCGCGCGCCCGGGGCTGGGCATGGTTCAGATCGACGCGCACACCGACCTCCTCGAGGAGCGGCTGGGCGTCCGCTACTGCTACGGCACCTGGTCCTTCCACGCGAACGACCTCCTCGGGCGCGGCGGGCGGCTGGTCCAGGTGGGCGTGCGCGCCTCGCGCCATCCCCGCCCGTACTGGGAGGCGCTGCTCGGCGTGCGGCAGGTGTGGGCGGAGGAGGTCCGCGCCGATCCCGCCCGCGCGCTGGAGGCGGTGCTCGCGGCGGTGCGCGCCTCGGGCGCATCGCAGGTGTACTTGTCCAACGACATCGACGGCACCGACGAGGCGGAGGCCGCCGCCACCGGCACCCCGGAGGAGGACGGCTTGCCATCGTCCTTCGTCTCCGAGCTGGTGCGCAGGCTGGGGGCCGAGGTGGGTCTCGCCGGCGGCGACGTGATGGAGGTGGCACCGCCCCTGGCCCACGGCGACGGCGAGCCCGCGCGCACCCTCTCGCTGGCGGCGCGCTACCTGCGCGAAACGCTGGCGGCCGCCCTGGGCACGGCGGTGTGAGCCCGCGCGGCGGTGCTGTTCAGCCCTCTTCGTGAAGCGGAGCCCGGCGCAGGAACGGCTTCGCGACGCCCCAGGCGGCGGCGCCCACGATCGCCCCGCCCACCGCGAAGAGACCGCTGACGCCCACCGCGCCGAGGAGCCGGCCGAACAGGACGAGGGCATGGACCGGGAGCGTCGACCGAACCGGCGTCCCGAAGATCCCCTGCGCGAGGAGGATCCCCGCGTAGCCACCGAACTGCTGGGCGGGAATGAGCCCCACCGCGAAGTACAGCGCCAGGGCCGCGTACGCGCCCACGCGGGTGAAGTTCCGGGGAGTGAGCATGGTGAACGGCAACATATCCGGTTGGCGCGAGTGATGCTGGCCCGACCACCCGACCACCACCCGACCGCGACCCGACCACGACCGCGACCACGACCACGACCTCGACCCCGACCCTAGTGAATCCTCGGGAGCAGCGGCAGCCGGGCCACGATGCGCGCCTCCTCGTCCGCGAGGGCGTCGAGGCGGGCGCGCACCTCCGGCTCCGGCCCCCTCCGCAGCGCGAGGTCGACGAAGAGCCGCTCGTGGCCGGCTTCCGCGGCGGCCAGCTTCAGGTACAGATCCTTCAGCCGGCCCGGTGGGAGCGCCTCGCCGAGGAGCCCCAGCCGCTCGCAGCTCCGGCCCTCGATGAGCGCGCAGACGAGCAGCCGGTCGAGGAGCCTCGCCGGCCCGGAGCGCACCTTGGCGAGGAGCTCCTGCGCGTAGGGATCGCCCCCATCGGGCGGGAGGAACACCCCCCGGCGGCCCAGCTCGACCAGCACGGCGAGGAAGTGCTGCTGCTCCTCCTGCGCCAGGCGCGCGAGGCTGCGGACGAGGTCGGGCTCGCGGTTCGCGTCGGCGACGAGCTTCATGGCGGTGGCTGCCGCCTTCTTCTCGCAGTGCGCGTGGTCGCCCAGCGTGCGGTCGAGGTCGGCGAGGGCCACCGCGGCCCAGCGCGGGTCGGTGGCGGAGCGGAGGAGCTTCACGGCCGAGGGGTAATGGCGGCGAGGAGCTCTCGCCGGAGCGTCGCCGGCCCCCGCGGCAGCCGCCCCAGGTCGAAGCCAGGGACGAGAGCGGCGGGGCTCGCGCGGGCGCCCGGGGCCGCCAGCCCGGAGAGGCTCGCCAGGAGCCCGACCACCAGACCCGGATCGGCGCCGGCCGCCCGCAGCTCTCCCAGCGACTGGGCCCCGTGCCGCTTCGCCAGCCGCTCCCCGTCGTCGCTCACGACGAGCGGCACGTGGGCGAAGCGGGGCGGCGGCATGCCCAGCGCCTCGTAGAGCAGGAGCTGACGCGCGGTGGAGGGCAGGAGGTCGTCGCCGCGGACCACCTCGCCGATCTTCATGGCGGCGTCGTCCACCACCACTGCGAGCTGGTACGCCGCAACCCCGTCGCCGCGGGCGAGCACGAAATCGCCGGTCGAGCCGGCCACGTCGAAGCTGCACCTGCCGTGCACGCGGTCGTCGAAGGCGACCGGTCGGGTCCCCACCCTGAAGCGCCAGGCCGGGGGGCGGGAGGCGGAGCGCCGGCGCACCTCCGCGGGCGACGACTCGGAGCACGTGCCCGGATAGCGGGGCCCATCCTCGGACGGCCCGTGCGGCGCGCCGGCGGCGGCCGCGATCTCCGCGCGCGAGCAGAAGCAGGGATAGGCGAGCCCCCGCTCGCGCAGCGCGTCCAGGGCGGCCCGGTAGGCGGCGGCCCGCTCCGACTGGCGGTAGGGGGCCGAGGGTCCCCCCACGTCCGGCCCTTCGTCCCAATCGAGCCCCAGCCAGCGAAGCTCGGCCAGCGCGCGCGCCTCCATGCCCGGCCGCACGCGCGGGCGATCGAGGTCCTCCACCCTGACGATGAAAGAGGCTCCGGCTGCGCGCGCCGCGAGCCATGCGAGCAGGGCGGTGCGCGCGTTTCCGAGGTGGAGAGGCCCGGTGGGGCTGGGCGCGAATCGACCGCGGGAGGCGGAGCGCGACACGTTTGGCAAAGTTAACATGTGGCTCTGGCAAGGGCCCCCCCGGCCGGAAGACCTCTCACGCGCCTCAGGGAACCTGCATGCGTCAAGCTGGCGTCCTCATCCCGCTGTTCTCCATTCGCACGCCGTCCGGGTGGGGGCTGGGCGAGATCCCCGACCTCGTTCCGTTCGCGCGCTGGGCGAGCTCGGCCGGCTTCTCGGTGATCCAGGTCCTGCCGGTCCACGAGGCCTCGCGTGGGCAGACGAGCCCATACGGCGCGCTCTCGGCCTTCGCGCTCGACCCTGTGTACGTGGCCGTGGAGGCGCTGGACGACTTCCAGGCCGCGGGAGGGCTCGACGCCCTGTCCGACGCCGACCGCACCGAGCTGGAGGCGGTCCGGACGGCGCCGGCCGTTGCGTGGGAGCGCGCCCGCGGGGTGAAGTCGCGCGCGCTGCGGCTCGCCTTCGCAGCGTTCCACGAGCGCGAGTGGAAGCCGCGCACCTCCCGCGCGGCCGAGCTGGAGACCTTCGCGCGCGGGGAGGCGAGCTGGCTCGACGACTACACCCTCTTCGTCGCGCTGCACGACGAGCGGCAGAAGAGCTGGACCGACTGGGAAGCGCCGCTCCGCTCCCGCGAGCCTGGAGCCCTCGCCGACGCGCGGGCGCGCCTCTCGGGCGAGCTCCTCTTCCAGGCCTGGCTGCAGTGGCAGCTCGATCGCCAGTGGCACGCGGCGCGGCGCGAGGCCAACGCGGCCGGCGTCGAGCTCATGGGCGACCTGCCGTTCATGGTGTCCACCGACTCCGCCGACGTCTGGTCGCGGCCCTTCGACTTCCGCCTGGACGCGAGCGTGGGCGTGCCCCCGGACGCCTTCAGCGAGACCGGACAGGACTGGGGCCTGCCCGTGTACCGCTGGGACGTCATGGACAAGGGCGGCTTCGCCTGGATGAACGAGCGCGCCCGCCGCAGCGCCCAGCTTTACGGCCTGTACCGGGTGGACCACGTGGTCGGGCTCTACCGGACCTACTACCGCGCTCTCGACGGCGGCCCCGCGGCGTTCGTGCCCTCGGAGGAGGCGGCGCAGATCCGCAATGGCGAGAAGATGATGCAGATCTTCTCGCGGCGCGCGCGCGTCATCGCTGAAGACCTGGGCACCGTGCCGGACTTCGTCCGCGCCTCGCTCACCCGCTGCGGCGTGCCCGGCTACCGTATCCTGCGCTGGGAGCGCGAGTGGAAGGTGAAGGGCATGCCCTTCCGCGATCCGGCGCGGTGGCCCGCACTCTCGGTGGGCACCACCGGCACCCACGACACCGACTCGCTCGCGGACTGGTACGACAGCGCCCCCGCCGACGAGCGCCAGGCCCTGCTGGAGATGCCCGGCCTCGGTCGGCTGCGCGACGCGGCGCCGCCACGCTTCGACGATCGGGTGCGCGACGCGCTGCTGGATGCCGTCTACCGCTCCGGCTCCGATCTCCTGCTCCTGCCGCTGCAGGACGCGCTGGGGACGCGCGAGCGCGTCAACACCCCGGGGACCGTCACCGACGCCAACTGGACCTATCGCATGGCGCAGAACGTCTCGGCCTTGGCCGCGGACAGCGCGGCGGTCGAGCGACTCCGTTCGCTCGCCCGCAAGTCCGGGCGCATCCACCGCTAGGCGAGGCCGATCCCCATGCCCAGCGACACGCCGGCCACCACGGCCTCTCCCCTCGTCGATGCCCTCTTCCGCGAGCTCGCCGGCGCGGTGCGATCGAGGCGCGCCTCGCCCCCGCGGCCGGGCTCCACCTATCGCCTCCAGCTCACGAAGAGCTTCGGCTTCCTCGACGCGGCGCGGGTCGTGCCGTACCTCGCAGCGCTGGGGGTGACGGACCTCTACCTCTCGCCCATCCTGGTGGCGGTCCGCGGCTCCACCCACGGCTACGACGTGGTGGATCACGACCACCTCGCCCCGGAGCTGGGCGGCGCCGAGGGCTATGCCGGGCTGTGCGAGGCGGCCGCCGCGCACGGGCTGGGGCAGCTCGTCGACTTCGTTCCTAACCACATGGGCATCGGCCGCCAGAACGCCTGGTGGATGGACGTGCTCGAGAACGGCCCCAGCTCCCGCTGGGCGCACACCTTCGACATCGACTGGAAGCCCGTGAAGGGCGAGCTCGAGAACAAGGTGCTCGTGCCCACCCTGGGCGATCAGTACGGCGTAGTGCTGGAGAACGGGGAGCTGTCGCTCGTCCGCGAGGGTGGCACCTTCTTCGTCGCCTACTACACCCACCGGTTCCCGCTCTCGCCGCGCTCGGTGCCTCAGGTCCTGCGCCACCGGCTGGAGGAGCTCCGGACGCGCCTCGGTCCCGACGAGCCCAGCGTGTGGGAGCTGGAGAGCATCTGCACCTCCCTGGAGAAGCTCGCGCCGAGGTCGGAGACCGACCCCGCCAAGGTGGCGGAGCGCGCGCGGGAGAAGGAGGTCGCGAAGCGGCGGCTGCACGCGCTCCTCGATGCCGAGGCCGCGGTGCGCGAGCACGTGGATGGGAACCTCGCCATCTTCAACGGCAAGGCGGGCGACCCGCGCAGCTTCGACCGCCTCGACGCGCTCCTCGACGCCCAGGCCTATCGGCTGGCGCACTGGCGCGTGGCGGGCGAGGAGATCAACTATCGCCGCTTCTTCGACGTGAATGGCCTCGCCGCCATCCGCATGGAGGACGACCGCGTCTTCGAGGAGGCCCACCGACTCGTCCTCGACCTCGTGCGCCAGGGGAAGATCACCGGATTGCGGATCGACCACCCCGACGGCCTCTACGATCCCACGGCGTACTTCCGGCGGCTGCAGGCCTCCGCCCTGGTCGCGCGCGGGCGCGCGCTGGCGGGAACGCGTGGCGAGACCCTCGACGCCGACGCGGCCGGCCTCCTGCGCGACCGGCTCGAGCGCGAGCTCCTGCAGGGCGAGCCTCCCGCCCGGCCCTTCTATGTGCTCGCCGAGAAGATCCTGTCCGGCAAGGAGCGCATGCCGGAGAGCTGGGCCATTGACGGCACCACCGGCTACGAGTTCCTCGCCGCCGCGAGCGGCCTCTTCGTGGATGGCGAGGCCGAGGAGGAGCTGACCGGCTTCTACGGCCGCTTCACCGGGCTGCAGCAGAGCTTCGACGACCTCGCCTACGAGAAGAAGCGGCTCATCACGGGGTCGTCGATGGCGAGCGAGATCAACATGCTCGCGCATCGCCTCAACGGGCTCAGCGAGACGAACCGCCGCACGCGCGACTTCACGCTCAACGCGCTCCGCCGCGCCATCGTCGAGTTCGTGTCGAGCTTCCCCGTCTACCGCACCTACGTCACGCCCGCGGGGGAGATCGACGACCGCGATCGCCGCTACGTGGAGCGGACGCTGGCGCGCGCCCGGCGGCGCAGCCTGGCCGCCGATCCCTCCATCTTCGACTTCCTGCGCGACGTGCTGCTGCTTCGCTACCCCGAGAGCCTTTCCCCGGCGGAGCGGCGCGATTGGCTCGAGTTCACGCTGAAGCTGCAGCAGGTGACGGGTCCAGTGACGGCGAAGGCGCTGGAGGACACCGCCTTCTACGTGTACGACCGGCTGGTGTCGCTCAACGAGGTGGGCGGCGAGCCGGGCGCATTCGGCACCTCCCCGGTGGCGTTCCACAAGCTCAACGCGGAGCGGCTGGCGCACTGGCCCGGCAGCCTCTCCGGCACCTCCACCCACGACACCAAGCGCAGCGAGGACGTGCGGGTCCGCATCGCGGCCGTCTCGGAGGTGCCGCGCGAGTGGCGGGCGCTCGTCTCGGCCTGGGCGCGGGCCAACCGGCGCTTCAAGGTCGAGGTGGACGGCGCGCCGGCGCCGGACCGCAACGACGAGCTCCTCGTGTACCAGACGCTCCTCGGTACCTTCCTCGACGAGGTCCCGGCGCAGGGCAGCGAGGAGGCGAAGGCATATCTGGGGCGGATCACCGCCTACCTGGAAAAGGCGCTGCGGGAGGCCAAGAGCCACTCCAGCTGGACCAACCCGGACGAGGAGTACGAGGATGCCGCGAAGGGCTTCGCGGCCGCGGTGCTCGTCTCCCCCGAGTTCCTGGAGACGTTCGTCCCGTTCGCGCGCAAGCTGGCGCACGCGGCGCGGGTGAGCTCGCTCACGCAAGTCGCCCTGAAGCTCGCCTCTCCCGGCGTGTGCGACGTGTACCAGGGCTGCGAGCTGTGGGACCTCTCGCTCGTCGACCCCGACAACCGGCGCGCCGTCGATTTTAGCCGCCGAAGCGAGCTCCTGGGAGAGCTCGAGCGCCGGGCGGGCCCGGACGGCGCTGGGAGGGCGGCGCTGGCACGAGAGCTCTCGACGCCCCAGGGTTTGCGCGACGGGCGCGCCAAGCTCCTCCTCCTTCGCGAAGGGCTGCACCACCGCAAGGCGAACCGGGAGCTGTACCTCGAGGGCGCATACCTGCCGCTGCCGGTGGAGGGGGAGGACGCGGGACGGGTGATCGCCTTCGCGCGGACGCTGGGGCAGGCGGCGGTCGTCTGCGTCGCGCCCAGGCTGGTCCTCGGTCCCGCGCCCGCCAGCCGGGTCTGGCGCGGCGAGGTGCGACTGCCCGCGGGATTCCCGGCAGAGCTCGAGGATCTCGTCACGGGAGCGCGCCGGAAGGGCGCCATGCTCGACCTCGGCGAGCTCCTCGCCGGCTTTCCCGTCGCGCTCCTCGCGACGCGGTGAGGCGACGAGCGGCGGAGCCCCCCGATGCGGATCTACCTCGTGCGTCACGGCAAGGCGGAGGCGGAGGCGGCCGGGGGTGACGCCACCCGTGCGCTGACGCCGGAGGGACGCCATCGCTTCCTCGCCCTGGCGCGCTCCCTCGCACCGAAGCTCCACGTGCGGCGCATCCTCGCGAGCCCCTTCGAGCGCGCGCGGCAGACTGCCGAGCTGCTCGGTCAGGCCACCGGTGCGCCGGTGCTCATCGACAGGCGCCTCGCCTCCGGTCGCACCCGCGGCGAGGACCTCGTCGCGCTGGCCGAGGCGGAGGGGGACGGGACGGCGCTCGTGGGCCACAATCCCGAGACGAGCGAGGCCGTGTCGCTCGCCGCCGGCGCGGATCAGCGGGTCCAGCCGGGAACCGTCGCCGCCATTGACCTCGACGGCGGCCGCCCCACCCTGGCCTGGCTGGAAGCACCCCCCAGAATTCCCTGATCTCCCGCGCAGGCAGCGGGCGATGTTTTCCCCTCCATCCCCACCGGGAGCATCTCTTGCCCAGCGCCAGCCCCGAGCTCATCGCCCAGTCGGTCGACACCATCCGCATGCTCGCCGCGGACGCCGTGCAGAAGGCCGGCAGCGGCCATCCCGGCATGCCCATGGGGGCGGCCGACATGGCCTTCGTCCTCTGGACGCGCCACCTCCGCTACGATCCGCGCGAGCCCCGCTGGCTGGGGCGCGACCGGTTCGTGCTCTCGGCCGGGCACGGCTCGATGCTGCTGTACGGAATGCTGCACCTCTCCGGCTACGAGCTGTCGATGGACGACCTGAAGTCGTTCCGGCAGCTCCACTCCCGCACGCCCGGGCACCCCGAGTTCGGCTTCGCACCAGGCGTGGAGGTGACGAGCGGCCCGCTCGGCCAGGGCTTCGCGAACGGGGTCGGCATGGCGCTCGGCCACGCCATGCTCTCCGCGCAGCTCGGGCGGGGCAATCCGCTGGAGGAGCCGTTCGTCTACTCCATCTGCGGCGACGGCGATCTGATGGAGGGCGTCACAGCCGAGGCGGCCAGCTTCGCAGGGCACCAGGGACTGGGCCGGCTCGTCTATCTGTACGACGACAACGGCATCACCATCGACGGCAAGACCACCCTCTCCTTCACCGGAGAGGACGTCACCAAGCGCTTCGAGGCGTACGGCTGGCACGTGCAGTCGGTGCCGGGCCGCGATCACGAGGCCATCTCCGCGGCCATCGATGCCGCCAAGGCCGACCCGCGCCCCAGCCTCATCCGCGTGAAGACCACCATCGGGTTCGGCTCGCCCAAGAAGGCGGGCACCTCCGCCGCGCACGGCGCGCCGCTGGGAGTGGAGGAGCTCGCCGCCACGAAGAAGGCGCTCGGGTGGCCCTCCGAGCCGCCCTTCCTGGTTCCCGACGACGTGCGGGCCTTCTGGAGCGAGGTGGCCGCGGAGAAGCGGGGGTTGCGCGAGGCCTGGAATGGCCGCTTCGCGGCGTGGCGCGCCGCCCACGCGGCGGAGGCCGCCGTGCTCGACGCGCACGTGGCCCGCACCGTGCCGGCCGACCTGCGCGAGCGGCTCGTGGCCGCGGGTGGGACCGCTTCGGAGGCGACCCGCAAGCTGTCGCACGCCGTCATCCAAGCCGCCGCGGCCGCAGTCCCGGCGCTGGTGGGCGGCTCGGCCGATCTCGCCGAGTCGAACCTCACCGAGATCAAGGGCGGCGGCACGGTGGAGCGCGAGTCCTACGGCGGGCGCAACATCCCGTACGGCATCCGCGAGCACGCCATGGGCGCCATCGCCAATGGCCTCGCCTACGACGGGCTCTTCATCCCGTTCTCGGGCACCTTCCTCATCTTCTCCGACTACATGCGCCCGCCGGTGCGGCTGGCGGCGCTCTCCGGGCTGCAGGCGATCTTCGTCTGGACCCACGACTCCATCTTCCTGGGCGAGGACGGCCCTACCCACCAGCCCATCGAGCAGCTCACCTCGCTGCGCGCGATCCCCAACCTCCACGTGGTCCGGCCCGCCGACGGGCTCGAGACGGCGGAGGGCTGGGCGCATGCGCTCGCCCGGCGCAACGGGCCCACCGCCTTCATCCTCTCGCGGCAGAAGATCGCGAAGCTCGATCGGGCCGAGGGTGCGGAGCGCTTCGCCGGCCGCGGCGGCTACGTGGTGAAGGACGCGGAGGGCGCGCGGTTCACGGTGGTGGCGACCGGCTCGGAGGTGGCGAGCGCGCAGGGCGCGGTGGCGCTGCTGGCCGCCCGCGGCATCCCCGGCCGGCTCGTCTCGATGCCCTGCCTGGAGCGCTTCGGGGAGCAGGATGCGGCCTACCAGGAGGCGGTGATCCCGTCCTCGCGGCCGGTGGTGGTGGTGGAGGCGGCGCGCGGGCTGGAGTGGTGGAGGCTCGCCGGGAAGGACGGGCTCGTCCTTGGCATCGACCGCTTCGGCGCCAGCGCGCCGGAGAAGGCGCTGGTGGAGGAGTACGGCTTCTCGCCGGAGAAGATCGCCTCGCGCATCGAGGCGTGGCTGCCGAAGCGTTGAGCGGCGCGCCGACCGGGAGGGATCGCCCGTCGGGCTGGAAGGGGTGAGCGGCAAGCCCGCCCCCGCCGGCCCGCCGTCGCGGTCATCGCGCTGCGACGATCGCTGCCTCCATCGGAGGCTGCGCGGGGAGCGCAGCCGGCCGCGGCTCGATGCGCTCGCCCTTCGAGATCATGGTGAGGGAGAGGGAGAGGAGGCTCGCGAGCAGCTCTCCCGAGCCAGGCACCGCGAGCTTGCGGTAGATGCGCTTGCGCCGGGCGCGGATCGTCTCGGGCGAAACTCCAGCGGCGGCAGCGGAGTCCTTGCAGGCAAATCCCTGCGCGATCCGGAGCACCTCGGCTCGCTCCGCGGGCGTGAGGGTGGTCCCCTCGAGGAACTTGGCTGCGAAGGGCGTCAGGATCTCGAGGTCCATTCCAGGCATCTGTTCGTCCTTCCGTGAGGGCCCTTGTCGGACCGTTCACCGCGGGTCACGGTCTGGCGTGCACGACTTGCACTCCGCTTCTTGATCGTCCCGTCGGTGTCCGCGACGATACTAACGCCCCGTTCGAGGTACAACCCCGGTCGGTATTCCAACGCAATGTGTTGCCGATTCAAGAGTTTCGCCCGGTTGGCCCAATGGTTTGCAAGACTGTAGTCCATACGGCCACATTAGGAGCGCCATATCGCAGCGACGTGGCGTGAACCTGGCCGCAAGGGGCTCTGCGACGCCCGGGGTGCCGACGTGGCGGCGGCCACCATCCGCCGGAGCCCCAAAGTCGCGCGCCGTGCGTCTACCGCGGCGCGGCAGCCTCCGCGGCAGCATGTTCGAGGGATGGCGCCGCCCCGCATCGCGCTCGCACAGGTGAACTCCACCGTGGGCGACTTCGCTGCCAACGCGGAGCGCATCCGCACCGCCGTCTCTCTCGCCCGGGGGGCGGGCGCGGCCCTGGTCGTGTTCCCGGAGCTGGCGCTCTCGGGCTACCCGCCCCGCGATTTCCTCGACATGCCGGACTTTTTGGCCCTGTGCGGCCGGACGCTGGGGGAGCTCGCGCGGCCTGCACCCTGGTCGGCGGGGCTCTCGCTGGTGGTGGGCTTTCCAGAGGCGCCCGCGGACGCGCCACCTCCGGGCGTGTACAACGCGGCCGCGCTGATCGAAGGCGGCCGGGTCGCTGCCGTGGGCCGCAAGTCGCTGCTGCCCACCTACGACGTCTTCGACGAGGCGCGGTACTTCCTACCCTCGGGAGAGACCACCTCCGCGCGCTCCGAGGCGCTCGGCCTGATCCTGGGGCTCTCCGTCTGCGAGGACATCTGGAACGACAAGCGGTTCTGGGTGAAGCCGCGCTACGCCCGCGACCCCGTCGCCGACCTGCGGGAGCGCGGCGCCGAGCTCATCGTGAACATCTCCGCTTCGCCGTACTCGCTCGGAAAGCCCGCGCTCCGCGAGCGGATGATCGGCGCCGCGGCGGCGCGGCACGGCGCTCCCATCGCCTACGTGAACCAGGTCGGCGGAAACGACGCCCTGGTGTTCGACGGCGGCTCCATGCTGGTGGGCGCCGACGGCAGCGTGCTCGCCCGCGGGCCGCTGTTCGAGGAGGCGGTCATCGTGGTGGGGCTCGACGGCTCCTCGCCCGAGGTTCTCCGCTTCCCGGGCGCGCCGGCCCTGGCGCCCGGCGAGGGGGAGGACGCGGACGCCGACGAGGTGTACCGCGCCCTCGTGCTCGGGCTGCGCGACTACGCGCGAAAGTGCGGCTTTCGCGCGGCGGTCCTCGGCCTCTCGGGGGGCATCGACAGCGCGCTCACGGCCACCCTCGCCGCCGACGCCCTGGGCCCGGGGAACGTCTTCGGGGTGGCCATGCCGTCGCGCTACTCCTCACGCCATTCGCGCGAGGACGCGGCCGCGCTGGCCCGCAATCTCGGAATCCGCTTCGCCGAGATCGGCATCGAGCCCATGCATGCGGCCTATCTGGAGGCGCTCGGCTCCGGACTGGGCAGTCCACTGGGGGACGTCGCCGCGCAGAACATCCAGGCGCGCATCCGTGGCCAGCTCCTCATGGCCATCTCGAACCAGGAGGGCTCGCTCTGCCTCGCGACCGGCAACAAGAGCGAGCTCGCCGTCGGGTACTGCACCCTGTACGGCGACATGGCGGGCGGGCTGGCCCCGATCGGCGACCTGCCCAAAACGCTGGTGTACCGCGTGTCGCGAGCTGCCAGCGCGCGCGCCGGGCGCGAGCTCATCCCGGAGCGCACCTTCACGAAGCCTCCCTCCGCGGAGCTGAAACCGGGCCAGGTCGACCAGGATTCGCTCCCTCCGTACGAGGTGCTCGACGACATCCTCGACGCCTACATCGCGGAGCGGCTGCCGATCGATGCGATCGTCGCCCGCGGGCACGAGGTGGAGCTGGTCCGCCGCGTGCTGCGGATGGTGGTGAACAGCGAGTACAAGCGGCGGCAGGCCGCTCCGGTGCTCAAGGTGACCGCAAAGGCTTTCGGCGAGGGCCGACGGCTGCCCATCGCGCACGGCTACAGGCCTTGATCGCGGAAGACCGCTGGAGATGATCCCTGCTGGGATTCACGCTGCCTGCCTGCCCCGGGCAGACTCGTCGGTCCGCTGTGAGGACTCACGCACCAGCAGACGTGGCGCGACGACGAGGCCGCGATCCGCTACCTGCTGGATCGCACGCACCGCCCCGACGCGCCCTGGACACGGGTCGCCGCCGACGACAAGAAGCACTCCCGGCTCGCCGTCCTCGAGACCGTCGCGAGGCTCCTCCGCCCATGAATCTTTCCAACATCCTCCGCTTCCTGCACATCCTCGCCGCCGCGGTCTGGATGGGATCGGCCCTCTTCTGGCCGGGCGCGGTCCGGCGCGCGCTGGCGGCCGGCCAGGCGTTCCTCGGCCCCGCGCTGGCCCAGGCGCGCACCGGCCTCGGGCTGGACCTCTGGAGCGGCGCCGCGACGATCGCGTTCGGCCTCGTCTACGCCTCGCCCGCCGGCGGCGGTCCGCTGCGCACCGGCATCTACGTGGGCATCGTCCTCGCGCTGGCGCGCATCGCCCTCCTCTTCGGCCTGGCGCGGCCCGCCCTGGCCAAGCTCACGGCCGCGGCGGCCGGGGGAGACCTCGCAGGAGCGAACGCGGCGGCGAAGACGTTGCCGGCCTATGCCGGCAGCGCCCACCTGCTCTGGGTTCTGGCGCTTGCCACCATGGTGTTTTCTTTCTGAGAGCTGGGCCGGTTCGCGCCTCGCGGCGCGACCGCTACAGCCAGCCGAGCGCCGCGGCGGCGAACAGCCAGAGCGGCGCGCCAGCCAGGATCATCAGGATCCAGAGGATGTCGAAGAAGCGCCGGTGCGTGGCCTCCGGGCGGTTTCGGGCGACCCGATGCACGAGCCCGGCAGCCACGCCCAGCAGAAGCAGGGGCAGGTAGACGCGCAGCGCGCTGGGCGCGCTCAAAGCGTCATCACTTCCTTTTCCTTCGACGCCACCAGCTCATCGACGCGCTTCACGCCCTCGTCGGTCTCCTTCTGCACCTTCTCCATCGCCTTCTCCGCGTCGTCGGCGGAGAGGTCGCCGTCCTTCTCCGCCGCCTCGATCAGCTCCTTCGCGTCGCGGCGCTCGTTGCGGATGGCGAGCTTCTGCTCCTCACCCTTGTGCTTGACGCCCTTCACGATCTCCCGGCGGCGCTCCTCGGTGAGCGGCGGGATGGGCACCCTCACCAGATCCTTGTCGCTCATGGGATTCACTCCCAAGTTCGCGTCCCGGATGGCCTTGTCGATGACCGGGATGAGGTTCTTCTCCCAGGGCTTCACCGTGAGGAGCCGCGCGTCGGCCACCGCCAGCGTGGCCACCTGGTTGAGCGGCGTGGGCGTCCCGTAGTAGTCCACCCGGACGTTGTCGAGCAGGTGCAGGGACGCGCGCCCGGTGCGCACGCCCATGAGCTCCTGGCGAAAGTGGTCCAGCGTCTTCGCGATGCGCGCATGCTGGTCCTGCAGGATGTCCTCGGCGACGCCCATGGTTCACCTTCCGTGTGATTCACCCACAGAGCGGGTGTGGCCCTTTCCCACCGTCGTCCCGATCTCCTCTCCCATGACCACGCGGCGGATGTTGCCGCGGCGGGTGAGGTCGAAGACCACGATGGGCAGCTCGTTGTCCATGCAGAGGCTGATGGCGGTGGAGTCCATCACCTTCAGGTTCTTCTTCAGGACGTCGATGTAGGAAAGGTTCTTGAACTTGGTGGCCTGCGGGTTCTTCTTGGGGTCGTCGGAGTAGACGCCGTCCACCTTGGTGGCCTTGAGGAGCACGTCCGCGTGGATCTCCATGGCGCGCAGCGATGCGGCCGTGTCGGTGGTGAAGTACGGGTTGCCGGTGCCCGCGGCGAAGATGACCACCCGCCCCTTCTCGAGGTGACGGATGGCGCGGCGCCGGATGTACGGCTCGGCCACCTGGTGCATCTCGATGGCCGACTGCACGCGCGTCTGCGCGCCGAGCTTCTCCAGCGCGTCCTGCAGCGCCATGGAATTGATGACGGTGGCGAGCATCCCCATGTAGTCGGCGCTGGAGCGATCCATGCCCTCGGTCGCACCGGAGACGCCGCGGAAGATGTTGCCGCCCCCCGTGGTGAGCGCGACCTCCACCCCCAGTTCCACCACGTCCTTCACCTCCTGAGCGATGGAGACGAGCGTCTTGGGAGAGATCCCGTAGGTTCCGTCCCCCATGAGCGCCTCACCCGAAAGCTTGAGGAGGATCCGCTTGTAGCGCGGCTTCTGCTTGTCGGGTCGCTCGGAGGGCATGTTCGGCGCTTCTACAGAAGGGCGCGGGCAGGGTCAAGGCGAGGTCCGCGCAGGCGCGGGCCCTCAGTCGCGGCCTCCGGACTCGCGATCAGCTTCCGGAGGGTTCGGCGTCCGCGCCACCGCGCCTGCGCCGGCGGCGGCCACCGCGCCTGCGCCGCTTGGAAGCGGCCCCCTCGGCGGCATCCCCGGGCGACGGAGCCGCTGCGCTGCGCTCGGTGAACGCGGCGACCTCGTGGATCCTGGGAGACGACGCCTTGCGCGGAGGAGCGGCCTCGCGGTCAGGCTCCTCCGCCTCCACCGCGTCGTCCGGGTCCACCGGGCTGCCCGCCTCGCCCTGGGCGGCGCTCTCGGCGCGCGAGCGGGCCAGAGCCTCCACGCCCTCGCCGGTCGCCTTCACGGACAGCTCCATGAGGAGCAGCGCATCGGAGAGCGAGGCCTGGCCCGCCGGCCCGCGGCGCCGCCGGCGCGTCGTCCCGCGCAGCGTGCGCTGAGCGGCCAGCGCGAGGCGCGCCCCCTCGGCGATGCGCTTCGGCAGCCGGGCGGTTGCCACCAACTCGGACAGGAGCGCGTCGCGCTCGCCGGGGCCGGCACCGGTTTCCCCCTGCGGCAGGTGCGTGAGGAGGACGCCGAGGAGCACCGCCTCGTCGGGGACGTTGCCCGATCCCACGTGCTCGTCCAGCGCGGCGAGGTGGGCGGCGAACCGGCGGCGCGCGGGATCGCCCGAGCGGTCGAGGAACGCTGCCAGCGGCGGGAGGAGCAGCGGGAGCGCGCCGCAGGTGCGCAGGAGCTCGAAGCCCCGGGCGGAGGCGCCGCAGCGCAGGATCTTGAACGTCTCCTCGAGGAGACGCGGCGGCGCGCAGCGGCCGATCTCGGCGGCGTGGCGGCGCATCGCCGCGAACGTCTCGGGCTCGATGGTGAACCCGAGCCGGGCCGCGAAGCGGACGGCGCGCAGGGCACGCACCGGGTCCTCACGCATGCGGATCTCGGGTTCACCGATGGTCGACATCCGGTGGGCCTCGAGGTCGGCGCGGCCCCCCACGAAGTCGATGACCTCGCCCGCGAACGGGTCGTAGAAGAGGCCGTTCACGGTGAAGTCGCGGCGCCGGGCGTCCTCCACGGCCGTGCCAAAGACGTTGGCGCGCGTGATGAGGAGATCGCTCTCCTCGGCGCCGTCCTCCACCACGTCCACCGGGCTCTTCCTGAAGGTGGCGACCTCCACCACCTTGCCGCCGCGGAAGAAGACGTGCGCGAGCCGGAAGCGGCGCCCGATGAGGCGGCAGTTGCGGAAGGTGGCGCGGACCTCGCCCGGGTGGGCGCTGGTGGCGAGGTCGAAGTCCTTGGGGAGGCGCCCGAGCAGGAGGTCCCGGACGCAGCCGCCGACGAAGAACGCCTGGTGCCCGGCATGGCGCAGCCGCGCCACCGTGTGGAGCGCGTCCGCGTCGAGGCGGTCCTCCGGGATCTCCGGCGCGTGGGCCGGGGACGGCATCGGCACGTCGAGCGCGACCCCGCGGGGCGCTTCGTTGGAACGCCCGCGGCCGCGCTCGCGGCCATCGCGATCGCGCCGGGGCGCTCGGGACGGCTGGGGATCGGACGTGGTGGTGCGGGGCTCGGCGGAGGGGGGCGAAAGGCGGGAGCGATGCGGTTCTGTCATCCGGGGGCCGGATCGGGGGGCGCCGGCGGGCGGTCGATTCCGCCCCTGCCGGACGCGCCTTCACCGTCGGGCGTCCTCGAGGATCGTTGTAGCCCCCGGGATCTCCCGCGTCAAACGGGGGCCGGAAGGGGAAGGTCGTCGCGGGAGCTGAGGGGACGCGATGCGACCCCGACCGCGACCGCAATCTGCGATCGCTGGGGGCCGCCTTTCCCCCCTCCGTCATCCCGTCATGCCGAGATACACGGTGAGCGCGAGCTCGCACAGGCCCACCAGCGCCACCACCAGGCCGGCCCTCACCGCGGCGGCGCCCTGGTGCACGTTCCCCGCCCTGTCCCGGTAATTCCGCGTCGCGGCCCGGTGCAGGCCCGCCCCGATGAGGAGCAGCGAGGAGACGACGCCGAAGAGGACGAGGAGCGTCGAGGCCATCCGCCGCGGCTCGCCTAGATTCGACCGCACGGTTCGGCGCGGTCCGGCTCCGCCTGCGGGAAGAGGCTGGTCTGTATCGGGTCGAGCCCGAGCGCTGCGCGCACCGGCGCGAACGAGCGGCGGTGCAGCGAGCAGGCGCCGAGCCGGTCCAGGGCCGCGAAGTGCTCGGCCGTCGGATAGCCCTTGTGCCGCGCGAACCCGTAACCGGGGTGCTCGGCGTCGTAGCGCTCCATCATGGCGTCGCGCGCCGTCTTGGCGAGGATGCTGGCGGCGGCGATGGTGAGGCTGAGCGCGTCGCCGTGGACGATCCCGTCCTGCGGGATGGGCACCTCGCGCACCCGGCGCGCATCGAGGAGGATGTGCTCTGGCGGCTCGGCCAGCCCCTCGATGGCGCGCCGCATGGCGAGCAGCCCTGCGTGGTAGATGTTCACCCGATCGACGTCCTCGACGGTCGCGATGCCGAGCGCCCAGCACACCGCCGCCGCCTTGATCTCGACCGCGAGCCGGGCCCGGCCCGCAGCATCCACCTGCTTCGAGTCGTCGATGCCGCGAGGGCGGAAGTCCCGCGGCAGCACCACCGCCGCCGCCACCACGGGTCCAGCCAGCGGCGCCATCCCGGCCTCGTCCACCCCGGCGATGCGCGTCACACCGCGATCCCAGAGGGCGCTCTCGTAGCGCAGCAGGTGCCGCATCCGCTGTCCCTCGGCCCGGTTCTCCCGGCGGCGCCGCAGCACGCGCTCGAGCACGCCGCGCGCGCCCGCCCGGACGTCGTTCCGGAGGGCCGCCTCGCACTCCGCCGGAAGTGCCCGGCCGCCCTCCACGAAGGCCGCCCGCAGCTCCGAGACGCTCATGCGCGCGATGTCGTCGGAGCTCATCATCCTGCCTCGCTCGTAGCACGGCGCCGCGAGGGGCGGCAACGGAGCCCCAGCCCCGCGCGAGGCGCGCGCGTCACCGCTGGCACCGCGGGCAGAAGAAGGTCGATCGCTGGCCCTGCACCTCGCGCAGGAGCCGTCCCTTGCGGCAGCGCGGGCAGGGCTCGCCCTCGCGTCCGTACACCTGGAACGGGTTCTCGCTGCCGGGCTCCTCCACGTAGCTCGGCTCCGGCCCCTCCTCCCGCGCGATGGTCTCCCGAACGGACGCCAGGATGGCCGCCGCGATGCGCTTCACCTCGGCGCGGGTGAGCGCGTCGGCGCGACGGCGCGGGTCGATGCGGGCGCGGAAGAGCGCCTCGCTGGCCTGGATGTTCCCCACCCCGGGCAGGAGCGCCTGGTCGAGCAGCACCACCTTCACCGGAACGCGCCGCCTCGCCAGCGCGGTCCGTAGCCGCGCCTCGTCGATGCCGCTCTCCAGGAAGTCGGGCCCGAGCCCCGCCACCTCGGGCACGTCCTCGAAGCGCGCCCCGGGCACGAGGCGCAGCCTCCCGAAGAGGCGCGGATCGCGGTAGTGCAGGGTGACGCCGTCCTCCAGCGCGAGCCGCGCGCGGGAATGGCTGGGCGGCGGCTCGTCACCTTCGCGGCGCAGCCATTTGCCCGTCATCCCGAGGTGGGAGATGACGCCGAGCGGCCCGCCCCTGCCCTCCAGCCGCAGGAGAATCTGCTTGCCGACGCGCCGGACCTCCACCAGTTCCCGGCCCCGGAGCGCCTTCGCGACCGCCGCCGGCTCCTCGGGCCGGACGATGCGGCGTCCGGCAGCATCGATCTCCGCCTCGACGATGCGCCGCCCGAGCGCCCACGCCCTGAGGTTGCGCGCCGCGACCTCGACCTCGGGCAGCTCGGGCATGGTGGAGAGCTAGCGCCGCGCCTCATCCAAGTCGATGGGCGAAGCGGCACGCGCTCGCAGGATCCTCCGCCCGAAAGACGCGCCGGCGTCGCCCGAGCCAGGCGCCGGACGTGCCGGCGAACCGCGGCGATCCCGGGCCAGCCCCCGGCGCGCTCAGTTCCCCGCCGCGCCCGCCGTGCCCGCCGCCAGCGCCGGGCCGCTCACCCGCGCGCCGAACAGCGACTCGTCCACCTGCTGCATCCAGCCGCGATTGTGCTCCTCGAGGTCGGTGAGCGTCGTGGCGTACGGCACGTCGGGCGAGGTGGGCCGGTTCTCGAACGTCAGCGCCTCGAAGAACTCCGCCGAGGTGCGCTGGTCCTTGCGCTCGCCGGGGCCGGGGACGCTCCGCTGCACGCCCATGGCCGCGTTGGGGATCGAGACGGAGAGCAGCCCCTCGGGATCCGACCAGCGCACTGCCAGGTTGCGGGCTTCCTGTTGGCTTCCGCCGGCGCCCTCGGTGGGCGAGCCCACCAGCAGCGCCCGCCGCGAGCTGCGCAGGAGCGCGACCAGCCGGTCGCAGGCGCTCATGCAGGTGGGGGCGATGAGCGCCACCACCCGCCCTTCGTAGCCGCCGACGGCGGAGCTGGCGCGCACCGGGCCCTCCAGGAAGGCGGGGGTGAAGTCCTGCCGCGCGCGCTTCGCCGCCCCGATGGCGTCGGCGATGCGGCGCGGCTCGAACGCGTCGTCGGCCGTGCGCGCGGGCACGCCGCCCAGCGTGGGGGCGCGCTGCTGGTAGATGAGCTGGTTGAGCGTGTTGGCGCGCAGGATGAGCGCGCCGCCCGGATAGGAGCCCTTCCGCTCGGACAGGGTCGCGAAGAGGGTGCTGGTGTGGGCCAGGTAGCCGCCCTCGTTCTGGCGCAGGTCGAGCACCAGGTCGAGGTCCTTCTCCTTGCACTCGCGCACGAAGCCGTCCGCCACCTCCGCGAAGGACTGCCGGCCGTCGCGCGAGGAGAGCCACTCCGTGTGAAAGGTGAGGATCTGCATGTAGCAGAAGGCGCGATCCCTGCGGCGCACCACCTCGCCCAGGCGCACCGCGGAGCGATCCTGGTCGTCCGTGTACTCGCGCAGGGAGGCCGCGTCGCGAGGGGGCAGGACGGTGTCGGTGCGCAGGTACCCCTGCGCGGAGCCCGGTTCGCGGTCCCACGTGTCGCGCGCCTGGTCGTAGCGCCAGGTCAACAGGTCGGTGGTGGCGAGGCCGATGCGGCGCACGTACGCGGCGGTCATGACGTGCGACTCGGCGTCGGGAGAGATCCACCACGGCAGCTCCAGCGTGCGCCGGCCGCTGCCTACCACCACCGTCACCGCCGCCGTCGCGCGGTCGGGATAGGCGAAGTCGCGGCGGGTGAGCGCGTCGGCGGCGCGCTCCAGCCGGGCGGCGTCGGAGCTCGCCGGGATGTACTGCGCGAGGCGGGTCAGGACCTCGCGCACCGGCCTGCCGTTCAGCTCCACCACCTCGTTTCCCACCGCGAGGAGCCCCTCGAGATCGCGCACGCCCGAGACGGTCTTGAGATAGGAGACGAGCTTCCGCTCGCGGTTGGCGATGTACACCCGCCCCTCGACGAGGCGGAGCCCGATACCGAGGGCGACCTGCGGGAGACGCGCCGGCGCGCCGAGCAGGAGGTGTCCGTCGGCGAACCCGGCCGTGCACCGCCGCATCCGATCGTAGAAGCGGAGCGGATCGAACTCTCGGTCGATGGACCGCTCCTCGGCGACGCAGGCGTCGAGGTGATCGCCGGAGTCGAACAGCTCACCGGGGCCCCCGCGCATCAGCATCCGGCCCTTGACCGGGTAGAAGACGTACCGCTTCTCGAGCGCGTCGCGCAGCTCGCAGGCGAGCTGCACCCGCTGCCGGCGCGAGCAGAGCGGCTGCTCACCGCAGCGGCCGTCCTCCAGGGTCTGAAGCTGATTGCAGGGATCCGGGCGAAGCAGGTCCGGAGGGGCGGTGAGCGCCGGGAAGGACGGCGTCTCGCCGAAGGCGAGGAGCGCCGGGAGAAGCAGGGTGGCGGTCAGCATGCGGTGGAGCAGGCGGGCCCTTCCAAGGAGCGACCCCCAGCTGACCCATCCTAGACGCACGCCTCCTGCAGGCGCAGCAGCCGCCCAAGCGAGCGCTCCGGTGCGGATGTATGCGAAAGTGCGTGGGAATTTCAGGCTGCGCGCGTGAACGAAGCCACGAAAAAGCCATCTGTACCATGGCGATGGGGCAGGAGCCGAAGCGTCGGCCCCACCGCGCCGAGGGACCCTGCCAGGGCCCCACCAAGGGCTGAAGCAAGCGGGAGCGGAGCGAACCCGGGCAGCTCCGGAAGCACGGATGCCACCACGTCCTCGTTCTCGGTGCGCCCGACAGCGCAGGTGGCGTACACGAGGCGCCCACCAGGCTTCACCAGCGGCGCGAAGCGGAGGAGCAGCTCGCGCTGGAGCGCCGCGAAGCGCGCCGGATCGGCCGGCTGCAGTCGCCAGCGCGCATCCGGCTTGCGACGCAGGGCTCCGAGACCGCTGCAGGGCGCGTCGACGAGGACGCTGTCGCAGGCGCCGGCGAGGTCCGCGAGAGCCGCGCTCGCCTCGGGGCCCGCGGGGATCTCGCGCGCGCGGAGGTTGTGGACGCCAGCCCGCCGGGCGCGGCGCTTCGCCTCCGAGAGCCGCCCACCGTCGGAGTCGAGCGCGAAGAGCGAGCCCTTCCCCCGCATCTCCGCGGCCAGCGCGAGCGACTTTCCCCCCGCGCCCGCGCAGGCGTCGACGACCTTGTGGCCGGGACGAGCGCCCACCGCGAGCGCGATGAGCTGGCTGCCCTCGTCCTGGATCTCGAACAGCCCCTCCTCGAACGAGGGCAGCGAGAAGGCGTTCTCGTGCCCATCGAGGACGAGCCCCCACGGCGAAGCGCGGGTGGGGCTCGCCTCCATGCCCTCCTGCGCGAGCCGCGCCTGCAGCGCCTCGCGGGTGGTGGCGAGAAGGTTCGCGCGCACGGTGAGCGGCCCGCGCTCGTTGAGGGCGCGCGCCAGGGCGCCCGCCTCCTCCTCGCCCAGCTCCGAGATGAAGCGCTCGGCGATCCAGCGCGGGAGCGAGGCCCGCACCGCCAGGCGATCGGCGGGGTCGCGCAGGGCCGCGATGCGCTCGTCTGCGCGGTCGAGGGCGGCGAGGAGCGTGGCCGGGGGGAGGCCCAGCCGCCGCGCCGCAGCCTCGGCCGTGGCCGCTCCCGAGCGCACCAATCCGAGCGCGTACAGGGTGGCCGGCTCGGGGGCCGACCGGCGCCCAGCCGTGCGGCTCCCCGCGCGCGCCAGCACGTCGTTCGAGCCGAGGAGCCACGCGAGCTGCCCCTGCGAGCGCAGGAGGCCGTACACCGACTCGGCCACCGCGCGGCGCTCGTTGGAGTAGAGCCGCCCCTCCCGGCGCAGCACGCGCTCCAGCGCGCGATCGGCGAGCCAGCCTCCCTCGCGCACGAGGCCGTAGACTTCCAGCACCGCCGCATCGACGAGGTCGGGCCGGAGGGGCCTCGCGCGCTGCGGACCCCCTCGCGGCGCGCGGCGGCCGGCGCTCAAGAGAGCGCGCCCAGCACTGCGGACACGTGCCCGTCCACCTTCACCTTGGCGAACACGCGCTCCACCCTCCCGTCCGGACCGACGATGACCGTCGTCCGCTCGGCGCCCATGCTCGTCTTGCCGTACATGTTCTTCTCCTTCCAGACGCCCCAGGCCTCCTGGACGGCGGCGTCCGGGTCGGAGAGCAGCGGGAACGGCAGCCCCTGCGCTTCCTTGAACCTCTTCTGCGCCGCCGGGAGGTCCTTGGAGATCCCGAGCACCGCCACGCCCTTCTTCTCGAACGCATCGACCTCGTCACGGAAGTCGTTGGCCTCGCGGGTTCAACCAGGGGTGGCGGCCTTGGGGTAGAAGAACACGACCACGCGCCTCCCCAGGAAGCTCGCGAGCTTCACCTCCCGCCCCTCCTCGTCGGGGAGCGTGAAGGGAGGCGCCTTCATTCCAGTTTCGAGCGACATGCGTCGATCCTCCGCGGGCGCCGGCGTGGCGCGCGCGAGGTATTAGACTGCGCGAGGTGACGGGCGCAACGACCCCGGTGCTGCTGGCGAGAGCGCTCGACCGTGACGGGGCGCCCGTGCACGTTCGCGAGCTCGACCGCGCCGCCCGGCGCGCCCGCGCTCCTTTCCGCTGTGCCGGCTGCGGCGAGGAGGTCGTCGCGCGGCTCGGCGCCATCCGCGCCCGCCACTTCGCGCACCGTCCCGGCTCCGCCTGCCCGCTCACCCGCCCCGAGACCGCGCTCCACCTCGGAGCCAAGGAGCGCCTCCTCTCTCTCTGCGCGGAGGCCTTCTCAGGACGGCGGTCGGTGACCCTGCGGGCGCGCTGTCCCGCCTGCAGGCGCGAGGCGCCGCTCGAGCTGGCCGCGCTCGGAGACGCGGCGGAGCCGGAGGGCGCGCTGGGCGCGCTGCGGTGCGACGTGCTCGTCACCCGCGGCGGGGTGCCCGCGCTCGCGCTGGAGGTGCTGGTCACGCATGCGGTCGAGCCGGACAAGGAGGCGGCGCTGGCGCGGCTCGGCGTTCCGGCCCTGGAGATCGACGCGCGGGAGGCTTGGGAGGAAGAGGGTCCGAGCTGGAGCGCCCTCCGGGTGGCCCGGACGCTCGGGATGGGCGCTTGCGCTCGCTGCCAGGCCGCGGAGCGGGCCGAGAGGGAGCGCGGCGCCGGGGGGGAGGCGGGGGACATCGCGGAGCTGGAGGCTTACCGCGCCCGCGGCCTGCTGGGCTCCCGGCCGGGCCCGCCCCTGGAACGCCCGGAGCCGCTCTCCGCCGGCGACCTCCGGGCGATCGCGGCCGGCTTCCGTTGTCCGGAGTGCGGAGGGATGGAGCTCGAGGCCGGGGAGCGTCTCGTGCGGCATCCCTGCCCGGAGGGAACGCGCCGCCCGGTGGCCTGGCGCGGGTACGACGGCGCGCGCGTGGAGCTGGGCTGGTGGCGACCGTCACGCCCGAGGTGATTCCCGCCTGACACCGCGAGGTTGCGAGCGTTCCGGGCGCGTGTTAAAGGACCGCTCCCCGCCGGCGTGGGCTCTCCCAGACGCGGCGCCCGGGGCATCAGCAGAGAGCGTCGTAAATTCACACACTTTCCAGCGGGCGCTCCGGTGCCCTCGCGATGCGGAGAGGTCTTCCGCTTCCGGGGCGAGCGCGTCCCGCATTCACGGAAAGTGGCGGACACCAACCGGAGACAGACCCCATGGACACGCAGCAGCAGCCCGACGTGCAGCCCGTACCCGCTCCTCAGGACGCAGCGCCCGCGCAGGCCGAGCCGGCCGCCGCCGCGCCCGAAGGAGCAGCCCCCGCCGCGGAGGGAGCCGCTCCCGCCGAGGGCAGCATGAGCGCAGCCCTCCAGTCCCAGGGCAGCGCCATCACGATGAAGCAGCTCCTGGAGGCCGGGGTTCACTTCGGCCACCAGACCAAGCGGTGGAACCCGAAGATGAAGCCGTACATCTTCGGCGCTCGCAACGGCATCTACATCATCGATCTGCAGAAGACGGTCTCGCTCGCCCGCAACGCCTTCCGCTTCGTCTCGGACGCGGTGGCGCGGGGCGGATCGGTGCTCTTCGTCGGCACGAAGAAGCAGGCCCAGGACGCGGTGCAGGAAGAGGCCAGCCGCTGCGGCATGTACCACGTGACCAACCGCTGGCTGGGTGGAACGCTCACGAACTTCAAGACCCTCAAGACCGGCATCGAGCGCTTCAAGACCATCGAGAAGATGAGCCAGGACGGCACCTACGACAAGCTGCCGAAGAAGGAGATCGCCTCGCTGGAGCGCGAGCGCGAGAAGCTCCAGAAGAACCTGGGCGGCATCAAGGATCTCACCCGGCTCCCCTCCGCCCTCTTCGTCATCGACACGAAGAAGGAGCACATCGCGGTCCACGAGGCGAACCGCCTCGGGATCCCGGTGGTCGCGGTGGTGGACACCAACTGCGATCCGCAGGGCATCGACTACGTGATCCCTGGCAACGACGACGCCATCCGCTCCATCCGTCTCTTCACCGGCAAGGTGGCCGAGGCCTGCATCGAGGGGAAGGCGCGCTACGGCGCGTGGGTGGCGGAGCACGGCCACGCGGAGCGGGATCAGGACGACCGCGACGCCGCCAGCGAGCGGAGTGGTGGGCGCGACCGCCGCGACCGCGGCGGGCGAGGCCAGCGCGACCGCCGGCCTCCTCGGGAGGACCGCGGGGCGGCCAGCGCGGGCGTCGAGGTGGTTCGCAAGGGCGAGGTGACCTCCGCGGCCGAGGCTTCGGCAGCGGCCCCGGCCGCCGTTGCGGCCGCGCCGAAGGCGGAGTGACCGTGGCCGACATCAGCGCGAACGCGGTGAAGGAGCTCCGGGAGAAGACCGGGGCCGGCATGATGGACTGCAAGAAGGCGCTCACCGAGGCGGGCGGCGACGCCGGCAAGGCCGAGGATGTGCTCCGCAAGCGGGGGCTCGCCGCCGCCGCCAAGAAAGCCGGGCGCATCGCTTCCGAGGGCACCGTCGCCTCCTACATCCACATGGGCGGCAAGATTGGCGTGCTCATCGAGGTGAACTGCGAGACCGACTTCGTGGCGCGCACGGAGGGCTTCCAGTCGCTGGTGAAGGACCTCGCGATGCAGATCGCGGCAGCCTCGCCGCTCTACGTCCGGCGCGAGGAGGTTCCGCCGGAGCTGGTGGGCAAGGAGCTGGAGATCGCCCGGGCCCAGGCGCGCGAGGGCAAGAAGCCGGAGGCCATCATCGAGAAGATCGCCACCGGCAAGGTGGAGAAGTTCTTCAAGGACATCGTCCTCCTGGAGCAGGCGTTCGTGAAGGACGACAAGAAGACGATCCAGGAGGTCCTCACCGAGGCCGTCGCGCGCATCGGCGAGAACATCCAGGTCCGCCGCTTTGCCCGCTTCGCGCTGGGCGAGGGGCTGGAGAAGAAGCAGGAGAACCTGGCCGAAGAGGTGGCCAAGGCGGCGGGGGTCGCCAAGGCGTAGCGCGGTCCCAGCCTCACGGTACTCACCACGGCCCCGTTCGCCTTTCGGCGGACGGGGCTTTTACTTGCCCCGGCTCACGGCGAACGAATCCCGCAGCGCGTCGCCTCGCGAGCGAGCGCCTTGTCCATGGTCCAGAGCTGGCATCGGTCGAGGAGCGCCGAAGCCAGCAGGTGCACGTCGACCCAACCGAGACCGCGCCCCTGCAGGCGGTTGCTCTCGATGCATGCGAGCGCTTCCGCGTCAGATGCGAGCGAAGACCGCGGAAGCATCGACAGCAATCTCAGGAAGGCGGCCCTGTCGCGAAGGTTCCCGCACGCTAGTTCGCCGATGACATGCGGATGGGTCAGGACCTCGCCTTTCTCGAGAGCCATCGAGAGTGGTTCGGAGCCAGAACGCAGGTGATAGACCCAAACGGACGTGTCCGCGAGGATCAACGCTGTCGATCCGCAGTGGAGCGTCGCCGGGGCGGTAGTTCGAGCTGAGGCTCCGATGCCCCAAGGGCGGCGAGCCGACGCGCCGCCTCGCGCTGGACGAGCAGCTCGAGACCAGCATGGACGAGCGCGGTCTTTTCGGCGATTCCCGTCAGCTCGGCGGCTCTTCGAAGGAGATCGTCACGCAAGATCAGAGTGGTTCGCATGCATATCCGTATGCGTGTTGCGCGCGGCGCGCGCAAGCCGCTGCCTCGAGAAGCCACTGCTCGACCCGGTGGCGCCCAGAGTTCCAAACGAAAAGAGGCGGGCCCGGGGGCCCGCCTCTGGTCACTTCAGCTCTGGTGCGTCTCGCTCGCTACCCGCCGCCCGGAAGCGTCGTCCCGGTGGTGGCGGTGCACACCGCCGGTGCGTAGGGATCGTCCGGGTTGGTCGTGTCCGACGGGGTCGTGAGCGTGTAGGTGATGGGCGTGATCGGCGTCTGCGAGCCGTCCCAGGCTGGGGCGCTCATCACCTGGTTCGTCACGATCACCGTGTAGGTGGTGTCGGGCTTCACGGCGCCCGGTCCGGGCACCACGCGAATCCACTGGCCCGCGCCGCGGGTGAGCTCGGTGGCGGGGCTCGACGGGGTGGCGAGGTGTACCGGGATGGGCGTCCCGTCGCTGGAGACCACCAGGACGGGGCCGTCGGCCCTGTCGGTGGTGCTGAAGGTCGCCGGGTCCACCGCCGCCGTGGTCCGGAGCTGGAGCGGCTGGGTCGCGCTGAAGACGGCCTGCTGTGGGCTGCCCGTGAGCGAGTAGGTGAGGCTGCCCTCGTATGCGGTACCGATGCGGAAGGCCGCAGTGGAGAACGGGAAGGTGATGGTGGTGGCGGCGCCGCCGGCGGCGGGCGTCACGTTGGCGACCATGGTGTAGGGCTGACCGGGCTTGAGGATTCCGCTCGGGACGACGCCCACCAGCGAGCCCGGGTAGCCGAGGGTGCCCGAGGCGGCGCCCGTCGACGGAACGTCCCAGGGATCGACCGCCGGGTGCGCGGTGCTGGCGCCCGCCTTGGCGTAGCCTGACTGCGCCAACGTCACGGGGACGTTGTCGCTGGGCTTGCCCTGGAAGAGCTTCACGTCGCCCCCGGTGAGGGGGAAGAAGCTGAACTCGCTCCGGCCGGTCACCGTGTAGAGGGTGGGCGCCGCCGCGGTGGAGTAGGCCACCTTCCCGGTCACCGTCGTGAAGTAGGTGATGGGCTTGCCGCCCAGCGACGAGTACACCGAACCGCCCACGTTCATGATGGTGCCGCGGTAGCTCACGCTGGCGGTCTGGAAGGTGGACATCTCGCCCGCGAAGCCAGGGATGTTGGGGTCCTGGCCGAAGGGCAGCGTCTTGAAGCTCACCGCCCCCGTCCCCTCCGTGCCCGGGATGGTCCAGGACATGGTGTAGTCGGTGTCATTCTTCAGCGAGAGCCGATCGGTGGCAGCGTTGAAGGTGATGCTCCGGTTGCGCGTGTCGCCGGCGGCGAGCGTCACCGGAACGGCCGTTCCGCCCTTCTCGGCGAGCGTGACCCCGGTGGGAGTGAACGGCGCCGCGTTGGCCGCGAGGGCCTTGGCGGTCGCGACGCCCACCATGGGCTGCCCCGTCCACCTGCGGACCAGGGTGCGATCGAGGGTCGTGTAGACGCCCGTCGTGCCCTCGTTGGGCCAGCGCCAGACGACCTTGTTGGCTCCGACGTCCTCGGTGGTGAAGGTCGCGGTGACCCCGGCAGAGGTGCCTGGCACGTCGGCGTTCGCGTTCAGGATCTCGTTGACGTCCTGGATCCCGGGCTGCACGTCGAAGCTGTAGGTCTGGCCCGACTCCAGGGGGAGCCGCGGGACGATGTGGTTCTCGAGGCCATTGAGGTTCTCCCCGACGTAGGCGGCGTCCACCACGTGGCCGGGATCGTCCGCGACGGTGAGCGGCGCCGAGCCGGCAGCACCGCAGAGTGACTCGTAGCCCACCGGGCACATGGGCCCGCCCTCGAAGTGAATGGTGAGGGGCGTGCCGTAGAGCTGGTAGTTGCCCGTGTAGGCGGTCGAGGTGAGCACCGCGGTGGGCGTGGTGTACAGGCCGGTCTTGGGGTCGAGCTTCCCGAGCGGCACGCCAGTGGAGCCGTTCAGGTCCTTGTTCCCCTTCGTGTCGAAGGCGAGGCCGGTGGTGGCGCCGCTGGTGGTCCCGAAGTCGGCCTGATAGTACGTGCCGCTGGCGATGAAGTCGGCGCCCTTCACCGTGACGGTGAAGTCGACGCTGCCGCCGTTGAGATCCTTCACCCCGGTGGCCGTGACGACGTAGGTCGCGCCCGGCTCGATGCCGAGCGGTCCGCCGTTGGCCGGCACGTTCGGGTTCGGGCCGGCGCAGGTCGGCGACGACTCGAGCGTGATGATGATGTTGGGGTTGGTGCCGCCGGGGTTGTAGCAGACCGAGGTGGCTCCGGCGCCGGTGAGGTCCACCGGATCGACCGCCGGATCGGCGCTCGTCTTGGTGACGTGGATGTTGGACGACGGCGTGCACAGAGTCGATCCGGGGTTCACCTGCACCGTCTTGCCGTCGAGCGTCCGGCTGAAGTCCACCCGCAGCGCGCCGAGCTCCGCCGGAACGGCGTCGAGCGTGGCAGTGGGCCCGGGGTTCTCCACCACCACCGGCCGGTTGGTTGCGTTGGTGTTGTCGAAGGCCACCACGCGAACGACCTTCAGCGTCGACGTGTCCGCGGAGCGGAAGCGATCGTCGCAGCCGGCGAGGCCGCTGGCGACGAGGGCGAGGGCGGCGAGAGCGACCGGCCGCGAGAGCTTGGTCTGGTTCATGTGCGCGATCCCCTTGGGTCCGTGAGTGCCAGGCCTAGAATGCGAGCGACAGGCCGAAACGGACGGACAGCGGCGCCTGGTACGAGGTCGGGCGGCCGAAGTTCCTGTTGGTTGTGATCGGGCGTCCGTCGACCGTGCGCAGGTACGCGAGGTCGGCGCAGTCCGAGACCGCCGTCGAGAGCGGGTTCTTGCCCTCGCCGCCGTTCCGCTTCGAGCACTGGCCGCCCACGATCGGCTGCACCGCGTCGTAGGTGTAGTTCTGATCGATGGTGAGCGCGTTCTGCGAGTTGAGGACGTTGAACACGTCGAGCGTGAACTTCACCGCGTAGGGCGGGGTGATGACGTACTCGAGGGCGCCGCGGAGGTCGACGTTGGTCACGAAGGGCGTCCGGCCCGCGCTGCCTCGGGGCAGGATGAAGGCTTCGCCAGGCCCATACTCGGGGTGCGCTCCGAGGTAGTTGAGCGGCGTGCCCGAGTGGGAGCGAAGGGCGCCGCCGGCCTGGACGTTGAAGCGGTTCGTGATGTCGAAGATGTACGAGCCGTAGACCTTGAATGCGTGCGGGATGTCGCTCGGGAGCGGGCCGTACTTGTTCGGGAGCAGCGAGACGACGTCGTACTCGGAGAGGATGTTCGGGTCGAGCTGGCCGTTCTCCGAGCGGAAGAGGCCCGGGTAGTTGCCGCGGAAGAGCGAGTAGGTGTAGCTCGCGCTCGCCAGCCATCGCTTCGAGAAGTTCTTGCGGAGCTCGAAGGTGAAGCCGTCGTAGCGGCGGTCGGGCTTGGGCTCGTTCACCATGTACGGGCGCAGCGTCACCGCGTCGACGGTGGTGACCGTGCGCGGGTTCACGTTCGTCTTGGTGCCGTCCGGGTTGGTGAAGGTGAAGGGCTTCGACTCGCCGGGGTTCGCGATGAAGAACGTGTTCCCGTCGTCGGAGGACATGTCCTCGATGACCCGCCCGAGGCGGCGGCCGTCGTAGGTGAAGGCTGCGGAGAAGTCGGGCAGGAACTCGTACTCGATCGAGCCGCCGTACTGGTCGACGTACTGGCCCTTCAGGCTGGGATCCACCGGGACGATGCCAGCCCCGTACTGGTTGTAGGTGGTGTTGCGCCCGAGCGTCGGGTTGAAGGTGGCGTTCGGGATGCGATCGCAGGAGGCCGGCGTTCCGCCCACCGTGGGGGAGGCCTGGACGCAATACTCGCGGGTGGACTGGATCTGCGTCTCGCCGCCGAAGGAGCGGTCACCCATGTCGAGGGGGATGTTCTCGTAGAACCGGCCCCAGGTGGCCTTGATGGCGCTGCGGCCCTGGCCGGTGAAGTCGTACACCGCCTGCACGCGCGGCGCGATGCTGTCGTTGATGGCGAGGTTGGCGGGGCCGGTGGCGCCGGCCTTGTACATGTCCTGCGTCTCCCAGCGAACGCCGAAATTGACGGTCAGCGCGTCGATGAGCGACCAGCTGTCCTGCAGGTAGTAGGCGCGGCTGTTGGAGATCGAGTTCACGGTCTGCGGCACGTAGCCGAACCCGGGGTTGGACGCCGACGCGAACGGGTCGGTCACCACGCCGTAGCCGCGGTAGTCCTGGAAAGTGAGGCCGAACGCCGAGGTGTTGCGCTCGCGGATGAACTCGTTGCCGCCGTAGCTCTTGGTGCGGTCGAAGTTCGAGCGCTCGATGTCGATGCCGCCCTTCACGTTGTGATGGCCCAGCGCGCTGAAGAGGCCCGAGGCAGAGAGCTTGCCGCCGAAGCGGTCGAGCTTGTCGTCGGCCAGGAAGGCGCGCCCACCGGTCACGAAGCGGGTCACCGGGCATGGATTGAAGGTGGCGGTGCTCGTGCAGGGCGCGTAGGCGCTGCCGAGCTCGGCCGGCGTATAGAAGTCGGTGAGGGGGTGGACGAGCTGCCACTGGACGCCGGCGGTGTTGCGCTGGTCGACGCCCTGCACCGTCTGCGGGTCGTCCTTGTTGGTCTGGTGGTGCAAGCCGCCCTGTGCCTCGACGATGAGGTGCTTGTCGATGAACTTTCCGGCGTAACGGCCGATGGCGTCGGTGGAGCTGGTGTTGCCGTAGATGAAGCCGGAGGACTCGCGGGCATTGGCGTTGGCGAGACCCGAGGTGGACTGGGGATCCGTGTAGAGGGACAGGCTGACGTTGTGGTTCTCGTTGAAGAGGTAGGTCAGCTTCCCAGTCACCTGATACTGGCTGTTCGAGTTCGTGTAGTAGGAGCTCGACCCCACCCGCGTGCCGGTGGCGAGGCCGGTGCCGGCGTCGCGCAGCACCTGGCCCGGGTGCGCCGGGTCCTCGGTGAGGCGCTGGTAGTAGCGCTCGCTGACGGTGTGGTCGAGGATCGGCGCGAAGCCCAGGTAGAACCAGAGGCGATCCTTCATGACCGGACCGCCGACCTCGAAGCCGAAGTCGGCGTGGTAGTTCTTCGACTGCGCGGACTGGGTGGCGATGGCCTCTGCGTCGCGGCCGATGACCTTCGCGGCGGGGGAGAGCGCACCGGGCTGCAGGTTGCCAAACACCGATCCGTGGAACTCGTTGGAGCCGGACTTCGTGACGACGTTCACGATGCCGCCGGTGGCGCGGCCGTACTCGGGCATGAAGGAGCCGCTCTTGATGTTGAGCTCCTCCACGAAGTTCGTGAGGAGGTTCGCGCCCTGGGTGCCGAACGCCGGGTCGGTCACGTTCATTCCGTCGAGGATGTAGTTGTTCTCGGGGGAGCCGGCGCCGGCGAAGCCCACGCCGAACTGGTCGCCTTGAGCGCCCGGCGCCACGATGGCGGCGGCGGCGAAGTCACGGCCCACCGGGACGCTGGCGAGGAACTCCTTCGTGACGACGGAGCCCGTCTCGGCCGTTCCGATGTTCACGACCGGCGCGTTGCCGGTGCGGACCACCTGCTCCTCGAGCTGGACGGAGGAGGGGACGAGCGCGAGGTTGGCGCGCAGCGTCTTGTCGATCCGGACCACGATGTCGCTGCGGTCGGCCTCGCGGTACTCCACCGTCTTGTTGTCAGGGGTCTGGCCGGTGAAGGCGGGGACGAACAAGCGGTACTGGCCGGGCGGAAGCAGGTTGAAGCGGTATGCGCCACCGTTGTCGGTGACGGCGGTCTGCTCCCCCTGCTGGTTGGGGCTCGTCGCGATGACTGGCGCGCCGGCGACAGGCTTGCCCGTGGAGGCGTCGGTGACGACGCCGATGATGGTACCCGTCGTCTGAGCGGACGCGACGGTCGCGAACAGCAGCGCGAGCGGCGCGAGGCGCAGCAGGCGCAAGAACGACTTCCTCATGTGACTTCCTCCCTGGTCCGAGGCACCACCGAGCACGCTGCCGAGTTCCTGCGTCCGCCCTGCGTGCGGCCAAGGGGCCGCAAGGCCGCGATTTTTAGGCGCCACCTCTGAGTGAAGTCAAGCGATCACCCGACATCTGCGCACACCCAGGGTCCCTGCTCCGCGCGGGCAGGCGAGGGCTTCGTCATGGAAGCGTCACAGTTCAGCAATATTGCGAGGTTTTCTCACGTTTGGCGGGGCGTCGGCAGCCTCGCCACCGGGGGAGATCCCAGGTGGGTTCGCTGCCGGCCGCGGCGGGCCAAGAGGTTCTGGACCCGCAGGAGGGACCCAGGGCGCGGCGGTCCTAACTTTTGCGAGTTCACTCATGGACAACAGGCACCTTCCCGCCAAGGAGGGAGCGGCTCCGTCTTCGCCGCTCTGGAACGCTGTTGACATCCATGTGGGTGAACTATAGACAAGCGCCTCTTTCGGCCGATTCCGCCGCCAATCCACAGGTAGAGCGAGCCCGTGTTCGACGAAGTCACCAAGCGAGAGGGCGGCAAGCGCGCGGCCCGGCGTGGCGCGTTCCTGCTCGGCTCGTCCGCCGTGCAGGTCATCGTGGTCCTCAGCGTGATCTTCCTGTCTTCGGCTATCGCGGCGAAGGTGTCGGAAGGGCCGCTGGTACCCGTCAAGATCGTGAAGTCGGCGACGCCCCCACCCCCCCCAACCCCCCCCCCCCCCCCGCCGCCCCCCCACACCGCGCCCAAGCCCAAGAACCACACCCCCCAACCCC
>JBBQEB010000001.1:0-82500 GCA_038320275.1 Myxococcales bacterium | reverse complement strand
CTCGAGCTCGTCCGCCGCGCGCTGGAGGAGCCTATCCGCCAGATCGTGGAGAACGGCGGCCTCGAGGGCTCCATCGTGGTGAACAAGGTGAAGGAGTCGAACGAGGCTGCTTACGGCTTCAACGCCGCCACGGGCGAGTACGAGGATCTGGTGAAGGCCGGCGTGATCGACCCCACCAAGGTCTCCCGCACCGCGCTGCAGAATGCCGCTTCGGTCGCCTCGCTCATGCTGACGACCATGGCCATGATCGCCGAGCACCCGAAGGACGACTCCGCCGGCGGTGGCGGCGGGATGGGTGGCATGGGCGGCGGAATGGGCGGCATGGGCGGGATGGGGATGTAGGTCCCGCCTCACCCCAAGCCTCGCAAGTCGAAGGCCGCCCTCCGGGGCGGCCTTTTCATTTCGGGCTCTGCTGTCAGCCCGCCAGCGGGAAGAGCCGGTGCGCCAGTCTCGAGAAGCCGTCCACGAGATCGGCCGGGAAGACGAGGACAGGCATTGCGAGCGGCAGCACCACCCCCAGCGCCCAGGCGCGCGGATGGCGCGTCTCGACCTGCGTCTCCATGAAGGTCGAGATGCCGAAGAGGGCGAAGGTGACGGTGGCGCCCACCGCGATGGCGGCCGGGAGCGGAAATCCGTAGGCGCGGAGGGCCGCCGTGACCGCGGCGAAGCCCATTCCGTTGAGCACATCGCGCCCGTTGCCGGCCCACCAGGCTCGCCGCTCCTCGCGGCGGAGGCGGAGCCCCACCTCCTGCAGAAGCACGAGCAGCGCCACGGCGGCGAGGTACAGCGCCGCCGCGCCGAGCCGGGACATCGAGCTGCGCGCCTCCAGGGTCCACATGCGGGAGCCGAGCCTACCGCGTACGCGAAGTTCGGCGCCATGAGGCCGCGCGTGAGGTGGCAGGCCCCAGTCGAAAGGCCTCCCCCGCGCGCGGCGGCCGGGCGCAGGCTAAGGAAGTGCGGTGCGCCCGTACACCCTCGTCGCAACGTCGGCCGCTGCGCTCCTCGCGGCCGCCTGTGTGGAACGGGCGCCGGGCTCCGGATCGCACCGCGAACGCGTCGAGCCGTCCGTGGCGGAGCGCGCGCTGGCCCCAGGCGCGCGGCCTGCGATCGCCATCGGCGCCGTGTTCGGGGGCTCCATCGAGCTCGTGGGCGCCGACCTCGCTCCAGCCCAGCTCGCGCCGGGCGCCACCGCCCTCCTCACCCTGTACTGGCGCGCGCTGGACGAACCGGAGACTTCCTGGCGCGTGTTCGTCCACCTCGACGCCCCGGGCGCCACCCGGCTGCAGGCCGACCATGCGCCGGCCGGCGGCACCTACCCCACGACGGCATGGAAGCGCGGGGACGTGGTGCGGGACACGGTGAAGATCACCGTTCCGGCGGGCCATCCGGCGACGCTCCTCACCGCCTGGGTCGGGCTCTACGCGGGGTCGGAGCGCGTCGCGGTGACCCGGCCGGGAGCGCTCGGGGGCGACGCGGAGAACCGGGTCATCGCGGCCAGGCTCCCGCTCCGGTAAGAAGGCCCGCCTGCGCACCGTGCCCAGCTCTGCCGCGCCGCTCGCCTCGCTCACCATTCCCGCGTTCCGGGAAGGCGCCCGGCTGCCCCGCCTGCTGGAGGCGCTGGTCTCGGAGGGACTCACGCCCGGAGCGCCTCCCGTGGAGCTGCTGGTGGTGGACGACGGCAGCGACGCCCGCCATCGCGACCGCGAGCGCGCCGCCGTGGAGAGCGCCGCCTCCCGGCTGGCGGCGGGGGACTCGCCGCACCGGGTTCGGTTCATCGCCGGCCCGGCCAACCGTGGAAAGGGCGCGGCGGTGCGGCTCGGCTGGGCGCAGTCGCACCCCGGGGCACGCTGGCTCGGCTTCCTCGACGCGGACGGCGCCGTGAGCGCCCAGGAGGCGTGGCGCCTGTTGCGAAAGCTGGAGGGCGACCCGCCCTTCGACGTGCTCGCCGGCACCCGCATGCTCATGGCGGGGCGCACCATTTGCCGGAGCCTGCTGCGCCACCTGCAGGGCCGGATCTTCGCGACGCTCACGGAGCTCGCCTTCGGCCTGGGCTTCTACGACACGCAATGCGGCCTGAAGCTCGTCCGGGCCGAGCTCTTGCGGCCGCTCCTCCCGGAGCTGCGCGAGGAGCGCTGGTTGCTCGACGTGGAGCTGCTCGTGCTGCTGCAGGGGCGCGGCGCGCGCTGCGTGGAGGAGCCCGTGGATTGGGTGGATCCGGGAGGCTCCAAGATGGTTCCGGGCGCGGACGCGCTGCGCATGGGCGCCGGACTCTGGCACTTGAAGCGCCGCCTCGGCGGCGAAAGGATCACCGCATGAAGGTCTCCGCAGTCCTGTCCTTCGCGCTGTCGCTCGCCGGCTGCTCCAACCCCGCCACGCCCGCGGGGTACGTGGGCTACGTCACCCGGGGCGCGGTGGTTGGAAAGGCGAGCTACGTCGGTCTCCAGCGTGGCCCCACCAGCTACGGCCTGGGCTGGATGGTGAGCGTGATGAACGTGTCGGTGACGCCCTTCAGCTACGCGGAGGACTTCACGGGGGACAACGTGGTCCTCGCCCACGACAAGCTCATGATCGGGTTCCGGGCGCACACCATCTTCCGGGTGCGCGCGGAGCGGGTGAAAGAGTTCGTGGAGGGCTACACCACCATGCAACAGGGGCAAGACCAGGTGCAGGTCGCTTTCGGCAACTTCCTCAAGGAGCCGCTCCGGACGCAGATCCGCGAGGCGGTGGCCCGCTACGACGCCTTCAGCCTCAACGAGAACATCGGCAAGATCAACAGCGAGCTCACCGACTGGGCGCAGAACCGTACCAAGGACACGCCCTTCGAGGTGATGAACGTGGTGGTGGGCAACATCCAGTTCCCGGCGGCGGTCTCCCAGGCGGTCGGCGCCAAGCTCGCCGCCATGCAGGAGCTCGAGACGCGCGGCACACAGGTGGAGATCGCGCGCAAGGACGCCGAGAAGCGCGTCGTGGAGGCGGAGGGCATCGCTCGGGCTACGCAGATCATCCAGCAGCGCCTCACGCCGCTGTACGTTCAGCACGAGGCCATCGAGGCGCAGAAGGCGATGATCAACAGCCCCAGCCACACCACCATCTACATCCCGGTGGGTCCCATGGGCGTCCCGGTGGTGAACACGATCGGCGCAGGGGAGCACGGAGGAGGGGGGAAGTAGCCGCCTCCTGCGGCCCTGGAGTGGGAGACGCTACCCGGGAGGTACGCGGGCAGCCGTGCACCGTCAGTGCGTCCGCTTCCATGCCGGGGCCGTGGCAGGTCTCACAGGTCTTGACGTCCAGGCTGGGCTCGGTGGAGCGCGCCCTCTCCTGCAGTTCACAGCAGCCTGCGCCACACCAGGAGCAGCGTGCGGGGATCGCGCCGTCGCTCGCGCCAGGTGAGCTCGCTCCTGCGGACGTGGCGCGATCGCGGCAGGTCGACGTCCCGGACCTCCTCCAGGAGCCTGCGGGCGAAGGCCTCGCTCTCCACGCGGACGACCAGCTCGAAGTCGCTGTCGTTCTCCATGCTGCGGAAGTTCAGGTTGGCCGAGCCGACGATGCAGAGGCGCTCGTCGAAGCAGGCGAGCTTCAGGTGCGTGAAGTGGTTTTGGTACTCGTGCACGGAAATGCCCGCGCGCAGGAGCCTCGCGTAGTGGTGCTGCATCGCGTCCTGCGACTGCGCGTTGTCGTTCCAGGCCATCCCGGGGACCACGAGCTCCACCCGCAGCGCGGGGTTGCGGCGCCGGGCGTGCACGAGCGCGCGCACGATGCGCGGGTGGTAGACGTACGGATTCGTGATGAAGATGGAGCGCTCCGCGCCTGCGATCTCGCGCAGGAACGCGGCGCGCACGGGGTTGGGCGTCCGGTCCGGCCGGTTCGCGACGAGAGCCGCTGCCTCGAGGCGAACGCCGCGGGGCGTGTCCTCCCGCGGCAGCGCTGCGAGCGGCGCGTACTCGTGCCCGCCGTCCAGCACCCAACGCTCGCGGAACACCGCGTCCACCTCGGCCGCGATCGCGCCCTCGAACCGCACCAGCCCGTCATGCCACTTCCACCAGGGCTCCGCCCCTCCCGCAGCCCGCACCCGCTCCGCCTCCTCGTGCGCCTCGATCGCCAGGTCGAAGGGGTGGTGGTAGAGGTACTGCGCCCCCACGTTCGCCGAGCCCACGTAGGCGATCCAGCCGTCGATCACCACGAGCTTGCGGTGGTCCACGTGCGCCGCGTCCATCCGGCTCGTCTCGTGGATGAGCCGCCACTGATCCAGCAGCGCCGCGTCCTTCGTCTCCGGCCGGCGGTCGAGATCGACATCGGTGTCGACGACCTCCGCGCCCGCGTCGCGCAGCCGGCCGGCCAGGGCGTTCACGTCGAGCGCGTCGTCCGGGAACGACGGCACGCGCGACATCATCTCGCGCTCGCCTGTCGAGAACGGATCGCCCATGGACGTCTTGCCGAGGTTGATGAGCACCCGGACCGCGACGCCCGCGAGCGCGCGCTCCGCCAGCGCGCGCTCGAGCTCCTGCCCGACGGGATCGTTGAAGAAGAGGAAGATGGAGAGGTGGACCGAGCGCCGCGCGGAGGCGACGTCGGCGAGCAGGGCGGGCAGGACGCGGTGCCCGTCCACGAGGTTCTCGGCCCAGGTCTCGCCCATGCGCTCGCCTACCATAGGTAGGCCCGGCGCCAGGGTGGCCGAAAAAGAAAAGGCCGCCCCGGAGGGCGACCTTTTTGCCTGCTCAGCTGCGTTGCGCTTCGGCTATCGGCTACCGACGAGGAACGCGGGAGGCTGGTGGACCACGAGCGCGTCCGCCTCCTTGCCGGCGCTGTGGCAGGTCGCGCAGGTCTCGACTGCGACCTTGGTGGGATCCAGCGCGCCAGCCGTGTAGGGGTTGTACGCCGTCGCCGTCTGCCCGGAGGCGAAGACGGTGTTGACCTGCATGTGCGCCTGCGCCGCCGGCGAGTCGTGGCAGCTCCCGCACACGGCAGTGTTGTGCGGCACGTACACGGCCTCGGGGATGCGATCGCCGCAGTACACGCCCGCGGGGTCGGCACCACCGGCCGCCACCGTGGCGTCGTTGGCGGTGGCGGGCCCGCAGGTGAACCGGGTCATGCGGACCGGGAGTTGATTCACCGCGGTGGTGAGGCCGTAGCTCTGACCCTCGTGGCAGGTAGCGCACTTCACGTTCGGGCTCGGCGAGTCGAAGTACGAGAAGTTGGAGAGGCCCTCCGCGCCGGGGCCGCCGCTCGTCGCGGTGCGGTTCGAACCGAGGTAGTAGGGGTTGGTGAGCTCCGCGCCCATGTGGATCTTGTGGATGAACACGTTCATGCCGACGCTCGGCGCGAGGACGGACTTCCCGCCCTCCCCCGCGGCACGCAGGAACCGGAACCGCCCGGTGTTGGCCAGGTTGTCGTTGTGGCAGGTGGCGCAGTAGTCGGGGCCCAGGCGCGAGCGGTTCGAGTGAAACCCGATCTGCTCGTGGCAGGTGTTGCACTTCTCGTTGCTGACGACGACCCGCCGCTCCGAGCCGGCCACGTTGGCCGGGCCGGTCGTGCCGGCCGGCTGCACCTCCCGGTACTGCACGTTCTTGTTCGCGCCGTGGAAGACCGGGAGCGCCGCGTAGGGCTTCGAGACCTGATCGCCGTTCACCGCCGCCTTCACGTCCTTGTAGTACGCCTCGTAGGCGAAGACGTAGGTCCCGGTGCGGCCCGCCGGAATGACGTTCGCGAGCGGGAAGGTGAAGGTGAACTGGCCCGGCTGGCCACCCGCCTTCGCGACGACCTTGGCCGGGTCGGCGAGGAAGAGGCCGTTCGTCCCGGTGCCCAGGAGCGCGCTCACCACGCCGGGGGAGGTCGCTCCGGCGGGCGTCCCGGCCGGTGCCGGGGTGGTCGGGATCACCTCGGCGTAGTCGGCCTGCTGCCCACCGACCGCCGCCGGGCCGGCCATCTGGAAGCCCAGGGTCCCGAGTGGCTTGGTGAGGAGGTCGTAAGGCTGGCCGTCCACCGTCACGGTGAAGTCGAGAGCGGGAGCCTGGCCGGCGATGACGTTGCGCGCGTCATCGATCTTGACCGTGATGGTGTGCCGCATCGTGCCGAAGTCGAGGTTGTGCGCCGACTCCCAGCCTTCGGAGTGGCCCCGGACCTCGGGCTGGATCCCGGCGGCGCCATGGCAGGCGGCGCAGGTGCCGTTACTCGGCGTGAAAGCCGGGTGGCCCGCGCCCGTCGCCGGATTGATGAAGCCGTGGCATTGCGAGCAAGCCTGGATCGTCATGTGCACGTCCCCCTGGACGGCCGCGGCGTTGGCGGTGCCGTGGCAGAGGGCGCAGTTCCGCGCGATGCCCGGGTCGCTGACGGCGACGTTCGCGCCGGTGCCGGTACCCGCGGTGGTGGTCTCGAAGTAGGTGGTGTGCGACGGCCCCATGGCGGCGTGCTTGCTGTACTCGAAGGTCGACGAAGCGGGGAACGTCGCCGGGTTGTTGGGCCCATAACCCACGACCGTGTAGCCGGCGGTGCCCAGCATCGGGTGCGGGGTGACGGGGGCGCCGTTGTTCGTGCCCGTGCTGTAGGGCACGCCCTGGCTGTTGGACACCGCCTTGCCGGTGTGGATCTTGTGCACCAGTACGGCCATGTCGACCGAGCCGTTGGTCTCGGGATCGATCGTCTGCGGAGTGTGGCAGGTGAGGCAGAGCTTCACGCCGAGGCGCTGGTCGCCGTGGGCGCGGACGACGCCGTGGCACACGTTGCACTGAGCGTCGGATATGAGGTCTTCGCCGGTGACGGCGCCGCCCGCGGGGACGAAGTCGAAGGTGTTGGAGGCCGACTGGACCTCGCCGTTCACGGTCCGGTTGCCGTACATGCCGATGCGCGTGGTGGCAGCGGTGTCGAGGCCGGTCGCGACCGGCGCCGCGAAGGTGTACGTGTACACGCCGCCCGTGCCGCCCGCGATGCGCGCGGCCGTCGCGGACTCGCTCACGGCCTGGGTCACGGTGGTGGGAGCGGCGACGGCGGGCGGGTGCGTCGTGCCTGCGGAGTCGATCCAGGGCTTCCCGGAGACCTGCCGCGTGAGGTAGCTCGTGAACTTGCCGTTCGCCTCGCGCTTCGCGAGGGTGAAGTTCGGCGTCCATGCGAGCGCGCCGCCCGACACGAGGTTCGTGACGGCGTTGCCCGCGGGATCCGTCACCTTGAAGGTGACCGTCGGTGCGGCGGCTGCCGTGAGGGTCGCGGCCTGGATCTGGTACGTGAAGCCCGCCGTGCCGGGGGTCGAGCCTCCGTCCGTACCCGAGCCACCGTCCGTGGCCGAGCCTCCGTCGGTGCCCGAGCCGCCGTCCATGACGACGTCGCTTGGAGGGCCAGCGGGCCCAGCCGGACCGCGGTCGCCCTTGCAGGCGCCCAGGGCGAGCAGGGCACAGAGTGTGGCGATGCGAAGCTTCATGAGTGTCGTCTCCGACCAGCGAAAAGGGCACGTCGGGTGCTGATCCCGGACCACGAAATCAGGTGCGTGCACGGGTTCCAACGTGCGGCACTCTGACACACGACCCGCCCGAAAACAGTGTTCCGCACGGAGACCCAGACATCGCGCTGGTTTACCGTCACCCCGAAAGGGGTAGGAAGTATAGGGGGGACGGGAGAGGATTAGAGCCCTCGCTCGAGGGGAGGCGCAACAACGTCACCGGGTCGCCGTTCAACGACCCGTCATCAAGGGCGAAGTGCCGGAGCCGCCCTGTAAGCCGGGTTCTGTGTCGCGGGACTTGCGGCCCGCGATGACGAACATTCCTCTACGACGCGCGTTGCCGCGCGCCTCCAGCGAGCTGTACCCGAAGGCTCGGGCGGGCCGCCCTCCTCGTCCGCGCCTCGCGGCGGGGACGTGCGCCTCCCTATTCGCTCTTGCACCGGGTGGGGTTTGCCATGCCGCTCCGGTCACCCGGAGCGCGGTGCGCTCTTGCCGCACCTTTTCACCCTTGCCACGCACGCCGGTCGCCCGGCGCCGTTCGGCGGTCTGTTCTCTGTGGCACTTTCCTGCGGGTCGCCCCGACCGGCCGTTGGCCGGCACCCTGCCCTGTGGTGCCCGGACTTTCCTCGGCGGCCCCTGCCCTGCAAGCCGACGCGTTCGCCCAGGCGGCTCCGGCGCCTCGGATGTAGCACCGCGGAGGCGCCGGGAGCAAAGGGATCGACGCACGACTCGAGGCGCCTGCAGGGTCGGGGGGTGTCCGGCTGGGCCGGCGCGGCCCCCGATGCTTTCGCCGCCGCCAATGCACGGATAGGCCGGGAGCTCGGCACTGCGCTCCACGTGCCTCACCGAGGTCGCAGCCCGGCGCGATCCCGCGGGCTACAGCCGCTCGTCGATGGCGCGGTTCGACATCTCGTCGGCGGCGGCGTTCTGCTCGCGCGGGATGTGCGCCAGGAGCACCTCCGGAAAGGCGCGCAGCAGCATCTTGGCCTCGTCGTGCAGCGGCCGGAGGTGATCGGCCTTCACCGCGTAGTCGCCGGCGAGCTGCTTCACCATGAGCTCCGAGTCGGAGAAGACGTCGAGCTCCTTGATGCCCATCGCCTTGGCCCGCTTGAGACCCAGGATGAGCCCGGTGTACTCGGCCACGTTGTTGGTGCTGTCGCCCAGGAACTTCCCGACCTTCGCCACGATGTGGCCGGCCGGGCTGACGATGACCGCACCCGCGCCGGCTGGGCCAGGGTTGCCGCGGGCGGCCCCATCGGTGAAGAGGCGCGTGCGCGGCGGGCGCTCCACCACCTTGGCGGCCAGCTCCGCGCGCTCGCGGTCGGCGGCGGCGGTGCGCTCCTTCTTGCGCGCCTCGCGCTCGGCCTTGGACTCGTTCATGGCGGCGTCGAGCTCCTCCGCGGAGGCGCGCGCGGCCCGCTCGACCTCGCTCCCCTTGCGCACCCGGAGCCCGCCCGCCTTACCGCGCTGGGGAGCGGCCTCGGCTGCCGCCTTGTCCACCTCCTCGACCCGGTCGGCCGCCGCATTCACGAGCTTGCCGATGGCGTCCCGGTCGTACCCCGCGTAGCGCTTCAGCGTCCGCGGCAACTCCTCGTTGGCTGCGATGAACCGGAGGAGATCGGAGAGGACCGACACGTCAGGCCGTCGCGGCCGGCGGGTTCACCGCCTCCGCGGAGTAGATGATGCGATTGCAGTTGGGGCAGGTCTCGACCGAATCTGCCCGCTGCAGGACGATGCTGAGCTGCGGAGGAATGTTGCGATTGCAACCGCGGCAGGTGTTGCCCACCACCGGGGTCACGGCGATTCCGGCCCGGCGGCGCTTGATGTTCTCGTATCGAGACAGCAGCGCGGGGTCCACGAGCTTCGCCGCCTCGTTGCGCCTGTTGGCGAGGCTCTTCAGCCGCTTCGTGTATTCGGCCTCCCGCTTGGTGACCGCCGCCAGCTCGTCCTTCGCGCCCATCTCGCGCTCGGAGAGCGCGTCCGCAGCGGTCTCCACGCTCTTCGCCAGCTCGTTGGCAGCGGCGAGGAGGTTCTTCAGCCCTTCCGACTGCGAATCGTTCGTCTTCCGCGCGATGTCGATCTCGCGCGACATGGCGGCGTACTCGCGGGGCGTCTTGATCTCGCCCAGTCTGCCCTCCCACTTCTTGACCTTGTCGCGCTCCATGCCGAGCAGCGACTCGATCTGGCGGCGCTCCCGCTCGTTGTCGTCGACCCGGGCTTTCTCCGCCTCGTAGGCCTTCTTGGCGGTCGCGACGCCCGCCTGGATGTCGGCCCGCCGCGCCGGCAGCGCCGCCGCCTCGCCCTGAACGCCCCCCACCTCGAGGTCGATCGCCTGCAGCTCTTCCAAAGCCTTCAGCTTCTCACGCAACGACAAAGGTGCTCCTCCATGGCGCGCTCGCGCCGGCTCGTCCCCCTCAGCTTCTTGGGCCCACCAGGATTCGAACCTGGATCAAATCGGTTATGAGCCGACTGCTTTGCCGTTAAGCGATGGGCCCACTCGCCTGGGCTGTCGTCCTTCTCAGTTCTCCACGAAGCTCTTGAGCCGTTTCGACCGGCTCGGATGGCGCAGCTTGCGCAGCGCCTTGGCCTCGATCTGCCGGATGCGCTCGCGGGTCACCTCGAAGTCCTGACCCACCTCCTCCAGCGTGTGGTCGGACTTCTCGCCGATGCCGAAGCGCATCCGGAGCACCTTCTCCTCGCGCGGCGTCAGGGTCGCGAGCACCTTCCGCGTCTGCTCGGCGAGGTTCATGTTGATGACCGCCTCGGAGGGGGAGACGATCGCCTTGTCCTCGATGAAGTCGCCGAGGTGGCTGTCCTCCTCCTCGCCGATGGGCGTCTCCAGCGAGATGGGCTCCTTCGCGATCTTGAGGACCTTGCGCACCTTGTCGAGCGGAAGCTCCATCTTGTCGGCGATCTCCTCCGGAGTGGGCTCGCGGCCCAGCTCCTGGACGAGGTAGCGGCTCGTGCGAATGAGCTTATTGATGGTCTCGATCATGTGGACCGGGATGCGGATGGTCCGCGCCTGGTCGGCGATGGCGCGCGTGATGGCCTGCCGGATCCACCAGGTCGCGTAGGTCGAGAACTTGTAGCCGCGGCGGTACTCGAACTTGTCCACCGCCTTCATGAGGCCGATGTTGCCCTCCTGGATGAGGTCGAGGAACTGCAGCCCGCGGTTGGTGTACTTCTTCGCGATCGACACCACCAGGCGGAGGTTCGCCTCCACCAGCTCCGTCTTGGCCCGCTCGGCCCGCCCCTCGCCGTCGGCGATGGAGCGGTAGGTCCGGCGCAGGTCCTCCACCGGGAGGAGCGCCTCCTCCTGCACCCGGATGATCTTGCGCACCGCGCTGCGCACGTCGCGGTCGACATCCTCCAGCTCCTCCGGAGAGATGCGCAGCTTCTTCGCGAGCTTCTTGCGCTCCAGCTCGTCGGTGCGCGCATCGCGCAGGAGGCGCTTCAGATCCTTCACCGGAACGCCCACGCGGCGCTCGCAGTCGAAGAGCTCCTTCTCCGCCTCCTCCACGCGCCGGATGAGCCCCTTGAGCTTCTGGACGATGCGGTCGATCTGCTTCTTGTTGAGGCCGATGCCCTCGAGGTGCTCCACCATCTGCAGCTCGACGGCCTTGATCTCGCCCTTCAGCTCCTTGCGCTTCACGTCCGTCAACTTCTTCGCCGCGAGCGTCTCCTTCATCTGGACGACGTCGCTCTCGAGCTTGTGGATGGCCTCGATGTGCTCGAGGACCTTCTCGACCTTCTTCTCCTCGTCCCGCGGCAGCTTGGGCGGAGCCGCACCGGCGACCTCGCCAGCCCCCGCGCCGGGCGCGCTGGTCAGCTCCGCAGGCGCGCCATCCACCGGGGGCTCTGCGCCCGGCTCCGCCTCATCGACGTCCTCGACCTCGACCTCGACCGCCTCCGCGCCTTCGACCGGGGTCTCCTCGCCGGCGTCCTTGATGATCTCGCGGACGCGGATCTTGCCCTTTCGCAGCCGGTCGCCCAGGTCGAGGATCTCCTTGATGGCCATGGAGGACGCCAGCACCGAGGCGAGCACCTCCTTCTCGCCCTCCTCGATGCGCTTGGCGATCTCCACCTCGCCCTCGCGCGTGAGGAGCGAGACCGAGCCCATCTTGCGCAGGTACATGCGGACGGGGTCGTTCGACTTGCCGCCCGGATCCTCCTCTTCCTTCTCCTCCTGCTCCTCCTCGGCGCCCTTGACCGCCTCCGGCTCCGGCGGCGGCTTATCCGGGAGCTTCATCTTCTTCGCGTCGTCGACGACCTCGATGTCGTGATCGCCGAACATCGACATGACGTCGTCGATCTGCTCCGACGACACGATGTCCGCGGGAAGGGCGTCGTTCACCTCGTCGAAGGTGAGGAAGCCCTTGTCGCGACCGCGCTCCATCAGCGCCTTGACCTCCGTGCGCTCCGAGACGCTGGCGAGATCGTCCTCGTCGTCGTCCGCGTCGGCAGGCGCGGCGTCCTCCTCGTCTTCGTCCTTGGCCTTGGGATCGGGAGCGCCGCGGCGCGGCTTCTTCGCCTTCGCCACCGGCTCCTCGGCCTCGACGGGCACGTCCTCCTGATCCACGTCGAGCTCGAGCCCCGCCACCGCCTTGGCGCGGCGCTCGGGATCGCGTCGCTCGGAGCGGTCGGGCCTGTCCACCGGGCCTGCTCGCGCGGCGCGTGCCTTGGGAGGCGGAGGGGCTGCCTCGGCCTTGACGCGGGCCGGCTTGCGCTCCGGGGCCTTGGCCTGGCGCGCGGAGGTGCGTGCGCTCTTCGATGTCGCCTTGACGGTGCGCTCCTTGCCGGGCCGCTCGGGCCGGCTCTCGCCCGGCCGCGCCTTCTTCGGCGCCTTCTTCGCGGCAGGGGGCTTCGACGTCGGCATGTGCTCGCGCTCCTCGGAATCCGAAGGTCGGTCCGGTGACCTAATCGGCTGCGGGCGAGCGAGCCCGCTGAACTTTTCCAGAATCCTCCGCAGCGAGCCTTTCATCCGCGCTCCAGCGCCTCCAGGCGCTTCTTGAGATCCTGCAGCCTTCTCCATGTCGCGAGCTGTGCTTCGGCGAGCTCGGCCGGCGCCGGCGTGCCCGCGCGCGTGAGCGCAGTCTGCAAGCCGTCCAGCTCGTCCTCGGTGCGCGCCGCGCGGGCGCGCACGATGGCCGTGCGCAGCGCCCGCTCCGCCATCGCCTCCGGCGGGCGCGCGGGGCCGATGAGATCGTGGACGTGCTGCGCCTCGCCAGGGCCGAGCTCGGCCGCGAGCCGGGCCGGGAGAGCATCCGTGCCGATCGCCCCGGCCACGAGATCGCGAAGGAGCTCCGTCAGCGGCCCCTCCGGAAACAGAGCGAAGATCTGCTCCTCCCTCGCGGCCTGCGCCAGGCGGGGGAAGGAGGCCAGGATGCCCAGCGCGTCCACGGCCGGGCCCCAGAGCCTGTGCGCGGGCCGCGGCTTCCGCGAGGCGGGAGCGGACCGCGCCGGAGCACGCGTCGCCGAGGGGGCGGTGCGGGTCGCGACGGCGGCCTTGCCGGCCCGGCGTCCGGCCCCCGCCGAGGAGCGCTCCACCTCGGCGGCGAGCGCGCCCGGGCTCACGTCGAGCTCACGCGCGATCCGCTCCTCGAAGAGCGTGCGGGCGAGCCCGGAGGGCGTCATGGCCACGAAGGGACGGAGCTCCCGGAAGGCGAGCACCTTGCCCTCCATGGACGCCTGCGCCGGCGCGGGGCCGCAGTGCTCGCGCACGGCGCGCTGGATGAGGAACTCGGTGAGGGGCGGCGCCGCGGAGAGGAGCGCCTCGACCGCCGGGAGCCCTTCTGCCCGGGCGAACTCGTCGGGGTCGAGCTTCCCGCCCGCAGCGGGCAGGATGGCGACCCTCCCGGTGAGGCCTGCCGGAAGGATGGCCGCCGCCGCCCGGGAGGGCGCCGCCAGCCCGGCCGGATCCCCGTCGAACAGCACCGTCACCTCGCGGCAATCGCAGCGCTTCAGAAGCTCCACGTGATCGGCGGTGAGCGCGGTCCCGCAGACCGCCACCGCGTTTCGCAGCCCCGCCTGATGCAGCCCGATCACGTCGAAGTACCCCTCCACCAGCACCGCCGAGCGCGTCTTGCGGATCGCCTCGCGCGCGAGGTCGATGCCGTACAGCACCTTGCTCTTCTCGTATACGGTCGAAGAGGGTGAGTTGATGTACTTCGCGAGCTTGTCCGGCGCGCCCGGCATGGTGCGGCCGCCGAAGCCGATCACCTCGCCATCGAGGCCGGAGATGGGAAACATGAGCCGCGCGCGGAAGCGGTCATAGCGCTCTCCCCCGGAACGCCGCGCGACGAGCCCTGCCTTCTCCAGCGCCGCCTCCGCCACGCCCTTGGGCAGGAGCCGCCGCGCCAGGTCGTCGCCCTGGGTGGAGGCGAGGCCGAGCCGGAAGCGCTTCGCGGTCTCCTCCGCGATGCCGCGGCCCTCCAGGTAAGCGCGGCCAGGCTCGCCGTAGCCGCTCCAGAGCCGCGCCGCGAAGTAGCGGGCGGCCGCGTCGCAGGCGCCGACCACCTCGGCCCGCTCCTGACGTTTCCAGCGGTGCTCGGCCGAGTCCTCCTCCCGCTCCGGGATCTCGACCCCGACCTCGCTCGCCAGCGCTCGCACGACCTCGGGAAACTCCTTGCCCTGCAGCTTCTGCAGGAACTTGAACACGTCGCCGTACTCGCCGCAGCCGTAGCACTTGAAGTGCCGGTCCTCGGGGTAGACGTGGAAGCTGGGGGTCCGCTCGCCGTGGAAGACGCAGCAGCCCTTCCAGGTGCGCCCCGAGCGCTTCAGCTCCACGTGGCGACCGATGACCTCCACGATGTCCACGCGCCCGCGGACCTCGTCGATGACCGCCTCCGGGATCAGGGGGCCTCCCCCGCCGTCCTGTTACTTCGGCGCGAGCTTCGCCTTGACGAGCTCGCTGACCGTCTTCCCCTCGGCCTTGCCCTGGACCTCGGGAAGCAGCTCCTTCATGACCTTGCCCATGTCCTTGGGACCCTGGGCGCCCGCGCGGGCGATGGCCGCGTCGACGAGCCCCGCCAGCTCGTCGGGGGAGAGCTGGACCGGCAGGTAGGTCTGGAGGAGGGCGATCTCAGCCTCCTCCTTGGAGGCGAGGTCCTCGCGGCCGCCCCCGCGATACTGCTCCACCGAGTCGCGGCGGCGCTTCACCTCGGAGCCGATCACGGCCAGCACGCCGGCGTCGTCGAGCCCCTTCATGAGCTCGATCTCGCGGTACTTGACCGCGCTCTTGAGCATGCGGATCACGGACAGCCGGAGGGCGTCCTTGTCCCGCATCGCGGTCTTGAGGTCCGCGTCCAGCGCTTCCTTGATGGGCACGATCGGCTCTCGAGCGGCTAGTAGGTCTTGCGGGCCTTCTTGAGGGCGCGCTTCTTCGCCGCCAGGGCCTTCTTCTTCCGCTTCACGCTGGGCTTCTCGTAATGCTCGCGCTTGCGGATCTCGGACAGGATCCCCGCCTTCTCACACTGCTTCTTGAAGCGCTTCATGGCGTTCTCGAACGACTCGCCATCCTTCACTCGCACACCGGTCATGGACACTCGATTCCGTGGGACGTTCGCGAAAGAGGGGGCGAGCCGGAGCCGGCCCACCGAACGGAACGTGCCGTTTAGGCCTAAAACGAGGCAGAGTCAAGGGGTTTTGGGCGCCGGGCGCTCGGACGCAGCGCTCGCCGGGGGGGGCGCGTGGCGCCGCTCCAGCACCGCGTACACCATGGACGGCGTCACGTCGGCCGACGCGAGCAGCACGAACAGGTGGTAGAGCAGATCGGCGGCCTCGTGGGCGAGGTGGTCCTTCGAGTCCCGGCCGGCGAGGAGCGCCTGATGCGCCTCGTTCACCTCGTAGCCCTCCTCCGCGATCTTCTTCCGGAGCTTGGAGGGATCGGCGAGGAGCTTGCGCGTGTAGCTGTCGTCGGCCGACGCGTCGGCCCGCCGCGACTCGATGACGGCCCAGAGCTGGGCCAGGAAGCGCTCGTCTGCCATGGTGGATCCTCCTACCGGAAGCAGCTCCGCCGGCCCTCGTGGCAGGCAGGGCCGGTCTGGCGAACGGTATAGAGCACTGCGTCGCCGTCGCAGTCCACCCGGATGCGCAACGCCTCCTGCACGTGACCGCTGGTGTCTCCCTTCCGCCAGAGGGCCTTGCGGCTGCGAGACCAGTAGGTGGCCCGCCCCTCCCTTGCTGTGGCGAGGAGAGCCTCGCGGTCGGCCCAGGCCAGCATGAGCACGGTGCCGTCCTCCTCCTGCGCGATGACCGGCACGAGCCCCCGCTCGTCGAACTTCACCCGGTCGAGCTCGGCGGGGTCGAAGATCACGGCCGCACCTCGATGCCGCGGTCGCGCAAGAAACGTTTGGCGTCGCCCACGGTGTGCTGACCGTCGTGGAAGATGCTCGCAGCGAGCGCGGCGTCCGCGATCCGCAGCCCCTCGGCGAGGTGCTCCAGCGTCCCCACCCCACCCGAGGCGATCACCGGCACGTTCACCGCGCCGCACACGCGCCGGAGCAGCTCGAGGTCGTAGCCCGCCCGCGTGCCGTCGCGGTCCATGCTGGTGAGGAGCAGCTCCCCCGCCCCCCGGTGCGCCGCCTCGGCACACCACGCCACCCCTTCGCGGCCGGTGGGGCGAGAGCCTCCCGCCACGAAGACCTCCCATTGCGGAGCCCCAGCTCCGGGGCGCCGCTTCACGTCCACCGCCACCACCAGGGCCTGCGCGCCCGCGACCGCGGAGAGCCTGCCCACCAGCTCAGGGTCGGCCACCGCCGCCGAGTTCACGCTCACCTTGTCGGCCCCCGCCCGGAGGAGCGCCACCATCTCCGCCTCGCTGCGCACCCCTCCGCCGACGGTGAGCGGCGCGAAGACGCGCGCGGCCGTGCGCTCGACGAGAGCGAGCAGCGTGCCGCGGTTCTCGCGGGTGGCGGCGATGTCGAGGTAGGTGAGCTCGTCGGCGCCCTGGGCGTCGTAGCGGGCGGCCGCCTCCACCGGATCGCCCGCGTCGCGCAGCTCGAGGAAGCGGACGCCCTTCACCACGCGGCCGTCCTTCACGTCGAGACAGGGGATGATGCGCTTCGCGGGCACCTTGGGTCCCCTACCCTTCGCCCGCGGCGCGCAGCGCCTCGGCGAGGTCGATGCGCCCCTCGTACAGCGCCTTGCCCACGATGACGCCCGCCAGGCCCGCCGCCGCGCAGGCGCGCACGTCCTCCAGCGACGCCACGCCGCCGGAGGCCACCACCTCCACCCCCGCCTCGCGGGCGAGCGCCGCCGCGCCGGAGGCGTCCACCCCGGTGAACATGCCATCCCGCGCGACGTCGGTGTACTCGACCAGGCGGACCCCCGCCTCGCGCACCTGCCGGGCGACCTCAGCCGCCGCGAGCCCGGTGCCGCGCTCCCACCCGGCCACCTTCACCTCGCCGCCCCGGGCGTCGATGCCGCAGACGATGCGCCCCGGGAAGCGCGCACAGGCGTCACGCACCAGGTCGAGCCGCTGGACGGCGGCGGTGCCGAGCACCGCGAAGCGAGCGCCGAGCGCGAGCACCCGCTCCACGTCCTCCAGCGTGCGCAGCCCCCCTCCCACCTCGAACTCGGCCCCCGTGGCGGCGATAGCCTCGACCGCGGCGGTGTTCACCGGCCGCCCGGCGCGGGCTCCGTCGAGGTCCACCACGTGGATCCGCTGGGCTCCGGCGTCGCGAAAGCGCCTCGCCACCTCGGCCGGAGCGGCGGCGTACACGGTGCGCGCGGCGAAGTCGCCGGCGGCGAGCCGCACCACCTGCCCATCCATGAGGTCGATGGCGGGGATGACGAGCGTCACGCGGAGACGAACCTCTCCAGCATGGCGAGCCCCACCCGCTGGCTCTTCTCGGGATGGAACTGCACGCCGAGGACGCCGCCGTCCGCCAGCGCGGCGAGGTAGGGCCGGCCGTGCTCGCACAGGAGCGCCGCCCCGCGAGCATCCGCCGGCGCGGCGTACGAGTGCGCGAAGTAGACGTACTCTCCGTCGAGCGGGCGGAAGAGCGGGGGACAGCTCGCGGTGGCGCGCACGCGGCTCCAGCCGATGTGCGGGAGCTTGACCCCGTCCGGCAGCCGCTCGACACGGCCGGGCACGAGGCCGAGCCCACGCGCGCCGCCGTGCTCGTCTCCGTCCTCGAAGAGCATCTGCAAGCCCACGCAGATGCCGAGCACGCGCGCGCCGCGGCCGATGGCCTCCACCAGCGCCCCAGCGCACCCCGAGGCCCGCATGGCGTCGGCGCAGGCGCGCATCGAGCCCTGGCCCGGGATGACCACCCGGCCGGCCCGGCGGACCGCGTCGGGATCGCGCGTCACCTCGACGATGGCACCCACCTCGCGCAGCGCGTTCTCCACCGAGCGTAGGTTTCCCGCGCCGTAGTCGACGAGCGCGACCGCCGTCACAGCGTTCCCTTGGTGGACGGCACCCCCGCGCCTTCCACGGCCGTCGCCGCACGCAGCGCCCGCGCCGCCGCCTTGAAGATGGCCTCGACGACGTGGTGCAGGTTCCGGCCATACCGCACGTTGACGTGCAGGCACATGCGGGCGTGGTTCACGAAGGCCTGGAAGAAGTCCTGCGTGAGGTCGACGTCGAAGGTCCCGATGAAGCTCTTCCCGGAGGGGAGACCGGCGTTCCAGGTGAGGTGGGGACGGCCGGAGAGATCCACCACCACCTCGGCCAGCGCCTCGTCGAGCGGCACGGTGGCCTGCCCGTAGCGCGCCAGACCTGCCTTGTCCCCCAGCGCCTGGCGGAGCGCATCGCCGAGAGCGATGCCGACGTCCTCCACCGTGTGGTGCGCGTCGATGTGCAGGTCACCCTTGACCTTCACCTCGAGCGCTAGGCCGCCGTGCTTCGAGAGCTGCTCCAGCATGTGGTCGAAGAACGGCACGCCGGTGTCGATGGCGGCCGGCCCCGGCGAGAGCCGGAGCGCGAGCTTCACGTCGGTCTCGCGGGTGGCGCGCTCCACCTTTCCAGTCCGAGGCGCTGGCACGGGCGCCGCGTCGGGGGCGACCGGGCTCACGCCAGCACCTCGCGGAGGGCTCTCAGGCATGCGTCGTTCTCCTCCGCCGTCCCGGCGGTGATGCGAAGGCACCGGTCGAGCGGCCCGGCTCGCGAGAGGAGCCTCACCAGCACCCCTCGCGCGAGGAGCGCCTCCCACACGGCGCGCGCGTCGCCGCGCATGCGGACCAGCACGAAGTTGGCATCGCTGGGAAAAAGCTCGAGGCCGGGCAGCTCGCGCAGTCCGCTCTCTAGGGCCTGGCGGCTCTCGGCCACGCGCCGGATTCGCTCGCCGAGGCGCTCCGGGCGACCGAGCGCGGCCAGCGCGACCGCGATGGAGAGCGCGTTCACGTTGTAGGGGAGCCGCACCTTGTCGAGCTCGGCGATGGCGTCCCTGGGGCCCACCAGCGCGCCCAGGCGCAGGCCCGCGAGCCCGATCTTGGAGAGCGAGCGCATGACGAAGAGGCCAGGCGCCGAGCCGGCGCGGGAGAGGAGGGTCGCGCCGCCGAAGTCCGCGTACGCCTCGTCCACCACCAGCACTCCATCCATGGCCGCCGCGAGCCGAAGCATCACCTCTTCGTCGAAGCGGTTGCCGGTGGGGTTGTTGGGCGACGCGAGGAAGGCGAGCCCTGGGTGATGGCGTGCGATCGCCGCGAGGAGCGCCTGCTCGTCCAGCGCGAAGTCCGGGCCGAGCGGCACCGGCAGCGGCAGGGCGCCGTGCGCGAGCGCGATGGCCTCGTACTCGCCGAAGGTGGGGGTTGGAAAGAGCACCCGGCCCGGCTCGCCGCCCCTCCCGCCACCGAAGGCGGTGACGAGGATGGAGATGATCTCGTCGGAGCCGTTGCCCAGCAGGAGGGTCTCGGGAGAGACCCCCCAGCGCTCCGCCAGCGCCTCGCGCAGCGGGCGCGCCGAGACCTCCGGGTAGCGGTGGAGGGCGAGCCTGCCGAGCGCGTCCTGCGCCGCCAGGATCTCCTCCGGGTCGGGGCCGAAGGGCGACTCGTTGGCATCGAGCCGCACCAGCCCCGCCGGCGCCGCGCCGTAGTCGAATGGGCGGTAGAGCGTCAGCCCCGGGATGGTCTCGCGCAGGTGCTCCCGCCAGCTCATCGCCGCCCCGCGCGCGCCCGCTGCTTGCGCGAGCCCATCACGGCCGAGCGCTTCACCCGGATGCGGACGGCGCGGGCGTGGCCTTCGAGCCCCTCCGCTCCCGCGAGCGCCTCGATGGCCGGCGCGACCCGCGCGAGGCCGCGCGGCGAGAACTCGACGATGCTCATCCGGCGGCGGAACGTCGCCACCGACAGCGGAGAAGCGAAGCGGGCGGTGCCGGCCGTGGGGAGGACGTGGCTCGGGCCGGCCACGTAGTCGCCCACCGCCTCGGGGGTGGAGGGGCCGCAGAAGATCGCCCCCGCCCGCGACACCTTGGAGAGCCAGCGCGCCGCGTGGGGGAGGAGCAGCGACAGGTGCTCCGGGGCGAAGTCGTCCGCCAGGCGCACCGCCTCGGCCACGTCCGCCGTCAGGAGGATGGCGCCTCGCTCTTCCACCGCGCGCCGGGCGATGGAGCCGCGGGGGAGATCCCCGAGCTGCACCTCGACCTCCGCCTGCACCGCGCTCGCGAGCTTCGCCGACGGCGTGAGCAGGATCGCGACGGCCCGCACGTCATGCTCGGCCTGGGCGAGGAGGTCGCTCGCTGCCTCGGCCGGGTCGGCCTTGGGCCCGGCCACGATGGCGATCTCGGTGGGCCCTGCGATCATGTCGATGTCGACGGTGCCGAAGACGATGCGCTTGGCGGCGGCCACCCAGGCGTTGCCCGGCCCGCAGATCTTGTCGACGGCGGGGACCGTCGCGGTGCCATGGGCGAGCGCCGCTACCGCCTGGGCGCCGCCGACGCGGAACAGCCTCGACACCCCCGCCACGTGGCAGGCCGCGAGCGTCCAGGCGTCGACGCGCCCCGAGCCGCGCGCGCCCGGCGAGCAGGCCACGATCTCGCGCACGCCGGCGACGCGCGCGGGGATGGCCGTCATGAGGATGGTGGAGGGGTAGCGCGCGGTGCCGCCGGGCGCGTACACGCCCACCCGTCCGAGCGGCCGCGTGACCTGGCCCAGCACCGCGCCGGTGAGGTCGCGGAAGGGCGGCACCTCGGCCTGGCGCTCGCGCAGGTGGAAGGCCCGGATGCGAACGGCGGCGAGCTTCAGCGCCGCGCGGGCCCCCCGCGGCAGCCCGTCGTGGGCAGCGCGGAACTCTGCCGGGCCCAGCTCGAGCTCCGCCGCGCCACCAGGCGCCCAACCGTCGAGGCGCGCGGTAGCCTCCACCAGGGCGAGGTCGCCCCGCGCGCGGACGTCGGCCACGATGGCGAGCGCAGCTTCGCGGACCCCGGGCTCGTCCTCCTCGGAACCGCGCGCGCACAGGCGGGCCCAGCGCAGGGCGAATTCGGGCGAATCGGTGTGGAGGATCTGCACGTTTGGGGCTCCGGGAAGGGGGGTTCTTATAGCGCGGGCCTCCGCGGGAGGCGAGCGGTGGCGGCGCAGCCTGTGGCGGGCGCTCCGCTCCGTTAAGTGGGGCGAATGGCCGTCGCCCCGCACCCCCGCGCCCACCTCTGGCTGCAGAACCTCGTCGATGAGTGGGACGGCGCGGCGCTCTACGAGGGGCTCGCCGCGGTGGAGAAGGACCCGGAGCGCGCCCGTTCCTTTCGCGACCTGGCCGCCGGGGAGCGGCGCCATGCCGACGTCTGGACGCGCAAGCTCCAGGATGCGGGCGCGCCGCTGCCCCCGGAGCGCCCGTCCTCGCGGGTGCGGACGCTCCTCTGGCTCGCGCGCCGGCTCGGCACTGCGGCCGTGCTCCCGCTGGTGGTGGAGAACGAGGGCAACGACGCGGAGAAGTACCGGCAGCAGGGCGGAGCGTCCGCCACCGCCATGGCGGAGGAGGAGCGGGAGCATCGCGAGCGGCTGCAGGTGATGAAGGGCAGCGCCCCGGACGGCGCGCGCGGCGCCATCTCGGTGCGCGAGCGCTGGCATCGAGGCGGCGGGCGAGCCGGCGCGGTGCGGGCCGCCATCTTCGGGATGAACGACGGGCTGGTCTCGAACCTGTCGCTCGTGCTCGGCGTCGCGGGGGCGGTGCACGACACCCGCACCCTCCTCGTCACCGGCTTTGCCGGGCTCTTGGCCGGAGCCTCGTCCATGGCCGTCGGCGAGTACACCTCGGTCGCGAGCCAGCGCGACCTCTTGGCCCGGCAGATCGACATGGAGAAGCGCGAGGTGGAGGAGGCTCCGGAGGAGGAGGCGGCCGAGCTCGCCCTCATCTTCCAGGGGAAGGGGCTCTCGCCGGAGCAGGCCACCCAGACCGCGACGGAGATCTTCAAGAACCCCGATCACGCGCTCGACACCCTGGTGCGCGAGGAACTGGGGCTCGATCCCGAAGACCTCGGCTCGCCGGTGCAGGCGGCCGGGTCGTCCTTCGTGATGTTCGCGATCGGCGCGGCGGTCCCGGTGATCCCGTTCCTCTTCCTGGCGGGCACGGCGGCCGTGCTGGTCGCCGCCGGCGTCGCTGGCGTGGTCCTGGGGGGGGTGGGGATGCTGGTGGGGTTCCTGTCCGGGACGAGCCCCTGGCGTGGGGGCGCGCGGATGCTGGCGCTGGGCGCGCTCGCGGCCGGCATCACCTACGGCGTGGGGCGGCTCTTCGGCGCCACGGTCACCTGACCGGCGGAGCGGGCCGCGACAGCACGCGCGGCGGACGCAGGGTCGGCGGGACGGCCGTCGAGCGCTCCCTTCGAAGCGGTGGAAAGAGCGTGGGCTCCGGAAGCGGCGCGCTCGGGGCCGGCGGCACGCGCGTTGCTCCGGCGGCGAGGAGGGAAAGGACCCTCCATGGAACGCATCGGATCGCTCGTCGTCGCACCCTCCACCGAACGCAAGGCCGAGCCCGGCCGCTTCAGCACCGCGCTCCGCAGCGCGGCCTCCTCGGTCGCCTCCACCGTCGCGAGCTCGGTGTCGCTCGCCGCTCCGTTCGTGCCCGGCGGCGCCGTGCTGGCGGGGGCCCTGCGGGCCGCGGCTGCGCCCGGCAACGGGCTGGGGATCGCGGGAGCCCCGCTCCCGGGCGGCGGTGGAGGGGACGTGCTCGACGCCACCCGCGCGCTGCAGCAGGAGGCCCAGACCTTCAACCTCCAGTACCTGCAGCTCCAGGAAGGCATGCAGCGCGAGAGCCGCGAATTCACGGCGGTGACGAACGTGATGAAGGTCCGGCACGATAGCGCCAAGGCCGCCATCAACAACATCCACTGACCGCCATGGCCCTCCCCGCACTCGGCGGCGTGGCGGTCGCGCGCGCCACCGCTCCACCCATCGCGCCCCGCCCCTCGTTCGGCGCCGCTCTCCGCGCCAGCGCCGCACATCCGCCGCCCTGCGCCGCGGCCTTGCCTGCGCAGAGCCCCGCCCGCATCGCGCTCGCCGCCATCGAGGGCGCGCGCGCCCGGCTCGACGGCGCCATCGCCGCCGCCCGCAGCGGCCAGACTTTTCGCCCCCAGGAGCTCCTCGCGCTGCAAGCGGACGCCTACCGCTATTCACAGACGGTGGACCTGGCGTCCAAGGTGGTCGAGGCAGGCGTCTCCACCATCAAGCAGGCCGTGAACACGCAGGTTTGAAGTGGAGCGCACCGTGAACGAACGACCTCGCCGACGGGCGACCGCGACCCTGATCCCGACCGCGACCCCGACCCGAGCCCCCGCCCTCCTCCTCCTCGGTCTGGTCGCCTTCGCAGGCTGCGGCCGGGAGGAGCTCCTCCACGGCCTCGACGAGAGGCAGGCGAACCGCGTGGTGGTCGCGCTGGATCGCGACGGGATCGCGGCCGAGAAGCGGCGCGAGGAGGGATCCGAAGGGGGCTGGCGGGTGGAAGTCCCGGCCTCCGACGCGCCTCGCGCCCGCGGCATCGTGACCGAGGGCGAGCTCGCACGCCCGCGGCCACCCGGCTTCGCGGAGGTCTTCGGCAAGACGAGCGTGGTACCCACCGCCTCCGAGGAGCGCGCCCTGTACCTCCACGCCCTCTCCGGAGAGCTGGCCCGCACCCTCCAGTCCATCGAGGGAGTGGTGGAAGCCCGGGTCCACCTGGCGCTTCCCCCTCCCGATCCCCTCCGCCCCGAGTCCGCACCACCCCCTCGCGCCGCGGTCCTGCTCAAGGTGAGGGCCGGCGCCCGGGGCGAGGTGGAGCCCATGGCGGCGGGGGTGCGTTCGCTCGTGGCCGGGGCGGTCCCCGGTCTCGACGCAGCCGCCGTGTCAGTGCTTGTCGCGGAGGGCGCCCGCTCCCGCCCGGCCGCGCCGCCGGCGAGAACGCCTCGCCGGACGCTCCTCGCCGGTGCGCTGCTGGCGGCGCTCGGGGGTTTCGCGCTGCTCTCGGGCGGCAGGGGCTCCGCGCCCCTGTGGCGAAAGCTCCTGGAGCTCGCGCGGCGGGCGGCGACCACCGGCGGAGCGGCTCCGCCACCGGGTGACGCGCCGTGACGCCGCGGCTGGGGCGGCTGGCGGCGGTGGCGGCGGCGCTCGCCCCCGCACGCGCCGGCCGGCTCCTCGCGCACATCGCCGGGCCGCACGGGGCGGCTGCATCCCTGGAGGCGGCGCGCCTGGGTGCGCTTTCGCGGGGGGAGCGCCTGCAAGCTCTGTCCGCCTGCCTCGTGAGCGGCCGCCCGCCTCCGGGATGCGAGCTCCTCCTCCCGCCGCTCCTCGCCCGCCTCGCGCGCGACCTCCGCGTGGGCGGGGACGCACTCTCCTGCCGAGGGGGCTCTTCTCGCTGACCTCGCGGAGCTCGGCCGCCGGACGGACGGGCGGGGCGCGCCGCGCCCGGGCAGCGGCCCTCGCGAGCGCTCCCGCGGGCCTGTCCGGGCTGGCACGCGCCGTGGACAAGGGTCGTGCATGCCGCTCCCCTTCATCCTCCCCAGCGTGTCCCGCGGGTTCGCGCTGCTGGCGCCCCCCGCCCGGTCCGCAGGGCGCGCCGCCCTGGACGCTGCGGCCGGTGCCGTCGGGGCGCTGCTGGGGGTCCCGGTGCAGATCACGGCGACCCCCCTCGCCCCGCCCGCGCGTCGCGGCGGACCCGGGCTCGCCCGCGTGGGCTTCTGCCTCGAAGCGGTCGGGGCCGGCGCGTGGCTCGAGGTGGACGCGGCGCTCGTCGCCCGCGCCCTGCGGCGTCTGGCGGGCGCGTCCGGCGCCCTGCCGGCCGTGCTCGCCGCGACCGAGGCCGAGTCGAGCGTCCTCGAGCTGCTCGCGCTGGTGGCCATCGATGCAGTGACGTCCACCCCGGCGGGCGCGCTCGTTCCCCGGCTGGCCTCCGAGCCCCCCTCGCAGCTCCTCACGGGCGGCGCGCTCGCCATCGATCTGCAGCTCCAGCTCGGCCCGGACCGCGGGACCGCCCGCCTCCTCATCGATCCCGCTGCCATCGCCCACCTCGCGGCGGGAGCGCCGGAGCTGCCGGAGGCCGCCGCTTTTGCGCAGGTGGGGTGCTCGCTGCGGGACGGCGCGTGCTCGCTCGCGCTGGAGGAGCTCGCGCCCCTCGCGCCCGGCGACGTGCTCGTGCTCGACCACCCCGCGCCTCCGGCCGCGCTCGTGCTGCCCGGGGGTCTCGAGGTGCGAGGCCGCCGAGAGTCTCACTTCCTTCACGTCGAGGAGATCCGCATGACCGAGACTCAGGCCAGCTATCCCATCACCCTCGCCGTCGAGATCGCGCGCGTGAACGTCACGCTGGGCGAGCTGGCGCGCCTCGAGCCGGGCGCCGCGCTCCCGCTCGACGTGCGCGCCGATGGCACCGTCGTGCTTCGCGCCGGCGAGCGCGCCGTGGCGCGCGGACAGCTCGTCGACCTCGGTGGCACCCTCGGCGTGCGCATCGCCGAGGTGGGCGCACTGCCATGACCCTCCGTGCTCTCCCCGCCCGCGCCCGCGATCGGGCGCTGCTCCTCGGCGCCCTCGGCCTCGCCGCGCTCGCTGCGCTGGCCGGCGGCTCGGGCTCGGCGATGGCGCTCCGGGGACTCGGTCTCGTCGCGCTGCTGGCCGGCGGGCTCGTCCTGGCACGCCGCCGGTCCTCCGCCGCCGCCGCCCCGCGGATCACCGTGCTCGAGCGGCACGCCCTCGGCCGTGACACCGGCGTCGCCGTGCTGTCCCTCGGAGGCGACCGACTGCTGGTGGGCTACGGCGCTTCCGGCGTGACCCTCCTCCACCGCGCGTCCCCTGGTGACCTCCCGTGATCGCCCTCGCCACTCTTCCATCGGCCGGGATGGCCGAACGACCCGCCGACCTCCTGCTGCTGCTGGGCGCCCTGGCCCTGGCGCCCATCGCTCTCGTGATGGTCACCTCCTTCCTCAAGATGGCGGTGGTGCTCTCGGTGACGCGCTCCGCGCTGGGGGCGCCGCAGATCCCCCCCTCGTCTGCCATCACCGGCCTCGCCCTGGTGCTCACCTTTCTCGCGATGAGCCCAGTGGCGGAGGAGTCGTACGCCAGGGCCCGGGCGGTGGGGCCTGGCGGGGTGGAGCGCACGCTGCAGGCCGCGGGCGAGGCCGCGGAGCCCTTGCGCGCCTTCCTCGCCCGGTTCGCGAGGCCCGACGACCGCGCCACCTTCGCGGAGCTGGCGCGACGCGGCCGGCCTCCGGCGGGGCGAGCCTCGGTGAGCGACGCCGACTTCGCGGTGCTCGCGCCCGCCTTCGTGGTCTCCGAGCTGCGGCGCGCCTTCACCATGGGCTTCCTCATCTTCCTGCCCTTCCTGGTGGTGGATCTCTTCGTCGCGAACGTGCTGCTCGCGCTCGGGCTGACGCAGCTCTCGCCCACCAGCGTCGCCCTGCCTTTCAAGCTCCTCCTCTTCGTGGCCGTGGACGGCTGGAAGCTCCTCGCCCGCGCCCTCGTCCTCGGCTACCAGGGCTGACCCGCCATGGACGCCACCTTCCTCGGGCTCGCTCGCGAAGCGGTGCTCCTCGTCCTCGTGGTCTCGGCGCCGCCGCTGCTCGCGGCACTCGCGGTCGGCCTGGTGACGGGCGTGCTTCAGGCCGCCACGCAGGTTCAGGACAACAGCCTCGCGGTCGTCCCCCGTCTCGCGGCGGTGCTCGTCGCGCTTGGCGTGTCCGGCCCCTGGATCGGCGCACGCGTGCTCCGCTTCGCGGCCACTTGCCTCGAGCTGCTCCCCCGGATCGCGCCGTGAGCCCCGTCTCCGATCTGGCGCCGTCGATCCTGGCTGCCGGGCTGCATGGTCTTCGCCTCCTGCCGGTGGCGCTGCTCTGCCCTTTTCTCGGCGGGCCGCTCGTCCCGGGAATCGTGCGCCTGGCGCTCGCCTTCGGGCTGGGCGCCTCGGCCTGGGCTGCGGGGGGCTGCCTGCCGTTCACCGCGGACGGGCTCGCCGTCCTCGCCGGGGGAGCCCGGGAGCTCGGGCTCGGCACCGCGCTCGCGCTGGTGGCGTCCATGCCGTTCGAGGCCGCACGGGCGGGCGGCCGTCTCATCGACACCTTGCGCGGCGCGACGCTCGCCGAGCTGCACGTCGCGGCGCTCCGCCAGCGCGAGTCGGCGAGCGGAGATCTCCTGGCGCAGGCGCTGGTGGTGCTGGCCGCGACGGCGGGAGGCGACCGGTTGGTGGTCCACGCGCTCCTCGAGACGTTCCGCGCCGTGCCCGCCGGGACGGCTGCGCATTCGGTCGGGCTCCTCGCCATGACCGGGGCGAGCGCGGGCGAGCTCCTCTCCCTGGCGCTCGCCCTGGGCGCCCCCGCAGCCGCCGGCGTGCTCGCGGCCGACCTCGCCCTCGCCCTCGCGGCGCGCCTCGCCCCACAGCTTCAAGCTTCCAGCGCAGCTCAGCCCGCGCGCGCTGCGGCCGGGCTCCTGGCGCTGGCGCTGCCGGCGGCCGCCCTCGCCGGCCGCATGGTGAGCGGGGTCGCCCTGTCGGCCCGCCTCCTCGGCAGCCTCTCCGGGGGGCAGCCGTGAGCGGGCGGCGTACCGAGCCGCCCTCCCCGCGCCGCCTGCGGGAGGCCCGCCGCCGGGGCGAGATCGCCACCTCGCGCCTCCTCACCGGCGCGGTCGCGCTCGCGGCCGGACTGGCCGCGCTCGCCGCCACCGGGCGGTCCTCCACCGCGGTCCTCGCCCGCGAGCTGCGGCGCGCCCTGGCCGGCTCGGCCGTCGAGCTCGTCGAGCCCTGGCGAGCGATCCTGGGAGCGCTCTCCCTCCTCGCGCGCCTCTCCCTCCCACCCTGCGCGGCCGCGGCGGGAGCGGCCCTGCTCGCCGGCGCGCTCCAGGCGCGGGGGCTCTTCGCGCCCGAGGCGATCCACTTTCGAACGGCTCGACTCGCCCTCGGCCCAGGACTGCGACGGATCGTCTCGGGCGAGGGCGCCGCGCGCGCGGCCCTCGGTGCGCTCCAGACCGCCGGGGCGCTCGGGCTCGGCTGGCAGCACCTCCGCGGCGCCGCGCCTGCCCTGATGGCCTCGCCCAGGCTCGCGCCGGGCGCGGCGCTGACCCTCGGCGCCCGGACGGCCTTCGAGCTCGCCCTCGAGCTCGCTGCGCTGCTCCTCGCTCTCGGCGCGCTCGACCTGGCCCTCTCCGCCCGCCGGCACCGGCGCGCGCTCCTCATGACGCGCGAGGAGGTGGCGCGGGATCGGCGCGAGGAGGACGGCGATCCCTCGCTCCGCGGCGAGCGGCGCCGGCTGCACAGGTCGCTCTCGAGCGCCTCCCCCGTGAGCGCGGCCACTTGCCTCGTCGTGAACCCCACCCATGTCGCGGTCGCGCTCCATCACGACCGGGCGAGCGCCGAAGCGCCCACGGTGCTCGCGAAGGGGCTCGGGGCGGAGGCGGCGCGCCTGCGCGCCGAGGCTCGGCGGGCGGGAATCCCCATCGTGCGCGACATCGCGCTCGCCCGCGCGCTCCACCGCCTCGCCGACGTCGGGGAATCCATCCCCGAGGAGCTGTACGAAGCCGCCGCCGCGGTCCTGGTGCACGTGCACGGGACCAGCCTGGGAGACCTGCCATGATCCGACGTCTTCGCCGTCTCCGCGCGCCGCGCGGGCTCTCCGACCTCGCCCTCGCCGCCGCCGCCCTCGCCCTGGTGAGCGCGCTCTTCGCCCCCCTCCCCCCGTGGATGGTGGATCTGGGGCTCGCCTTCAGCCTCGCCTTCTCGGCCACCATCCTGGTGGTGGCGCTGTTCGCGAGGGACGCGCTCCGCTTCGCGAGCTTCCCCACGCTCCTCCTCTTCACCACCCTCCTGCGGCTCGCGCTGGAGGTGAGCTCCACCCGGCTCGTGCTCTCGCGCGGGGAGGCGGGCCGGGTCATCGACGCCTTCGGCCGGGTGGTGGTCGCGGGCGATTGGGTGGTGGGGGGCGTCGTCTTCGCGATCCTCACCGTCGTCCAGCTCCTGGTGGTCGCGAAGGGAGCCGAGCGCGTCGCGGAGGTCGCCGCGCGCTTCACCCTCGACGCGCTCCCCGGCAAGCAGATGTCCATCGACGCCGAGCTGCGCGCCGGGAGCATCGACCCCGCCGAGGCGAGGCGCCGCAGGCGCGCGCTCGAGCGCGAGGGGCAGCTCTACGGGGCGATGGACGGTGCGCTCAAGTTCGTGAAGGGCGATGCGCTGGCCGGAGTGGCCATCGTGATCGTGAACGTGCTGGGCGGGCTCCTTGCGGGGCTCCTCCACGGCATGAGCCTGGAGGCGGCGGCGCGGCGCTACGCGATCCTCGCCATCGGCGATGGGCTCGCGGCGCAGATCCCCGCCCTGCTGGTGTCGCTCGCTGCGGGCGTCGCGGTCACCCGCGTCGCGGCCGAGGAGGAGGGGGGCTCGCTGGCGGAGGAGATGGCAGGGCAGCTCTTCGGAGATCCGCGGCCGCTGGCAGCCGTGGCAGTCCTCTGCGCTGGCGCGGCCCTCGCGCCGGGCATGCCGGCGGTGCCCTTCCTCCTCGTGGCGGCTGCGGCGGGCCTGGGCGCGCGCTTCGCTCATCTCCGGCGTGGTGGCGCCGGTCGGGCTCCGGCGGCGCAAGGCCCCGCGGACCGGGCCCCGGACGCGGGTGAAGGTAGCACCCGCTCTCCCGTAGTCCTCGAGCTCGCGGACGACCTCGCCGGAAGCGACCGGGTCGCACGCGAGCTCCTACCCTCGCTGGCGAGCGACCTCTGGACCGAGCTGGGCGTTCGCCTTCCGCCTGTGCAGGTGCGTCGGGGCGGGCTCGCCCCCGGCGCATGGCGCCTCCTCGTGGACGAGGTTCCGGCGGCTTCGGGCTTCGCCCGCCTTGGAGAGCGGCTGGCGCTGGTGTCGCCGGCCGAGCTGCACGCCCTGGGCATCCTCGCCGCGAGGGAGCCGGAGCCGCTCACCGGCGCACTGGCGGCCCGTATCTCGTCCACCGACGCGGAGCGCGCGGCAGCGGTCGCCCCCGTGCGCGATCCCTGGGAGCGGGTGGCCGCGTCTGCCGCGGCGGCGCTCCGCCGCCACGCGCACCTCCTCGTCGGCGTCCAGGAGGTGCAGGCGATGGTGGAGGGTCTGGAAGCCTCGCATCCGGCCCTGATCCGTGAAGCCGCACGACAGCTCCCCGCGCCCCTCCTCGCCGAGGTGCTGCGCGCGCTGCTCGAGGAGGGCGTCTCCATCCGGCCCATGCGGACCCTCCTCGACGCGATGCTGGAGGCGGGTGGCGCGGCCAGGGGCGCGGCCGGGCTGGCTTCGAGTTGCAGGCGAGCGCTCCGCCGCCACTTCGCCCATGCTCACGCGCCCTCCGGCGTCCTCCACGCGCTCCTCCTCGACCCCGCGGCAGAGGGTGCCTTGCGCGAGGCGCTGTGCGACGGGGCGGCGGTGCTGGCACCTGGGGCGACGCTCGCGCTCCTCGACGATCTCGAGCGGGCCTTCGCCGAGGCAGAAGGGGAAGCCGAGGCGGTGCTCCTCACCGCTCCGGAGATCCGGCGGGCGGTGCGACAGGTGGTCTCGCCGCGCTTCCCGCGCCTGACGGTGCTCTCCTATCAAGAGCTCCCCGAGACCCTTGCGGTCCGGCCGCTGGGCCGGATCGCGATGGGGATGGCGGCGTGAACGTGGACCGCCGACCTACCCGGTGCCTCCGGCTGCGATGGGAGGCGCTCCGCCCCCGCCTTCCTGGCGTTCCTGGGCGGCGGCCGCCGCAGCCTCCTCATCCGCCCGATTCACCCGGTCTCTCAGCTCCTTGCCCGTGCGGAACAGGATCCCCCGCTTGGGCTTTACCGGAATGACCTCGCCCGTCTTGGGATTGCGGCCCTGGTAGCCTTCGTAGTGCTTCACGTGAAAGGCCCCAAGCCCGCGGATCTCGATGTTCTCACCCCCACACAGCGCCGTCTTCATGGACTCGAAGATGTTCTCGATGGTGGCCTCGGCCTGCTTCTGGGTCACACCTCGCTTCGTCACGAGGATGTTGATGAGGTCGGACTTCAGCATGCATCGCTCCGGCACGTGGGAGGCCCCCCAACCCTGGAAGCCATGCGAGTTCGCGAAAGCCTAGCCCAAGGGTCGGAAATCAGCAAGGGTTCCGGACGTATGCACGGGTGGCGCCCCCGCCGGGAGCGGGTCAGGACAGCTCGCTCGACGCGCGCGGCCGCCGCGCGCCGACCGGCAAGGCGGGAGGAGACACCGAGGCCGCGCAGAGCGCGTCGTAGGCCGTCCGGGCCAGGGTCGAGGCAGCGGTGCCCTCGGCCTCGGAGAGAAGGGACGCGACGATCCCCGCCTCGGCGGCCCCCTCGTGTCGAGGCGCCTCGCCCGACATCGCCCGCCGCACATCCGCGAGGGTGATGTTCGCGAGCGGCCGCGCGGGCACGAACCCGCCGCCTGGAAGCTCCAGCACGAGCCCCGCCTGCCGCAGAGTCCCCAGGACGAGCCGGACCGGCTCGGCGAAGGTCTCCAGGCTCACGGCGATCCGGGCGGGGTCCACAGGCGGGCGGCCGGCCACGTAGGCGACCGCGATCTCGAGCATGATTCTCCCGGCGAGCAGCTCTCGCCCGAGCGGGGTGGTCCCCCCTTGCTCGGCGTGCCCCCGGAGCAGCACCTGCGCGTGCTGCACCACGAACGACACCCGGGCGCCAAAGAGGACCAGCGTCCAGGACACCTCCAGCCAGAGCAGGAATACGGCGATCGCCGCCACGGACCCGTACACGGCGTGGAAGTGGAAGAATCTCCAGACCACCACCGCGTACAGCGTCTTGGCGAGCTCCCAGGTTGCGCCGGCGACCACGCCGCCCACCACCGCGGCCCTCCAGCGCACCCGGGTCGCCGGGACGAAGAGATAGAGCGCGGAGAAGAGGGTGCAGGTGATGAGCACGCCTGCCAGCCGCGCCAGCACGAGCCCCAGCGCCGAGCGGGAGAGGAACGCTCCCACCGCGCCGCCGAGGGCCACCGAGGCGGCGAGCAGCACCGGCCCGAGGGTGAGCCCCGCCCAGTAGACGAGGACGCGCTGGGACAGCGCGCGCGCGCGGCGCACCGCCCATATCTCGTTGATGGCCGCCTCGAAAGAGCGGAAGAGCCCCACCGCGGAGATGACGAGGATGGCGCCGCCGACCAGCCCGGCGCTGGTGGTGTGCGCGTTCTTCACGAACTCGTCGAGGTAGGGCTCGATGGTCCTGCGCGCGCCGACCGCCAGGTTCGCGAGGACGTACTCGTGGATCGCGTTCGACAGCGCGGTCGTCCCGGCGAAGGCCTGGACCGCGGAGAAGGCCAGCACGAGCGCCGGAACCACCGCGAAGAGCGAGATGTAGGTGAGCGCCATCGCCCGCAGGCGCAGCGTCTCGCCGCCCAGCGCCCCCAGGATGGTGCGCAGGCCGGCCCAGAAGAGGCGCCCCGGCGGGCTGGGCGCGGCGACCGCCGGGGCCGCCATGGTGGCCCTCAGCCCTTGCCGCCGTCCGGCGGGAGGACGTCCGTGACCACGCCAGCGGCCTCGGCCGGCACCGCCGTGGGGGCGACCTCGCGGGCCGGCTCGGGCGTGGCCCCCGCCGGCGCGCGCTCCCCGCGTCCACCCCGCCCGCGCCCGCGCCCTCCGCGCGTTTCCCGCTCCGGCTCGGCGCGGTCCTTCTCCGCGCGATCGGCCCGGCCGAAGATGTCGAACTGCTCCTGGTGATAGCCGGACTGCGACTTCACCTGGATGGTCTTGTTGAAGCGGTCCATCAAGTAGCGGAGCTCGTCGCGCTCCTCGGCCTGGAGGACCCGCGCCACCTCGGTGTGGCAGTTCACCACCAGCACGGGCTCGGGGAAGGAGGGCGCGTCGCGCCGGATCTCGCGGAAGATCTCGTAGGCGACGGTCACCTTCGACTTGAGGTGACCCTTGCCCTCGCAGTATCCGCAGGGCTCGTTCATCATGCGCGTCACCGATTCCCGCACGCGCTTGCGGGTCATCTCGACGAGCCCGAGCTCGCTGATCTTGAGGACGTTCGTCTTCGCCTTGTCCCGCCCCAGCGCATCCTGCAAGGCCTTGAAGACCTTGTCCCGGTTGCCCGGCTTGTCCATGTCGATGAAGTCGATGATGATGATGCCGCCGATGTTGCGAAGCCGGAGCTGGTAGACGATCTCCTTGGCCGCCTCGATGTTGATCTTGGTGATCGTCTCCTCGAGGTTCTTCTTCCCGACGTAGCGGCCCGAGTTCACGTCGACCGCGGTGAGCGCCTCCGCCTGGTCGATGATGATGTACCCGCCGCTCTTCAGCCACACCTTGCGCTGGCTCGCGCGCTTCAGCTCCTGCTCGATGCCGTAGGCGTCGAAGATGGGCTCGTCGCCGCGGTAGAGCTCGATCTGGCTCTCGAGGTGCGGCGCCTGCTCCTTCACGAAGCGGAGGATGCGGTCGTGCTCGTCGCGGTCGTCGATGACGAGCTTCTGCACGTCCGCCGTGAACAGGTCGCGCGTGGCCCGGAGGATGAGGTCGAGGTCGGGATGCAGGAGCGCCGGGGCGCCCACCTTGTCCTTCGTCCGGATGATCTCGTTCCAGACCTGGATGAGGAAACGGATGTCCGCCTCGAGCTTGGGCGCCTCCACGTTCTCCGCGACGGTGCGGACGATGAACCCCGTGCTCTCCGGCCGCATGCGATCGACGATCTCGCGCAGCCGGCGGCGCTCGCCGTCCTTGTCGATGCGGCGCGAGATGCCGATGTGATCGACGGTGGGCATGAAGACGAGGTGCCGGCCCGGGAGCGAGATGTGGCTCGTGATGCGGGCGCCCTTGGTGCCGATGGGATCCTTCGCCACCTGCACGATGACCTCCTGGCCTTCCTTCAGGAGATCCTGGATGTTCTTCGAGGCCTTGTCGCCGCGCCGCTCCTCGCGCGCGTGCCCGTTGTGACCGCCCCCGTGACGCCCGTTCCCGCCGCCACTGCCACCGCCGCCAGCACCGCCGCCGCGATCGCCTCCGCGGTCGCGGCCCTGAGAGCCTCCGCGGCCTCGCTCGTCGCGCCGCCCTCGCTCACGACCCTCGCGCGCCTCGCGCGCCGACTCGGCGGGCCTGGCCGCGATCTGGCCCGCGACCGGCGCGTCGGCGAGAGCGGGAGGCGCGCTCGGCAGGGGTGGGGGCGTGGTGCCCGGCTCCGGCTCCGCCTGGATGAGCTCGGGGGTGACCTCCATCGGCTCGCCGGGCGCAGCCTCGGGGAACATGGTCGCCGGCTCGGACGGGACGAGCAGCGCAGCCGACGCGGGCGCGGGGTCGAGCCCCACCGGATGGGTGAGCTGGATGGGGGTGAGCCCCTCCGCGCTCTCGCCTTCCGAGAGGGAGACGGGGTCCATGTTCGACCGGGCGGTCCCTGACTCGGGCTCCTCGGGCGCTGCGAAGGTGCGCCCTTCCGCGGGCGCGGGCTCGTCCAGCCCTGCGGAGGGTTCCGCGATGGACGATGCTTCGGAGGCGGCTGCCTCGTGGGATGCAGGGCCGGACGCGGCGGTTTCCGGTTCGTCACCGGCCTCCCGAGCCTGGCCGGCCTCCACGAGCGATGGCTCCGCGAAGGGGGGCGCCCCGGCGGCCAGCGCCGCGGCAGGCGTCCCGAGCTCGACCTCCAGCTGCGACCCGCCCGAACGCGGAGCCGGCTCGCCCCGCTCCGCGGCGGCCTGGGCGCGCGCCTCCTGCTCCTCCGCCTCCTGCTCGCTCGGGACCTCGTGCAGGTGCGGGGCGTGCTCGCCCTCGGTGAGCTCGAATTCCTCCGAGAAGTCCGGGTCGCCGTAGACATCGCCGACGTAGAGGAAGGCTGCCTTGTCGAGGCCGATGTCGACGAAGGCCGCCTGCATGCCGGGAAGCACCCGGACCACGCGGCCCTTGTAGATGTTTCCGACGATCCCCTTCTCGCGCTTACGCTCGAGATAGAACTCGTGGATGGTGCCGCTCTCGACGAGGGCGACGCGCGTCTCGGCGCCGGCCGCGTTGATGACGAGGATGCTCGAGCCTGCCATGTGGAACCTCGATGGCCCGACGTTGCGGCGCACGGGGTGGAGCGGAAGCCCGGAGCTTGCGCGGTCGCGCAGGCCCCTTCCCCGGTGGGGTTGGGCTCGTCCCATCGACGATCGAGCTCGCGCTCAATTCCACGTCCTCTAGGTGCGGCCGGCACACCGCCTGGGGCGGCTGCGCTCGGGCGTTAGCGTTCAGGCGTCGAGATAGCGAGGCGCTCGCGGGGGGACCGGTTCGCGGCCCTCCGCGCCTCGCTCGAAGCTCACGCCTTCCTTCAAGATCCGGACTCCCCTCGGCGCCGAGCCCTCGCCGAAGATCGCCGCCAGCACCTCGGCTGGCTTGGCGCTCCCCGAGGGATCGGCCTTCAAGCTGAAAGCGACCCTGCGTCCACCCTCCAGGGCGAGATGGGTCACGAAATCCTTTAGATTTATCTCCCTCGCCTTCGCGTGCGCAATCTTCTCGCCGCGCTTTCGCTCGCGCGCCTTGGGCGGGGCGTCGCGCCGGACGACCGCCTGACCCGCGTCCTCGAACGCTCGGATGCGCTCTCCGAGAGCCTCATCGGTCCACGGTGCCGGGAACTCCACGAGATAGTGGACGGCCCGCTGGGCCGCGCTCACGGACGGGGCGTCCGGGCGGATGGCGCGCGCCTCCTCCAGCTCGAGCCCCGGCGGGAGCGCGCCCGCCAGCCGGCGGGCCACCTCGGCCGGGTCGTGAAGCCCGAGGAGCTCCAGGTCGAGGTACTCGCAGCGGCTCTCGACGCCCACCGGCAGCGCCGGTCCGAACGAGGCCCGCGGCTTGGGGTGGAAGCCCTGCGAGAAGGCCATGGGGAGGCCCGCCCGGCGCAGCGAGCGCAGGACGGCGTGCATGGTCTCGAGGTGCGAGAGCGCGACCAGCCTCCCGCCCTTTGCGTAACGGACGCGGACGTGCGTGCGGAGCTCGGGGGCGCGCGGGCGCGCGGGCGGCGGCGGCTCCGGCACGTAGTCCTTCGCCTGGTACACCCTGTTCTTCACCACGTCGTAGTCGCAAGCCCCACAGACGGTGCAGGGCGCCAGCACGCAGTCGACCACCTCGGCCAGGTTGCGGGCCGCGGCGAGCGCCTTCTGTAGATACGGCTTCGTCACGCCGCAGTCGATGCGGTCCCACGGCAGGGTCTCGTCCAGCGGGCGGCGCCGGTGCGCGAAGAAGGCGAGCCCGACCCCGTGGACGCGCTCCATCTCCCCGAAGGCGGCGATCCAGCGCCGCTCGTCGAACCACTCGCTCCACCCGTCGAGCCGCTGGCCGGCCCGGTACGCCGCGAGGATGGCGGTGCCGACGCGCCGGTCGCCCAGGGCGAGCGCGCCCTCGATGGAGGTGGCCCGGGAGTCGTGCGGCTTGAAGCGGATGGCGCCGTTCTTTCCGGAGGCGAGCTCTGCGCTGATGAGCCCCTGCCGGCGGCGCGTCTCGCGCTCGTCGAGCATGGGCTCCCACTGGAACGGCGTGAACGGCTTCGGCACGAAGGTGGAGGCGCCCAGGTTGATGGCGACCGATCCCTGGCCCTTGGGCATCGCGCGCCGGGCCACGCCCAGGCACTTCTTCGCCAGCCGGGCGATGGCGACCACGTCCTCGTCCGTCTCCTCTGGCAGGCCGATCATGAAGTAGAGCTTGAGGAGCGACCAGCCGTTCCCGAAGATGGACTCCACCGCCCGCAGCAGATCCTCCTCGCGGTTGCCCTTGTTGATGACCGCGCGCATCCGCTCGGTGGCCGCCTCGGGCGCGAGCGTGAAGCCGGTCTTGCGCACGCGCGCGATCTTCTTCGCCAGCTCGTCGCTCATGGTCTCGGTCCGGAGCGACGGCAGCGACATGGAGACGCGCTCGCCCTCCCAGCGCGCGAGGAGGTCGTCGAGCAGGGGATTGAGGCAGGCGTAGTCGCCGGAGGAGAGCGAGAGCAGGCCCACCTCCTCGTAGCCCGAGGCGCGGAGCCCCGTCTCGGCGATCTCGAGCACGCGCTTCGGGTCGCGCTGCCGCGTGGGCCGGGTGATCATGCCCACCTGGCAGAAGCGACACCCGCGGGTGCAGCCGCGCTGGAGCTCGATGGGGAGCCTGTCGTGCACCGTCTGCATGAACGGCACGATGGGCCGCTCGTAGGCGCTCGTGGAGAGCGCGTCGAGGTCGGGCATCACCCGGCGGGTGACCTTCTCGTAGCCGGGGAGGAGCGGCTCCAGGGCCGCCAGCGCGCGGGTGACGGGGTCGTAGCGGGGCCGGAAGAGGGACGGGACGTAGACACCCTCGAGGCGCGCGAGCGCGCGCAGGAGCTCCTCGCGCGAGCCGCCCGAGCCCTTCCAGGCGGCGACCGCGTCGGCGATCTCGTGCACCACCTCCTCGCCCTCGCCCACCGCGAAGGCGTCGAAGAACTCGGCCATCGGCTCCGGGTTCATGGCGCAGGGGCCGCCCCCGAGGACGAGGGGATCGCCGCGCCCGCGCTCACGCGCGAAGAGCGGGATGCCGGCGAGATCGAGGAGCGCGAGCACGCTCGTCGCGCAGAGCTCGAATTGCAGCGTGATGCCGAGCACGTCGAAGTCGCGCACCGGCCGGCGCGACTCCAGCGTGAAGAGGGGGATGCGCGCGTCGCGGAGCATCCCCTCCATGTCCGGCCACGGCAGGAACACCCGCTCGCACGCCACCGCGTCGCGGTCGTTGAGCGCGTGATAGAGGAGGCGAAAGCCGAGGTTCGACATCCCGACCTCGTACGTGTCGGGGAAGGCGAGGGCGAAGCGGAGGTGGCCGGCCTCCAGGTCCTTCACCACCGCGCCGAGCTCGCAGCCCAGGTAGCGCGACGGCTTCTCGGCGCGCAGGACGAGCTCGTCGAGGACGGTCGGGGTGTACCCGCGGGGGGAGAGCTCGGGTGTCATCGAGAGGGTTGCGCCGCCGGAGAGCCGGCCCGCACCGGAAGGTGTAAGGCGGCCGCGGCAGAACGTGCCCGGAAAAGGTCGGCGGCCCGCGTCACGCCCCCGCGCCACCGCCCTCCCCGCCGTCCTCTCCGGCGAGGAGCCGCCGGAACTCGTCCTCGCCCACCACGCGCACGCCGAGCTGGGCCGCCTTGGCGAGCTTCGTCCCTGCGTCCTCCCCGGCGACGACGAGGTGCGTCTTGCGGGAGACCGAGCCGGAGACCTTCCCGCCGCGCCGCTCGATCTCGGCCTTGGCCTCCTCTCGCGAGAGCCCCGCCAGCGTACCGGTGAGCACGACCGTCTTGCCCGAGAAGAAGCCCCCCGCGGGCGGCGGCTCGGGAGCGGGGCTCACGCCGGCTGCCAGGAGCCGTTCGACCACCCGTACGTTCTGCGCCTCGCCGGTCCAGGCGCGGATCCCTCGCGCGGTCTCCGGCCCGACGTCCCGGACGGCGGTGAGCTCCTCCTCGGAGGCGGCGAGGAACGGCCGCACGTCGCCGAAGTGGCGGGCGAGCGCGACCGCGGTGGCCTCCCCGACCTGCGGGATGCCCAGCCCGTTCAGCAGCCGGCGCAGCGCGGTGGCCTTGGAGCGCTCGAGCCCCTCCATCATGTTGCGCGCGCTCTTCTCTGGTAGCTCCTTCTTCTTGCCCTCCTCCTTGCGCGGGCGGCTGAAGATCTGCTGCCAGGTCTCGAAGGGCACGGCGTAGAGATCCGCGAAATCCTTCACCGCGCCGCGCCTCACCAGCTCGGCGGCGCTCCGCTCTCCCAGTCCGTCGATGTCCAGCGCGCGCCGGCTCGCGAAGTGGGTGAGCTTCCCCACCAGTTGCGCCGGGCAGGCCGAGCCGGTGCAGCGCCACAGCTTCTCTCCCTCCTCCCTCACCACCCGCGCGCCGCACACCGGGCACACGTCCGGGAAGGTGAAGGCCCGCTCCTCGCCGGTCCGGCGCTCCAGGATGGGCTTCACCACCTCCGGAATGACCTCACCCGCGCGGCGCACCAGCACCCAATCGCCGATGCGGATGTCCTTCCGCCGCATCTCGTCCTCGTTGTGCAGCGTGGCGCGTGACACCACCGCGCCTCCGATGCGCACCGGCTCGATCTCCACCACCGGCGTGAGGATCCCCATGCGCCCCACCGAGGCCCAGATCTCCTTCACGCGCGAGGTCTCCTCCTGCGGCGGGTACTTGTAGGCAGCCGCCCATCGCGGGAACTTGGAGGCGGCTCCGAGGCGCTGGCGCAGGTCGAGGTCGTCCACCTTCACCACCACGCCGTCCGTGTCGTACGGCAGCCCGAAGCGCCGCTCCGCCATGCGGTCGCGGTAGGCTTTCACCTCATCCATCCCGAGGCAGAGGCGGTTCTCCGGGTTCACCTCGAACCCGAAGGCAGCCAGCGCCTGCAGCTTTGCCCAGTGGTGCTTCCAGGCGGTGGGGGCCGGCCCGGGCACCAGCGCCTCGTAGGCGATGAAGGAGAGCGGGCGGGTGGCGGTGATCCGCCAGTCGAGCTGGCGGAGGGACCCCGCCGCCGCGTTGCGCGGATTCGCGAAGGGCTCCTCCCCCCTCCTCGCGATGAGCGCGTTCATGGCCGCGAAGTGCTGCCGCTGCAGCAGCACCTCCCCGCGCACCTCCAGCCTGCGGGGCGGAGCGCCGGCCAGGCGGTCGGGCACGCCAGGGTTCGCTCCCAGCCGCCCCACCGTGCGCAGGTTGGGCGTCACGTCCTCGCCGTTCACTCCGTCCCCGCGCGTGGAGCCGTGCACGAAGCGGCCGTCCTCGTAGACGAGCTCCACGGCGAGGCCGTCGAGCTTGGGCTCCACCACCCAGCGGAGCGGCTCCTCCGGAGGGGTGTCGAGGAGCCGGTGCACCCGTGCGTCGAGCTCGTCGAGCTCGTCGTCGCTCGCCACGTTGGCCAGCGAGAGCATCCGCTCGCGGTGGACCACGCGCACGAACTTCTCCGAGGGCGTCCCCCCCACCCTCTGCGTGGGCGAGTCGGGGGTGCGCTCCTCGGGATGCGCCTCCTCGAGATCCGAGAGCTCCCGCAACAGCCGGTCGTAGTCCGCGTCGGACAGGACCGGCTGGTCGAGGACGTAGTACGCGTGCTCCGCCGCCTCGAGGCTGGCGCGGAGCTCGCTCGCGCGAGCGGCGGGGTTCCCTTCGGCCATGGCGAAGGGATGGCGGGCGAGGACGGGAGCGGCAAGGGGGAAAGCGCGCCGGAGAGAGCTCCGCGGTCCGCCCCCGCTGGTTGACACCATGGCGCAGCCCGTCTTAGGTAGGTTCTTCCCTCCCGGCAGCGCCGTCCCGGCGCGCCGTCCCTCACGAGATCACGATGCCCGCAGCTCCAGCCGCAGCCGCGTCGCAGAGCCTCACGGACCTCAAGCACATGAAGGTGGCGCAGCTCTCCGTCCTCGCGGACGCGCTCCACATCGAGGCGTCCGGCGCGCTCAAGAAGCAGGATCTCATCTTCGCCATCCTCCAGGCGCAGTCGAAGGCTGCCGAGGAGAAGAAGGAGGAGCTGGAGGTCGGCAGCGAGGGGACCATCGAGGTCCTGCCGGACGGCTTCGGCTTCCTCCGCAGCCCCGACTTCAGCTACCTGCCGGGCCCGGACGACATCTACGTCTCTCCCTCCCAGATCCGGCGCTTCAACCTGCGCACCGGCGACTCGGTGAAGGGCACGGTCCGCCAGCCCAAGGAGGGCGAGCGCTACTTCGCGCTCCTGAAGGTCGATGCCATCAACGGCCAGCCGCCGGAGGAGAACCAGTCGAAGGTCCTCTTCGACAACCTCACCCCGCTCTACCCCACCGAACGGCTGCGGCTGGAGCACGATCCCAACGAGATGACGACGCGGGTGGTCGACCTGTTCTCGCCCATCGGCAAGGGACAGCGCTGCCTCATCGTCTCGCCGCCGCGGGCGGGCAAGACGGTGCTCCTCCAGAACATCGCGCACGCCATCACCGCCAACCACCCCGAGGTCACGCTCATCGTCCTGCTCATCGACGAGCGGCCCGAGGAGGTGACCGACATGGAGCGGACGGTGAAGGGCGAGGTCGTGTCCTCCACCTTCGACGAGCCGGCCAGCCGCCACGTACAGGTGGCGGAGATGGTGAGCGAGAAGGCGCGCCGCCTGGCCGAGCACGGGCGCGACGTCGTCATCCTGCTCGACTCCATCACCCGGCTCGCCCGCGCCTACAACTCGGTGGTCCCACCTTCCGGCAAGGTCCTCTCCGGCGGCGTCGATTCCAACGCGCTGCACAAGCCCAAGCGCTTCTTCGGGGCGGCGCGCAACATCGAGGAGGGCGGCTCGCTGACCATCATCGGGACGGCGCTGGTGGACACCGGCAGCCGCATGGACGAGGTCATCTTCGAGGAGTTCAAGGGAACCGGAAACTCGGAGATCGTCCTCGACCGCAAGCTCATGGAGAAGCGCATCTTCCCCTGCATGGACCTGGGGAAGAGCGGCACCCGCAAGGAGGAGCTGCTCCTCCCGCCCCAGTGGCTCTCGAAGATCTACATCCTGCGACAGACCATCCTGAACGGCCTCGACAACGTCGAGGCGATGAAGTTCATGCTCGACAAGTTCCGCCAGGTGAAGAACCACGACGAGTTCTTCAAGATGATGGTGGGCGGCGGAAAGTAGCCTCCCTGGCGACTGCCTGCTCCGGCCCGCGCTTGACCCGGCGGTCACGACGGACTAGACCTCGCCCCCTCGCGGCCCGGACCATGGCACTCTCGCCATGCAAGCGGCCTGCTCGAAGGGAATCATGCGCGAAGGAATCCACCCAGACTACAAGGCGACCAAGATCCAGTGCGCCTGCGGCGCCGTGATCGAGACCCGGTCCACGCACGGCGACTTCCACGTCGAGATCTGCTCGCAGTGCCACCCGTTCTTCACGGGCAAGCAGAAGATCATGGACACCGCGGGCCGCATCGAACGGTTCAAGACGCGCTACTCCGCGGGTCAGGCGGCGGCCTCCGGCGCCATCGCCAACGCCGAGCCGAAGCCGAGCCCCGCGGCCGTCGCCAAGGCCGCCGCAGCGAAGCCCGCCTCGAAGAAGGCTCCAGTGAAGGACGAGAACCGCGCCGCCAAGCGCGCTAAGGCGAATGCGAGCAAGCCGAAGCCCAAGGTCGAGGCCAAACCGGCTGCTCCCGAGGGCGAGGCCGCCGAAGCGCCCTCCACGGCGCCTGCTTCCGACGACGGTCCGTCCGCCTGATCGCTGCCGTGGGGGAGCGCGCGGCGGGGAGGGATCTGCGCGTCGCGCTGACGGCGCTCGCCCTCCTCCTCGCGGGTTGCCCTCAGGAGCGGCCAGAAGCCGCGAAACCGCTCCCGCGGGACCGGGCGCCGCCCGCGGTCTCCCTCGATCTTCTCGCGCCCGACGCCGGGCTGCGCCTCTCGCCGCCCGGCCCGTTGACGGTGCCCACCGCGCCAGGCCTGCTGCAGCCGGACGGCGGGCGCTGAGGGCGTCCGCCCTTTAGGTTCGGCCAGTGGAGCCGCTCGTCCTCATCGCAGACGACGAGCGCCCGAACCTCGAGTCGCTGGGGCGGATCTTCGCCAAGGAAGGCTGGAAGGTCCTCACCGCCGAATCGGGCGCGGCGGCGCTGGAGATCCTCCGCCGCGAGCGAGTGGCGGTTCTCGTGACCGACCTCATGATGCCGGGCATGTCGGGGGAAGCCCTGCTCCGCGCGGCCCACACGGTCTCTCCCGACACCGAGGTCGTGCTCGTCACCGCCTACGGCACCGTCGAGGCCGCAGTCTCCGCCATGAGGGAGGGGGCCTACGATTTCATCGCGAAGCCGGTCAAGCGGCACGCGGTCGTGAAGTCGGTGCGCCAGGCGCTGGAGAAGGGCAAGCTGCTCGCCGAGAACCGCGACCTGCGCGCGCAGCTCGCCGGATTGGGCGTCGGGGCGGGTGCGCTCATCGGGAACGCGCCGGCCTTTCGCGCCACCCTCGACGTGCTTCGCCAGGCGGCGCCTTCCTCGGCGACCGTGCTGCTCTCCGGCGAGAGCGGCACCGGCAAGGAGCTGGCCGCGCGGATGCTGCACGACCTCTCGCCCCGTGCGGCGGGGCCCTTCGTCCCGGTGCACTGCGCCGCCATCCCAGAGACAATCCTGGAGTCGGAGCTCTTCGGCTACGAGCGGGGCGCCTTCACCGGCGCGGTGGCCCGCAAGGAGGGGCGCTTCGAGCGAGCCGGCGGGGGCACCCTCTTCCTCGACGAGGTGGGGGAGATGTCGCCGGCGGTGCAGGTGAAGCTCCTGCGGGTGCTGCAGGACGGCGTGGTCGAGCGCCTGGGAGGAACGGCCGGCGTGCAGGTGGACGTGCGCATCGTCGCCGCGACGAACAAGGCGCTCGACGCCGAGGTGGCCGCCGGGCGCTTCCGCGAGGACCTGTACTACCGGCTCGACGTGGTGGCGGTGCGCCTGCCCCCGCTTCGCGAGCGGCGCGAGGACGTGCCGCTCCTCGCGAGCGCCTTCCTCCGCAGGCTGGCGGCGAAGAACGGAAAGGCAGCGGAGGGGTTCACGCCGGCGGCGCTGGCCGCGCTCGAGACCTATCCCTGGCCAGGTAACGTGCGGGAGCTGGAGCACGCGGTGGAGCGCGCGGTGGTGCTCTCGCGCGGAGGGCTCCTCGACGTGGGCGACCTCCCGGAAGCGCTGCGGCGCGAGCGGGCGCCGGGGCCGGCGACCGCGCCCGGCTCGATCGCCATCCCCATCGGAACGCCCATGGACGAGGTGGAGCGGCTCGTCATCCGGGAGACCCTGCGCCACACCCGCGGGGACAAGACGCTGGCGGCGCAGCTCCTCGGCATCGCGGCGCGCACGATCTACCGCAAGCTCGAGCGCGACGACGCGGGGCGGCTCCTCGACGAGGAGTGAAAGGTGGCGGGGTCGCCATCCGCGTGACAATTTGGCGGTCGCGGCGGGGTGGAAGGCGCCCCGATTGCCAAATTGTCAGCTCACATCCTCGCCAGCGCGTGGGAACGGGCTGCGGAGTGCTTTCCAGGCGAGCCTGAGGCCAGCCGCGGCCGGGCACGCCCTTTGCTGTAAGGTGCCCCCGCGCAGCCCATGCTCGACACTTTTTTCAAGAAATACGCCTGGACCGCCAACCTGGCCCTCCTCTTCGCGGCGGCCTGGCTCTCGGCACGCACGGTGAACACGCTGGCGGCGTCGCTGATCCGGCCCAAGCCTTCGGTGGATCTCGCCTCGCTGCCGGCCGCCCCGCCCCGCCCCGCCGGTCCGCCGCAGCTCGACCCTGCGCGGCTCTACGCGCTGGTGGGATTGAAGCCGCCCGCGGCGCCCGTCGAGGAGCAGCAGGCCGGACGGCCGCAGAGCGCCCAGAACTGCTGGGCCTCCGATGCTGCTCCGGTGAAGTCCGGGCTCCACGCTCAGCTCGTGGCAGCCGTGCTGGCGACGCCTCCGCGGGACTCGATGGCCACCATCATCGACCTCGGTACGCGCGAGGCGCACGTGTACGGCGTGGGCGACGCGGTGATGGGCACCTCGCTGTTGTCGGTGGAGCGGCTGCGCGACGACCGAGGCGACGGGAGCACCGTCAAGGTGGCCGCCATCGTCTGCAACGATGGGCGCAAGGAATACCTCGATTTCGAGCCTGGAGCCGGCGCGTCACCTCCCGCCGCGGGCGCGGTGGCGCACGTCCCCGACGATGGGAACGGCGCCGCGGGAGGCGCCCCGGCCGACGGCGTGAAGAAGGTCTCCGACAACCGTTACGACGTGAAGAAGAGCTACATCGACAACACCCTCACGAACCTCAACGCCGTGGCGACGCAGGCGCGGCTCGTGCCCTCGTTCAAGAACGGGGCTGCGAACGGGTTCAAGCTCTTCTCCATCCAGCCCGGCTCGCTCTACTCGGCCATCGGCATCGAGAACGGCGACGTCATCCAGCGCATCAACGGGTACGAGATCAACTCGCCCGACAAGGCGCTGGAGATCTACCAGAAGCTCCGCGAGTCCACGCACATCACCATCGAGATCGACCGCAACGGCCAGATCGTCCGCAAGGAGTACAACGTCACGGGATCCTGACGGGCCCCGCGAACCCCAGCCCATGCGAAAGCTCCTGCTCCTGCTCGCCGCGCTCCCCGTGCTGGCGCTGCCCGACGCAGTCACGGCTGCCGGCCGGCCCCGTCCAGGGGTCCAGGTTCCGGAGGACGGCGGCCAGACCCTCGCGCAGGCTCAGCCTACGACGGCCCCCGCTCCACCGTCCGCCTCCGCCGCCGGGGGCGCTGGCCCCGGGCCGCAGCCCGGCGCCGCCCCGTCCGGCTCCACCGGCCCAGCGCCCGTTCCGGGGATGGTGAGCCCCGGATCACCCGGGGCAGGGCCGCCGCCGGGCAGTCCGCCCCCGGGCCTGTCCCGCCCTGGCCCGCCTTCCTCCGCGGGGCCCGCGGATCTCCGCTCGAACGCCCTGCGCGACCGCGCGCGCGGCCCGAGCGCGGCGACGCCCCCCGCGGCGGCCCCCACCAGCGGCGCTCGCGGCAGCGGAACGGCGGTCGTGACGCCGGCGCCGGACGCAGCAGCGGGCGCAGCCGGCGGAAGCGCGCACGCGGACGGCGCCTGCAGGCCGCTCCAGGGGCGCCTCCTGCTCGCCTTCAACAAGGCGGAGATCGTGGACGTGCTGGAACAGGCGAGCCGCTGGACCTGCCGGAACTTCGCGTTCACCGAGGACATCGCCCGCGGGAAGATCACGCTCCTCTCCAGGACCGCGGTGACCGCGGAGGAGGCCTACGCGGCCTTCCTGGCGGCGCTCACCGCGAACAACATCGGCATCTACACCTCGGGCCGGTACTCGAAGCTCTTCCGCATCGCTGACGCGAAGAAGTTGCCCATCCCGACGCTGCTCGAGAACGGCAGCGAGGCGCCCTCGCTGGAGCAGCCGGTGACGAAGATCTTCCGGCTGCGCTTCGCCGACTCCGACCAGCTCCGCGGGATCATGTCGAACTTCACGTCCCCGCAGGGCGCGGACATCCAGTCCATCCCCCCCGACGTGCTCATCATCACCGACATCGGGCTCAACGTGCGGCGCATCGAGCGGATGCTGGACGCCATCGATCGACCTGGTTCGGGAGAGCTCATCCGCTTCATCCAGGTGCGCTACGCCTCGGCCCGCGACCTCGCGGAGAAGGTGAACCAGATCTTCCAGCAGCCCGCGGGGCCCGCCGCGCAGAAGGGTGGCCGGCGGCCGGTCATCGGAGGTGTCGCGGGCGCGGCTCCGGCTCCCGTGCCTCAGCCGGGCGGAGCTCCTGCGTTCGGAGCGGGCGTGGACGACCTGCTCGCCATCTCCAAGGTCATGGCCGACGAGCGCACCAACAAGCTGGTGGTCATCGCCGACGAGAAGAGCTTCCAGCGCATCAAGGATCTGGTGGAGCAGCTCGACGTCCCCACCGCTGGCGAGGGGCAGATCCACGTCGTCTTCATGAAGAACGCCTCGGCGGAAGACCTCGCCCAGACGCTGCAGGCGCTCGCGCAGGGGCAATCGGCGGTGCGCCGCCAGGGGCAGACGGGCAGCACCCCCGCGCATTCGACCACCAGCTTCGGGAACTTCCAGCCACCGCAACCCGCAGCGCAGCCTGCCGCGGCGCCGGGCGGGGGGACCACCGCCACGCTCTTCTCCGGCGAGGTGAAGATCACCGCCGACAAGGTGGCGAACGCCCTCATCGTCCTCGCGAGCGGCTCCGACTTCGCGAGCGTCCAGCGGCTCATCGACAAGCTCGACCGGCCGCGGCGGCAGGTGTTCGTCGAGGCGGTGATCATGGAGGTGAACCTCACCGACGAGACGCAGCTCGGGGTAGGGGCGCACGCCGCCATCCCGTACAAGACCTCGGACGGGACGGGCTTCATCCCGCTCGCCTCCGAGCCCGGGCGCGTGAGCTCCTTCTCCCCGCTCAGCCTCATCTCCCTGGGCGGCTTCCTCACCGGCCTCGTCGGCCCGGCGTCGACGCAGCTCAGCGCCGTGCTTCCGGGTATCCCCAGCATGGCGGTGCTGCTGCAGGCGCTGCAAACGAGCTCCGACGTGAACGTCATCTCCACCCCGCACGTGCTCGCGTCGGACAATGAGGACGCCGAGATCACGGTCGGGCAGAACGTCCCGTTCCAGGCGGGCGTGGTGTCGGGCGGCCTCGGCAACCTGGCCGGGCTCGCCGGGAGCAGCGGCGCCGCCGGGGCCACCGGCGTGGGCTCGCTCCTGGGCCTGGGAGGGCTCGGCTCGGTCATCGCGCCCATCCAGCGCCAGAACGTGGAGCTGCGTCTCAAGATCAAGCCGCAGATCACCGAGGGTGACAACGTCCGGCTGCAGATCGACGAACAGACGGAGGAGATCGCGAGCAAGGACCCGGTGCTCGGCCCCACCACCTCGAAGCGCAGCGTGAAGACGAACATCTCGGTGAAGGATCAGGGCACCATCGTCATCGGTGGCCTCATCCAGGAGCGCACCATCCAGAGCGTCCACAAGCTGCCGCTCCTGGGCGACATCCCGGTGCTGGGCTGGCTCTTCCGCGACACCGACACCACCAAGACGAAGACGAACCTGCTCCTCTTCCTGACGCCGTACATCATCCGCGACCAGTCGGACTACCGCCGCATCCTGGAGCGGAAGCGCAAGGAGCAGCAGGACTTCGTCGACCAGTTCTACGGCAAGCAGCCAGGCTACAAGGTGGCCATCGACTACACGCGCAAGACCGGCCCCTACACCAAGGTGCGCAAGGAGATCGAGGCCGAGTCGCAGAAGCTGGAGAACGGCGGCCCGGGCTCGCCCGGCGAGGGGACGGTCGGACCGGGAGGGCGCGGGTCGTCGCCGGGGGACGCTCGCCCATGACCCCGCCCGATCCCGTGCTGGCGGTGCTCCCCGCCCCGCCCCCGCTCCCGCACCGCGACGCCCCGTCTGCCGTGGGGCTGCCGCTGGGCGAGATCCTCGTCCGCTCCGGCGCGCTCGCCCGCGAGCGTCTGGACGAGGCGCTGCTCGCGCAGCGGGGGGAGCACGCGGGAGCTCGCCTGGGCGAGATCCTGGTCCGGACGAAGGTGCTCTCCGAGGAGGAGGTGCTCCGCGCGCTGGCCGCCCAGCTGGACCTTCCCTTCCTCGCGAGGGTGGACGCGGAGGCGGCGTCGGCCGAGCTCGCCAAGCGGGTGCCCATCAACTTCGCCAAGAACGCCAAGGTGCTGCCACTCGGGCCCTCCGGCGAGGCGACGCGTGTGGCGCTGGCCGACCCGCTCGACACCGGCGCGCTCGACGACCTCGCCATGTTGCTCGGCACGCCGGTGGAGGCGGTGGTCGCGCCCGGCCAGGCGATCCTCGATGCCATCAACCGCGTCTACGACCGGGCCACCGACGAGCACGACCGCATCATGGAGGGGCTCGGCTCCGAGGACCTCGAGTCGGTCGCGCACGAGCTGCAGGAGCCCACCGACCTCCTCGACGCCGACGACGAGGCGCCCATCATCCGCCTCGTCAACTCGCTCCTCTTCCGCGCCGTGAAGGAGCGCGCCAGCGACATCCACATCAACCCCGAGGAGCGCGACCTCTCGGTCCGCTACCGCATCGACGGCGAGCTGCGCGAGATCATCCGGCCTCCGAAGCGCATCCAGGCGGCGCTCTCCTCCCGCGTCAAGATCATGGGCGGGCTCAACATCGCCGAGAAGCGGCTGCCGCAGGACGGCCGCATCCGCATCAAGATCGCCGGCAAGGACGTGGACATCCGGCTCTCCACGGTGCCGACCTCGAACGGCGAGCGCATCGTGATGCGCCTCCTCGACAAGTCGAACGTCATCCTCGACCTCACCTCGATCGGCTTCGAGCCCTGGCAGCTCGAGATCATGGACACGCTCATCACGCGCTCGCACGGCATCGTGCTCGTGACGGGTCCCACCGGCTCGGGCAAGACGACGACGCTGTACGCGGCGCTCTCCAAGATCAACTCGCCCAACCTCAACATCCTCACCATCGAGGATCCGGTCGAGATCCAGCTCGGCGGCGTGGGGCAGGTCCAGGTGAACCCGAAGATCGAGCTCACCTTCGCGAGCGGGCTGCGCTCGTTCCTGCGCCAGGACCCGGACGTCATCCTGGTGGGCGAGATCCGCGACCTCGAGACCGCGGAGATCGCCATCCAGGCCTCCCTCACCGGCCACCTCGTCTTCTCCACGCTCCACACCAACGACGCGGCGGGCGCGATGACCCGCCTCGCCGACATGGGCGTCCAGCCCTTTCTCGTCGCCTCCTCCCTGGTCGGCGTCCTCGCGCAGCGGCTCGTGCGCGTGCTGTGCGTCCATTGCAAGGAGGGGTACGCGCCCACCGCGGAGGAGCTGGACCAGGCCAATATCACTCCCCAGGTCCTCGCCGCCGCCGGCAACCCGGCCCTGCTCTACCGCGCGCGCGGCTGCCCGGCCTGCCAGCACACCGGCTACCAGGGGCGCACCGGCATCTACGAGCTCATGCTGGTGGACGACGACGTCCGGCAGCTCATCCTCAAGAACGTCGACTCGGGCTCCATCAAGGCGGCGGCGGTGGGCCGCGGCATGCAGACGCTCCTCGAGCACGGCGCCTCCAAGGTGGCGCGCGGCATCACCACCGCCGCCGAGGTGCTGTCGGTCACGGCCGAGGACATCCACTGAGCCGATGCCGGTCTTCGAGTACAAGGCGCTCGACGCGCGCGGGAAGCCGGTGGGCGGCCTCAAGGAGGCCGACTCGCCCAAGACGCTGCGCCAGGTCCTGCGGCGCGACGACATCTTCCTCACCGAGGTGCTGGGACAGCGCGAGGCGGCCGCGGCCGCGCGGCGCGACGTCTCGGTGCGCAAGTGGCTCGGGGGGCGCATCAGCGCCGACGACATCGCCATCACCACCCGCCAGCTCGCGGTACTGGTCGGCGCCGGCGTGCCGCTCGTCGAGGCGCTCTCGGCGCTCGTCGACCAGGTGGAGCACGAGCGGATGAAGCGCGTCGTGTCCGACGTGCGCCAGCGGGTGAACGAGGGCTCCTCGCTCGCCGACGCCATGGCCGCTCAGGTCAAGGTCTTCACCCCACTCTACGTGAACATGATCCGCGCCGGCGAGTCGTCCGGTGCGCTCGAGATCGTGCTGGTGCGGCTCGCCGACTTCACCGAGTCGCAGGCGCGGCTGCGCTCCAAGGTGATCGGCACCCTCACCTACCCGGCCGCCATGCTGGGCATCGGGACGCTCATCATGGGGATCCTGTTCACGGTGGTGATCCCGAAGATCACGAAGATCTTCACCGACACCAAGGTGGCGCTGCCCTGGACCACGCGCAGCCTCATCGCCTTCTCCACCGCGGTGCACGACTTCTGGTGGGTGTTCCTCCTGCTCTCCGGCGGAGGCGTGGCGCTCTTCCTGCGCTGGCGCGAGACGCCGCCGGGCCGCGCGGCGTGGGACCGCTGGGTGCTGACGGCGCCGCTCTTCGGCAACCTGGTCCGGCAGATCGCCATCGCGCGCTTCAGCCGGACGCTCTCCACGCTCCTCAAGAGCGGCGTCCCGCTCCTGGTGTCGCTCGACATCGTGAAGAACATCGTCGGCAACGTCCGGCTGTCGACGGTGATCGAGGAGTCCCGGCAGGCCATCCAGGAGGGCGAGAGCATCGCGGCGCCGCTGAAGCGCTCGGGCGAGTTCCCGCCGCTCGTCTACCACATGGTGGCCATCGGCGAGCGGTCGGGACAGCTGGAGGAGATGCTGACCAACGTGGCGAACGCCTACGACTCGCAGGTCGAGACGAAGATCGGCGCGCTCACCTCGCTCCTCGAGCCGCTCATGATCGTCGGGATGGGCATCATCGTGGCGTTCATCGTCTTCTCGATCCTGATGCCGATCCTTCAGGTGAACAATCTCGCAGGAGGCATGTAGATGGAGCGCTCGAATCTGATGGAAGGAAAGCGGAAGCTGGCGGCGTCCGCCGAACGAGGGATGACGCTGCCGGGGTCTGGGGCCGCACCGGCCCCAGGTCGAAAGCGGGATCTCGCGGAATCGTCTCAAAGAGGCATGACCCTCATCGAGATCATGGTGGTCATCACCATCCTCGGGCTCATCGCCGCCGCGGTCGCGGTGAACGTCATCAACAACCTCACCGAGGCCAAGGTGAAGCAGGCGCGCACCGACCTGCACACCATCGAGAACTGCCTCGACCTCTACAAGGTGGACAAGGGGCGCTATCCGTCCACCGAGGAGGGGCTGCAGGCGGTGGTCACGGCCGGCAAGTGCAAGGCCGGGCTCAGGGATCCCTGGCAGAACGACTACGTCTACCTCCAGCCGGGCCAGGTCCACGCCGACGGCTTCGACATCAAGAGCTACGGGGCGGACGGGAAGCCCGGCGGCGAAGGCGAGAACGCCGACATCGTGAATCCGTAGCGCACCGAAGCGTCCATGCGCCGCAGCCGCACGCCCCAGGGCTTCACGCTCATCGAGCTCCTCATCGCGGTGGCGATCGTGGCCATCCTCGCGGCCGCGACCGGACCGGCGCTGAGCTCGGTGACGGGCGCGAACGCCCGCGGCGCGGCCGGGGAGCTGGCGGGGGCGGCGCGCTACCTCTTCGAGACCGCTGCGCTACGGCACGCCACCTGCCGCCTGGCGCTCGATCTCGACGCGCGCGACTGGTGGGCGGAGTGCACCAAGGACAAGGCGTTCGTCCCGCGCGGCGGCGATCGCGCCGCCGCTCGCGAGGAGGACGACGCCGCGCTGGAGGAGCGCTTCCCCGACGAGCGCGACGCCGAGAAGCGGAAGCTCCTCGCCCGCGCGAAGTTCGGCGCCTTCAACGACCGCCTGGCGAGGAAGCGCACGCTCCCTGGGAGCGCTCACTTCTCCGAGGTCTGGAGCGAGCACGAGCGGGAGCCGGTCTCGCGCGGCATGGCCTACGTCTATTTCTACCCGCACGGGCAGGCGGAGGCGGCCCGCATCCCCCTGGTGGATGGCGACTCCGTCTACTCGGTCGTCACGCAGGCCTTCACGGGGCGGGCGCGGGTGGTGACGGGCAAGCCGGAGGTCCCCCGCACGTGAGCGCGTGGGGGCACTCCCGGGGCGGGGCGAGGGGCTTCACGCTCCTCGAGGTCATGGTCGCGCTCGCGCTCCTCGCGGCGGCGCTGATGGCGCTCTCCGACCTGCTCGGCAACGCCATCCGGAACCACGTCTACGCGCGCGACCTCTCCAGCGCGACGCTGCTCGCCCGCGGGAAGCTCGCCGAGCTGGAGCAGAAGTACGACGACCAGGGCTTCCGGGATCAGGACGAGACCGAGGAGGGCGACTTCGCGGAGGCCGGGCGGGCCGAGGTGCGCTGGCGCGCCGACCTCGTGAAGCCCGATCCGCAGCTCACCGGCGACCAGCTCGTCTCGATGATCGGCGGGGCGGGCGCGGACCCCTCGGCACTGCTGGGCAAGCTGATGGGCGGTGCCGGGGCTTCGGCGGCGGCGGCCGCGGGGGCTGCGGCCGGCGGTCCCACCACCGGCGCGAGCCCGCTCGCGGGCATGCTCTCCGGGATGCTCCAGACGCAGCTCACCGTGCTGGGCGAGACGGTGAAGCGGTCGCTGCGGGAGCTGCGCCTCACCGTCTCCTGGACCGACGGGCGGACGCCGCGCGGCTTCACCGTCACCACGCACCTCCTGGTGCTCAACCCCAAGGCGCCGGGCGGAGCGCGCGGCGACAACCCCGAGGTCCCGCAGACCATCGCGGCCATCCCTGGCATGCCGGCGGGATCGGCGCTCGGCGGGACTGCCGGGAGCGCCGCCGGCGACACCTCCCGGCCCAGCGCCACCGGCACCCCTGGCCTGCCTCGCACCGGAGACCGGCGATGAGCGGCCGCCAGACGCCGACGCCGAGGGGCTTCACGCTGGTCGAGGTGATGATCGCCGTCGGCATCACCGCCATCCTGGGGGTAATGGTGCTGGGCGCGTTCCAGCGCGCCTACGCCGCGCGCGAGCTGGTGGAGGGGCAGGACGAGCGGTTCGCCTCGGCGCGGGTGGCGCTCTCCCGAATGGCACGGGAGCTGTCGGAGGCCTACCTGTCCGACCACTACGACCGGAAGCGCTACCGCGAGCCCCCCACCGTCTTCCGCGGGAAGGACGGCGGGGATCGCGACGACCTCCTCTTCACCACCATGAGCCACGCCCGCCTGGCGCGCGACGTCAAGGAGTCGGACCAGTCGGTGGTGGAGTACACGGTCGAGCCCGACCCGGAGCACGCCGGGGAGAACGCCCTCTTCCGCCGCGAGCGCGCCCGCATCGACGAGAACCCCGACCGCGGGGGCTCGAAGTCGGTGGTCTGCGAGCACGTGAAGACCTTCGACGTGCAGTACTGGGACTGGAAGCGCCAGGAGTGGGCGCGCGAGTGGGTCTCGAGCTCGGTCGATCACGCCAACATGCTGCCCACCCGGGTGAAGGTGCGGCTCGGGCTCGGCATGGCGGACGGCGCGGTGCGCTCCTTCGAGACGCAGGCGCGCGTCGCCATCGTGCGTCCCTTGAGCTTCTGACCATGGCGCGAACCCCTCCCTTCCGGCAGCGCGGCGCGGCCCTCTTGGTGGTCGTGACCTCCATCGCCATCCTCACCGCGGTCACCCTCGACCTCGCCTACAACACGCGGGTCTCCCTCCAGACCGCTGCCAACGCGCGCGACGAGCTCCGCGCCCACGGGCTCGCCATGAGCGCGGTGGCGCTCTCGCGGCTCGTGCTCCACTTCCAGCAGCGGCTCGACGGCGCAACGGGCGTCCAGGGCGCGGCGCTGGCCGGGGTCGCGCGCTCCCTGGGCGGCGCCGCCGGCGGAGCTCCGACCGCGGCGGCAGGTGCGCTCGCCGGTCTCACCGCCAACGTACGGCTGTGGGAGCTCATCCCGGTGGACTCCTCCGCAGCCGCGCTCTTCCTGGGAGGCGGCGGCGACTCCCAGCCTCGGGTGGCCCTCGCGAGCGCGTCCGCGGGTCCCGGAGCGGAGGGCCAGCGCCGCTCCTTCTTCGACTTCGAAGGCTCGTTCCACGCCGACATCGAGGACGAGGACCGCAAGGTGAACCTGCGCCAGCTCGACGGGCTCGGCGCACGGCCAGGCGCCCAGGTGCTGCGCCTCGCCGGACTGGTGAAGGACCCGAAGTACGACTTCCTCTTCGACACCGACGACGCCAACGGGTTTCGCGTCTCCCGCAAAGACCTCTTCGCCGCGATCCGCGACTGGGAGGACGTGGACGAGGTGAGCTCCTCCTTCACTGGCGATCCAGTCAAGCCCTTCGAGCCCGGCTTCGGCGACGAGAACTACCTCTACGACCGGCTCGCGGACCGCTACAAGGCGAAGAACGCGCCGTTCGACTCGCTCGACGAGCTGTACCTGGTGGGCGGGGTGACGGACGCCTTCATGGCGGCCTTCGGCGATCAGCTCACCGTCTACCCGGACGTGGACGCGCCCATCAACGTGAACACCAGCGACCCGCAGCAGCTCCTCGCCAACGCGCTCATGATGTCCGACCCGCCCGGCCAGTTCCAGGCAGCGACGCTCGACCCCGGCTTCCTCCAGAAGCTGGCGGCTGGGCTCACCCTGGCGCGTCCGCTGCCGTTCATGGCGATGACCGCCTCGCAGTTCGCCACCGTGCTGCAGGCGCTGGGCGTGAAGGTGGGCGCGATCTACGCCCAGGCGCAGGGCTCCGATCGCCGCAATCCGTTCGGCGATCGCTCCAGCACGTTCCGCATCCATGCGGTCGGGGTGGCGGGCGACGTCCGGTCCACCATCGACGCAGTCGTCACGTTCGACCGCCGCGCGGAGGGGCTCGCCCAGGACCAGGGGCGGCTCCTCCACTGGCATGAGGAATAGGGATGGCCCAGCGCATCCTCGGACTCGACCTCGGCGCGCGCGCGGTGAAGGCCGTGGTGGTGGAGGGAACCCACCGCGGCTTCACCGTCTCCGCGGCTCGGGAGGTGGCCGTGGCACCGCCCGTCGAAGGCGCCGCGCCGGCCACCCCCCTCGAACGCCAGCTCGAGGCCGCTCGGGAGGCGCTGGTGGGGCTCGCCTTCGACGCCGCCGTGGTCGCGCTGCCCGGCGCCTCCGCATCGCACCACGTGACCCTGCCCTTCGAAGACCCCCGGCGCATCGAGCAGACGGTGGGGTTCGAGGTCGAGTCGCAGATCCCGTTCGACCTGGCCGATGTCGCCTGGGACTGGCAACCGGCCCGCACCGGGGATGGCAAGAGCGAGCTCCTGGTGGGCGTCGTGCGCAAGGCGGACCTCGCGCAGCTCCTGTCCGGCCTGGCGGCCGTGGGAGTCGATCCCCGTGCAGTCGTGCCGCCAGGGCTCGCGTACGCTTCCCTGCTGGAGCCAAGCGTGCTCGAAGCCCGGGCCTGGGCCGACGTCCCAGCATCGGAACCGGAGGCCGCGCCGGCGAATGTCGCCACCGGCGTCGGGGACGCCGAGGCGGTGGTGGACGCGGGCGCCACCCGCACCAGCGTGTGCGTCGTGGCAGGCGGCACCTGCCAGGCGGCCCGCACCTTCCTCACGCCGCCCGGCGGCGCCGTGCCGCTCGCGCGCGAGGTCCGGGCGACGCTGCGGGCCTGGCGCGGGCGGTCGCCCGGGGGCGCCCCCCCCGTGCGGCGCATTCTCCTCGCCGGGGGCGCGGCGGAGCTGCCCGGGCTCGCCGAGGCGCTCGCCGCGGAGGCCGGCGCCGTCGAGCCGCTCGCCCTCGCGCCCGGGCTCGCGGCGGTGATTCCAGCCGCCGATGCGCCGCGGTTCGCGCTGGCGCTGGCGCTGGCGCTGCGCGGCGGCCTCGGCTCGCGCGCCCCGCGCCTCAACCTCCGCCGGGGCGACCTCGCCTACACCCGCGACTTCCAGCACCTGCGCGGGAAGGTGCTGCGTCTGGGAGCCTGGGTGGCGCTGCTCCTCGTCCTCGCGCTCGCCTCCGCGTCGGTGCGCGCGTTCGCCCTCTCCCGGCAGGAGGCGCTCCTCGACCGCGCGCTCTGCGACGCGACCCGCAAGCTGGTGGGGCGCTGCTACGAGGACTTCGACACCGCCGTCTCGGTGCTGCGGGGCAAGGGGACGGCCGCCGCCGCCATCCCGCGCGACAGCGCGCTCGACGTGTTCGTCGAGCTCGCGGCCCGCACCCCCGCCGACGTCGCTCTCCGCTACGACCGCATCGAGATCACGCGCGACAAGCTGCACCTGCAGGGCACCACCGATGCGGCCGAGAACGTCGATCGGGTGGTGTCCGGCCTGCGCGCCTCGCGCTGCTTCGGAGACGCGCGCTCGGGCGGCGCCCGGCGGCGCACCAGCGACGGCAAGTTCGAGTTCACGGTGGACTCGGACCTCACCTGCGACACCGGCGAGAAGCCGGCGGCGAAAGGCTAGAATGGAGCGCCTGCGCGCACTGCAGTCGGACCTCGAGGCCTGGTTCGGGCGGCTGTCACAGCGGGAGCGTGCGCTGGTGTCGCTCGCCGCGGCGGCGGTCGCCCTCTTCGTGGTCCTCATGAGCGGGAGCCGGCTCCAGCGCGGGATGAGCGCGCGGGAGGCGCGCATCGGAGCGAAGACGCAGGTGCTGTCGCGGGTGAGCAAGCTCGCGCAGGGCTACCGCGCGCAGCAGGCGGAGCGCGCCCAGCTCGAGGCGAAGCTGAAGGGCCCTCCCCTGCAGCTCATGAGCTACGTCGCGCAGACCGGTCAGCGGCTCGGCATCGAGGTGAACGACCTGCGCCCCGGCACGGCGGCGACCCCGGCCGCCGCTGGCGACAAGGTGACCGAGGACACGGTGGAGGTGAGCCTCGCCAAGCTGGAGCTCACCCGCCTGGCGGCGCTCCTGCAGGAGCTGGAGCGCGGGCCTGGCGTGGTGAAGGTGCGGCGGCTCAGCCTGCGCACGCGGAGCGACGACCCGAGCGCGGTCGACGTGACCATCCTCGTCGCCACCTACGGGCTGAAGACGTGAAGCGACCCACCCTCGTCCTGCGCCCCTGGCAGCGCCGCCTCGCCTACGCTGGCTTCGCGCTGGTCTCCTTCACCCTCGCCCTCCGGCTCACCTTCCCCGCCGAGGCGGTGAAGGAGCGGCTGGTGCTGGAAGCCGCAGCGCGGGGATGGAGCCTCAGCGCCGTCGACGTGGCGCCCTCGGGCCTGGCCGGCATCGGCATGACCGGCGTGACGCTGGAGTCGAGCGAGGGCCTGCGCATCCCGCTCGAGCGGGTCGATGCCAGCGTGCGCCTCCTCTCCTTCCTGAGGGGGGGCCGCGGGCTGACCTTCTCCGCGTCGCTCTTCGACGGCCGGGTGAAGGGCTTCGTGGAGGAGGGCTCGGTCCGGCGGCACCTCGCGGCCACCGTGACGGGCGTGGACCTCGCCCGCGCCGCGGCGCTGCGCAAGGCGGTCGGCCTCGACCTGGGCGGCAAGGTGGCCGGCGAGGTGGACCTCACGCTCGACGAGCGCGAGCCGGCCAGGAGCAGCGGCCACCTCGACCTCGAGGTGAGGGACGCCGCCCTGAATGGCGGCGAAGTGCAGGTGCCGGGCATGGGTGGGGCGCTCAGCGTGCCGCGGGTCGCCCTGGGCCAGGTCACGGCGCGGGCGGTGGCAAAGGACGGGCGGCTCGCCTTCGAGCGGCTGGAGAGCAAGGGCGGCGACCTGGAGGTGTCGGGCGAGGGGCTCTACTGCGTGCTCGGCCCGAGGCTCGCCTACGCGCCCATCTTCGGAAAAGTCCGCCTCGTGGTGCGGGACGCGTTCTGGTCGCGCAGCGGCACCGCCGGGTTCAAGAGCGTCGCCGAGCTCGCGCTGGCGCAGGCGCGCGGCAAGGACGGCAGCTTCGGGTTCCAGATCTTCGGGACCCTGGGACAGCCCCAGGCGCGCATGGGGCTTTAGAGACCTCATAGCGGAGACCACTCGATCTGATCCCTGCTGCGGCGCACGCTGCCTGCCTGCGCCGGGCAGACTTGTCGGTCCGCTGCTCGTCGTACCTTCCAGGTACGCCTCCGCTGCTCCCTCCTCGTGTGCCCGGCTCATCGACGGCATCGTGTGCCTCGCGACGGGCTCAGACCAAGTGGGCTCCGCTGTCAGCCCCTCGTCGCCGCCCGCGCGAGGGCCTTCACCCTCCGCCGGCGCTGCGGAACTGCTGGAACCGGGCCCGCCAGCCCACGGAGGCGCTCCTCCTCCTTCTGCGCGAGGGACGGGAGCTGAAGGAGGATGTCGGCGGTGCGATCGGGGCACTCGAGCTGCGGGCAGTGTCCGCAGTCGGGCACCGGCTCGTAGCGCACCCCCTTCAGCTTCTTGAGATAGAACGCCTTGCATCCTTCGGGGATGAGCCGGTCGTTCTCTCCCCACACCAGCACCGAAGGCCCCTTCACCCTCGCCATCTCCTCGTCGGAGAGGAAATCGTGGTCCTGCAGGCTCCCCATGAGCTGGGCCACCGAGGGGCCGCGCATGATGCGGCGGAAGTCGCGCGACATGAGCCGCATGTGCAGCGGCGTCTTGTGGAACATGCGGGAGAGCCACTCCTCGATGGAGCCCTTCTCCTCGGCCAGCACCACGCGCGCGAAGTCCACCCAGTCCTCGGTCCGGAGCGCCGGACCGCCGGGATTGAGCAGGGCGAGGCCGCGGACGAGGTCGGGGCGGCGGGAGGCGATCTTCGCCGAGATCCAGCCCCCCATGGAGTTGCCAGCGAGGTAGGCGCCCCGCGGCGCGACCCGGGCGACGAACTTCTCGGCGACGTCCACCAGCTCGGAGAAGGCCAGGTACTCGCGGCCCTTGGGCGTCCGGGACCAGCCGTAGCCGGGCAGGTCGGGGACGATCACCCGGTAGCCGCGGCGGAGGTGCTCGATGACGGGGTAGAAGCTCGTGCTGGACGCGCCCAGCCCATGGAAGAGGACGAGCGTGGGCGGGCGTGCCACCGCGCCCGCTTCGCCGCGGGCGCGCGCCCGCCGCGCCACGTGACGCAGCTCCTGCAGGTCGGCGAGCTTCGGCCGGAACTCGGCGTACCAGACGTGGCAGCCCGCGATGGGCACCTCGCGCATGACGCCGCCGCGCCGGCGCCAGTCGAGGTTCAGGATGCGCTGCATGAGCTGGAGCATGGGTTCACCTGGCCGGAGGGCGGGAGCCCCTGCCCTCTTCTATAATTTGAACTTCCCGACGCGCTCCGCCAAGGCCCGCGAGCGGCCGGCCAGGCGCTCGCCGATGCCTGAGAGCTCGACCACCGCGCCGTCGTGCTGAACCGCCACCTGATCCAGGCTCGCCAGCGCCTCGCGCATGCGGCGGGTGGCCGCGTCGTGATTCGCCACCGCACGGCCGATGTCCGCGAGCATGGCGTCGATCCGCTCCAGGCTCTCGAGCTGCCGCCGCCCGAGGCCCGACTGCTCCCCCAGCTCGCGGGTCACCCTGCTGGCGAGCTCGCCCACGGCCCGGGAGACGCCGCCCGCCCCCTCCACGTTCTTGGCCACCATCCTCACCGCTTCGCCGAGGAGCTGGGAGCTCTCCGCCACCGAGGCGACCAGGTCGTTCACCTCGCGGGTCGATTGCGCATGGATCTGTACGGCGTCCCGGATGGCCGCCGCCGTCTCGTGTCCCCGGGCGGTGGCGGTGCGGATCTCCTGGAGGGCCGCGATCGACCTCCGCTCGTGATCCACGCCGGCGGCGGCGAGCTCGTCGGTGCGCTCGATGAGCCGCGCCGTCCCCGCGACGTCATCGCGCACCGCGCCGATGATGTCGCCGATGGACTTGGTGGACGCCGAGATCTGCGCCGCCAGCTCCCGGATCTGGTGAGCCACCACCCCGAACGACCGGCCGTGCTCGCCCGCCTGCGAGGCGATGATGGAGGCGTTGAGGGACAGGAGGTTCGTCCGGCCTGCCACCTCGCCGATGAAGTCGAGGATGGTCTCCACCTGATCGGAACGGCGTCCCAGCCCCCGCACGCGGGCCTTGGCGTCGCTCACGGCCGAGCGCAGCCGCTCGAAGCTCGCAGCGGCCTCGCCCACCACCGCCTCCGCGCTCTCGGCCAGCTCGGCGGCCTGTGCCGACGCGAGCTGGCTCTCGACGGCGGCGGTCTCCAGCGCCGAGGCGGACACCGTCACCCCGTCCACCGTCTGGTGGGCGCTGCGCGCCAGGACGTCGAGCGACGCCAGCCCGTCTTCCGCCAGCTTTCCCGCGCGGGCGAGCTCCTCCGAGTCCTTCTGCGAGGCGAGCACTCGCTGCCCGAGCTCCTGGGCCTGGCGCCTGACCTCCTCCAGCGCGGCGGCCATCTCACTCACCGTCGCGGAGGTGGTGTGCACGTCGTCGGCGAGCCCTCCCAGGCCCTGGCCCACCATCGTCACCGAGCCCTGCATGGCCTCGACGGAGGCCTGGATCCCCAGGAGCCTCCCGTGAGCCTCCTCGGCCCCGCTCCTCACCTGCGCGCCGATGGCGGCAAGCTCCGTCGAGCCTTCCTCCACGCCCACCGACGCGGCCTTCACCTCGCGCACCAGGCTCGCGAGCCCTTCCGCCATCTTGCGAAACTCGCTCGCGAGGCGCCCGATCTCGTCGCGCGAGAGCGTGGGCGGGGAAACCGACAGGTCGCCGGCCGCCATGCTCCGGGCGGCGCGCTCGAGCAGCACCACGGGACGCGACAGGAAGCGGGCGGTGAGGGCCACCAGGATGGCGGCCGCGAGGAGCAGTGCCAGCCCGAGCTTCGCCGCCTCCCTGCGGAAGGCCACTCGCTGCAGCCGCAGAGGCTCGTCGGGGAGGAAGGTCGCGATGGTGTACGCCCCCGCCGGCCGGCGCACCACCCAGCCGCCCTCCTCCTCCGAGACGCCTGCTGCGCCGCCCACCAGGCGCTCGCCCTCTATGTCGCCGCTCGACGCGAGGACGCCACCGTCCGGCCCGAGCACCGCCGTCGCGCCGCGGGTGACCAGCTCCACGAACTCGGCGGCCGCCGCAGGCCCGCGTGCGTCGAGGATGGCTGCGGCGTGCTCCTGCGCGGAGTGCGCGGCTTCCAGATACGCCCGATCCACGTCCAGGCGGTAGCGGCCGTACGAGGTGGCGCCGACGAGGAGCGTCGAGATCACGAGCAGGCCCGAGCAGGCGCCGAGGATCTTGGCCCCCAGCGTGCCTCGTGAGCGGAGGTCGACCGGCCCGAGCCGGAGCAGCAGGGGGGCCGTGGCGAGCGCGGTGGTCGCGTAGCCGAACATCGCGGCCATCACGGAGAGCGCGAAGGAGCCTGCAATTTGAGCGATCCCGAGGTCGACCGGTAGCCCACTCCGCAACTGCGCAAGGACGAGGAGGGCACCGAACGCGTTCACCGCCGCGAAGAGGTCCAGGGCGGCATGGAGAGGCAGGAGGAGCGCCCGCGCACCGGCGCGCCGCCTCGCCCGCCCCTCCGCCGGCCCCTCCCGAACCAACCGCAGCATCGGCGCCGCGGCCAGGTACAGCCAGACAGCCGGGATGAGCACCAAGGCTGCGACCGCGAAGGGGAGTACGGGGCGCAGCGCCTCCCAGCGAGCCGTCCCGCCCTGCTCGATGGCGGTCGAGAGAACGTAGGCGCCGAGGAGCGCAGGCACGGCCAGGGAGCCCGCGAGGCGCCGCGCGAGCTGCGGGAGGGTGGTCATGACTGCCGGGAGTCTACCCGGTGGCCAGGCGAGCGAGACCTTCCTGGCTTCACGACGATACATGCAACGTCACGCAAGGCTTCGGACTCAGACGGTTTTCCGCGATGCGGACCGCCTCGGTGGCGGCGAAATCCCCCGTCAGTTCCAGGGGTTCGATTGAATCACCCCCTCCGCCGTGCTACCCACGTGGAATGCGCATCAAGCGCCTCGACATCGTCGGCTTCAAGTCGTTCATGGACCGCATCGTGGTCGCCTTCTCGGAGGGGGTCACCGGGGTCGTCGGGCCGAACGGCTGCGGCAAGTCGAACGTGGTGGACGCCATTCGGTGGGTGCTGGGCGAGCAGTCGGCGCGCCACCTCCGGGGCCGCTCCATGGAGGACGTGATCTTTCACGGCTCGGAGACGAAGGCAGGGCTGTCGATGGCCGAGGTGGTCATCACCTTCGAGAACGATCGCCCGAGCGAGCTCCCCGTCCAGTACGCCGGCTTCTCCGAGATCACCGTGGGGCGGCGCCTCTTCCGCAGCGGGGAGTCGGAGTACCTCATCAACAAGGTGCCAGCCCGCCTCCTCGACGTGACCGATCTCTTCATGGGCTCGGGCGTCGGGCGAACCGCCTACTCCATCATCGAGCAGGGGCGCATCGGTCAGATCCTCTCCGCGCGCGCGGAGGATCGGCGCGCCATCCTCGAAGAGGCGGCGGGGATCACGAAATACAAGAAGCGCCGCGAGGCGGCGCAGCGGAAGATGGAGGCCACCCAGGCCAACCTGCTCCGGGTGGCCGACGTGGTGCAGGAGCTGGGAAAGCAGCTCGAAGGGCTGAACCGGCAGGCCCGCAAGGCCGAGCGCTACAAGGCGCTGCGCGCCGACATCCGCGAGCTGGAGCTGGCGCAGGGCGCGAGTCGTTTCCTGGAGGCGACCGCCCTGCGGCGCGCGGCCGAGGGCGAGAAGGCGCGACTGGAGGGCGAGGCGGCCGAGATCGCGGCGCAGATGGCGGCGCTCGAGGACTCCATCGAGGGGGAGCGCGCGCGCGTCCTCGAGCTGGAAGCGCGGGTGGCGGAGCTGTCCCTTGCCGAGCACGAGCTGGAGAGCCAGGAACGCGTCTCGCACGTCTCGGTAGAGGCGGCCGCCCGCGAGCTCACCGGCCTGGCCAAGCGGGCGCAGGACGGCGGCAACGAGCTGGAGGGGCTGAAGGCACAGGCGCAGCGGCTGGCGGAGGAGGGGCTGGAGCTGGCGCGGCGCCGCGCGGAGCTGGGCGACGCCTCCGGGGAGGACGAGGCGCGTCTGGGCGCGTCCGAGGAGACGCTGCGCAGGCTGCGCGGCGAGGCGGTCACGCTCCTCGGCCAGGCGGACGCCCTCCGCGGCGAGGCGGGCGCCGCGCTGGGGCGAGCGGCGGGACACCGCAGCCAGCTCGGGGCGATGGAGCGACAGCGGGCCGATCTTCGCGGGCGGCTCGCCCGCAACCGCGGCGAGGCGGAGGAGGTGGGCCGGCGGGCGGCGGAGCTCGACGGCGCGCGCGCCCGCCAGGTGGAGCGGCTCGGCGCCAACCGGCAGCTCAGGCTCCGGCTGGAGGCCGAGCGCGGGGCTCAGGAGGAGAGCCTGGAGCGCACCCGGTCGGAGTTCATCCAGAACGAGGCCAAGCTCATCACGCTGCGCGAGGAGCTGGGCGACAAGCGCGCACGGCTCCAGTCTCTCGTCGAGGTGATGCGCAACTACGAGGGCTATGGTCGCGGCGTGCGCAGCCTCATGACGCGCGCCGGGGGGGCGGAGGGAGACGGCGGGGTGATCGGGCTCGTCGCCGACGTGGTCTCCGCGCCGCCCGAGTACGAGACCGCCATCGAGGCCGTGCTCGGTGAGCGGCTGCAGTACCTCATCGTCGAGAGCCACGCCCAGGGCGTCGAGGCCATCGCGTTCCTCAAGTCGGCGGCGGAGGGGCGCGCCTCGCTCATCCCGCTCGTCCGGCTCCGCGACGCCGAGGTGGGGGCGGCGGACGGCGTCCGCGAGGCCCCCGGCTTCGTCGCCTCGTGCATCGACGTGGTGCGCTTCGAGCCCTCCTACGAGAAGGTGGCGCGCTTCCTCCTCGGCGGGGCGGTCATCGTGCGGGACCTCCCCGCCGCTCTGGCGCTGTGGCAGGCGTCCTCGCTGAAGCGCACGCTGGTCACGCTCGACGGCGAGGTGCTCGACGCGCACGGCGTGGTGACCGGCGGCCCGCTGGAGGGCGAGGGGCACGGCGCGCTGCAGCGCCGGCGCGAGGTGCAGGAGCTGGAGGACACGGTGCGCCACTTCGACGCCGAGCTCTCGCTCGCGCAGGGGCGCCACCGCACGCTGCAGTCGCGCGTGCTGCAGGTGGAGACCGCGCTCAAGGGGCTCGACCGCGACGGGCGGGAAAAGGAGCTGGCGGTCCTGGAGGGCGAGAAGGACCTGGCCCGGGTAGCCGAGGAGCTGGAGCGGCTGGGCGGGCGCGCCGGCCACCTCGACGCGGAGCGGGCCGGGCTGGAGGAGGCGATGGCGGGGCTCTCCCGCGAGGAGGAGGAGCACCGGGTGGAGGCGGCCACCGCCGAGGCGGAGCAGTCGCGCGCGGAGGAGCGGGCGCGCGAGGCCACCGCCGCTGCCGAGGCGCTCATGCGTGAGACCGACGCCATCACCGCCCAGGCCACCAGCCTCAAGGTGAAGGTGGCGGCGGACGCGGAGCGGCGGTCGTCCCTGGGCGCCTCACTGGCGCGGGTGGAGGAGGCGCGGCGGGGGATCGAGGAACGGCGCGAGCGGCTCTTCGCGGCGCTCTCCGAGGCCAACGCGCGGGCCGCCGAGCTGCGCGGGCGGATCGACGGCACCCACGGCGACCTGGGGCGGCTCGCGGCCGAGCACGCCGAGGTGAAGGAGCGGCTCGGGCGCGAGCGCGAGGAGCTCGAGGCCGTGGCGGGCGCCCTCCGCGCGCGCGACGGCGAGGTCCGCGAGCTGCGGCGCCGCGCCGACGAGACCGCGGCCGCCGCCAACGCCGCGACGCTCACCGCGCGCGAGCAGGCGATGGCGCTCGCGCACCTCGAGGAGGCCATCCGCGAGCGCTGCCAGGCCGAGCTGCGCTGGGAGGTGCACCGGTTCCACCTGGCGAGGCCGCCCGGGGAGCCGGAGCGGGAACGGCTCGAGGAGCTCAAGGCGCAGTCCGACCGCATGGGCCCCATCAACCTCACCGCCATCGAGGAGTACGAGGAGCTCGCCGGGCGCCACCAGTTCATGAGCGGGCAGAAGGAAGATCTGGAGTCCTCGCTGGCCGACCTCTCGGCGGCCATCGTGAAGATCAACCGGGCCTCCCGCGAGCGCTTCCGCGAGACGTTCGATCTCGTCAACGAGAAGTTCCAGCAGGTGTTCCCGCGGCTCTTCACGGGCGGGACAGCGGGGCTCGCGCTGACGCCCGACCCCGAGAGCGGAGAGCTGGAGGGCGGGGTCGAGGTCTACGCGCAGCCTCCCGGCAAGAAGCTCCAGAGCATCAACCTCCTCTCGGGCGGCGAGAAGGCGCTCACCGCGGTGTCGCTCATCTTCGCCATCTTCCTCATCAAGCCGACGCCCTTCTGCCTGCTCGACGAGGTGGACGCGCCGCTCGACGAGGCCAACGTGGGCCGCTACAACGAGCTCGTCCGCGAGATGAGCCGGACCTCGCAGTTCATCCTCATCACCCACAACAAGCGCACCATGGAGATGGTGGACACCCTGTACGGTGTCACCATGGAGGAGCCGGGCGTCTCGAAGCTCGTGTCGGTGCGCCTCTCCGAGCCGAAGGCCTCCGCGGCCGCCTGATGCCTGATGCCTGATGCCTGAAGGGGCTCATCGATGATCGCGCGCGCAGTTCCGGCCGTCGTGGACCTTTCCCATGTGGGCGTCAACGACGCCATCGCGATCGCGATTGTCGCGGTCCTCGTCCTCCTCATCCTCGCCGCGGCCGTGGCGCTGGTGCGGCGCTCGCGGCGTGCCGGTTCTGCCCCGGGGACGCCGCTCTCCCGCGAGGAGATCGAGCGAGAGCTCGGGCTCCCTCCCGCCCGCGGGCGGCCGCCGCTCACCCCGGTGCCGCCGCCGGAAGCGGAGGAGCCGGCGCTCGACAAGGAGGAGCGCGAGGCCCGCCGCAAGGAGTCCTACCGGCGGAAGAAGGAGGACGAGCGTGCCGACCGGGAGCGGCGCCGCGCCGAGCGCGAGGAGGAGGAGGCGCGCGGGCGGGAGGAGGCTGCGCGGCTCGCGCGCGAGGCCGAAGCGCTGCGTCTCCGGGAGGTGGAAGAGCGCGAGCGCAGGGTCGAGGCGGAGGGGGGCCGCACCCTCGCCGCAGGGCTCGAGAAGACGCGCGGCGGGTTCATGGCGCGCCTCAACGGCCTCCTCACCGGTGGCCGGCCGGTGGACGAGCGCGTCCTGGCGGAGCTCGAGGAGGTGCTCTTCACGGCCGACATCGGCGTCCGCACCGCCACGCGGCTCCTCGACGGCGCGCGCGAGCGGGTGAAGCGCAAGGAGCTCTCCGATCCATCCCGGCTTCGTGCGGTGCTGCGGGAGGACGTGGAGCGCATCCTGGCGCTCGGCGGCAAGGCCGGCGACGGCGAGGGGCTGGTGGTCGGGCCGCAGCGCCCGTTCGTGGTCATGGTGGTGGGCGTGAACGGGAGCGGCAAGACCACCACCATCGGGAAGCTCGCCGCCAAGCTGAAGGGCTCGGGGCTTTCGGTGCTGCTGGGGGCTGGCGACACGTTCCGGGCCGCCGCGGGTGAGCAGCTCGAAGTGTGGGCCGGGCGCGTGGGCGCTCCGGTGATGCGCGGCAAGGAGGGCGGCGATCCCGCCAGCGTCTGCTTCGAGGCGGTGAAGCGCGGCGTGGACGAGCGCTTCGACGTGGTGCTCTGCGACACCGCCGGCCGGCTCCACACCAAGGCGCCGCTCATGGAGGAGCTCAAGAAGGTGCAGCGGGTGGTGGCCAAGGCCTGCCCGGGCGCACCGCACGAGGTGCTGCTCGTCCTCGACGCCACCAACGGCCAGAACGCCATCGCACAGGCCCGGCAGTTCCACGAGGCGCTCGGCGTCACCGGGATCGTGCTCACGAAGCTCGACGGCACCGCCAAGGGCGGCGTCATCATCGGCATCTGCGACGAGCTCGAGCTCCCGGTGCGCTACGTGGGCGTGGGCGAGAAGGTGGCCGACCTGCGCGGCTTCGCCCCGCGCGAGTTCGTCGAGGCGCTGTTCGCCGGAGGGTGACGGGAGCTTCGCTCCGGCGGCCGATGTCCTTCCTCGACCTCACCACCCTCCTCGGCGGCCTGGCCATCTTCCTGCACGGCATCGCGCTCGCGCGCGAGGGCCTGCAGATCGTCGCCGGGGAGAAGCTGCGCACCATCCTCTTCGCCCTCTCCTCGAACCGGGTGGTGGGGCTCCTGTCGGGCGCTGTCGCCACCACCGTGGTGCAGTCCTCCACCGCCATCACGGTGATGCTGGTCGGGTTCGCCGCCTCCAGCCTCATGACGCTGCCCCAGGCGATGGCGGTGGTGCTGGGGGCGGACATCGGCACCACCGTCACGGTGCAGCTCATCGCCTTCCGGCTCTCGAACTACGCGCTCCTCATCGTGGCGGGCGGCTTCGCGCTCCGCTTCTTCGCCAAGAAGCGCCGCGCGCGCTCGACCGGCGACGCCATCCTGGGCATCGGGCTCCTCTTCCTCGGCATGAAGCTGATGGGGGACGCGAGCGTCCCGCTGCGCCAGTCGCCGCTCTTCCTTGCGGTCCTGGAGCACCTCTCCGCGATGCCCTTCGCCGGGCTCGCGGCGGGCGCCCTCATCACCGTCCTCGTGCAAGGCTCGGCGCCCACCATCGGGCTCCTCATCGCGATGGCCTCGTCGGGGAGCATGTCCATCGCCGCGGCGGTGCCGCTCGTGCTGGGCGCGAACCTCGGGACGGCGGTCACCCCCCTCCTCGCGGCGGCGGGCCAGCCGGCGGCCGGCAAGCGGGTCGCGGTGGCACACGCGGTGTTCAAGCTGGTGGGGGTGGCGGCCTTCCTCCCCTTCGCTGGCGCCTTCACGCGGCTCTCCGCCCGCACCGCCTCCGACGTGGCGCACCAGATCGCGAACGCGCATACGCTCTTCAACGTGACGACCGCGCTGTGCTTCCTGCCCTTCGTCGGCCCCGGAGCGCGCCTCGTCTCGCGCCTCGCGCGCGGCGATCCCAAGGCCCGCTTCGGCCCGCGCTACCTCGACCCCGGAGCGGTGGGCACGCCGTCGCTCGCCTTCGGCAACGCCCAGCGCGAGCTCCTGCGCATGGCGGACATCGTGGCCGACATGGTGAAGGACTGCATCCGCTGCTTCTCGGAGAACGACCTCGACCTCGCCACCGATATCGAGGCTCGCGACGACAAGGTGGACATCCTCAACCGCGAGATTCGCTTCTACCTCGCCCGCCTGGGCCAGGAGGCCCTGGCGCGCGAGCAGGCGCGACGTCAGATGGCGCTCATCAGCCTCTCGAACGACGTGGAGAACGTGGGTGACCTGGTGAACCGCAACGTGCTCGCGCTGGCGCGCAAGAAGGTCTCCCACGGCCTCACCTTCTCGCGCGAGGGCTGGGCCGAGATCGCCTCTTTCCACGCCAAGGTGTGCGAGAACTTCGACCTGGCGCTGGTCGCCTTCTCGGGCGGGGACGAGGAGATCGCGCGCAAGGTGCTGCGCCACCGGGAGAAGCTGGTGCAGATCGAGGGCGAGCTGAAGGAGCGGCACATCGCGCGCCTGAGCCGCGGGCTGCGCGAGTCGCTCGAGACCTCCGGCATGCACCTCGACCTCCTCGCCTACCTGCGCCGCATCAACGGCTACGTGGGCAACATGGCGAGCGCCGTGGTGCACGCACGCGAGCGCTCGGGAGATTCCGAATGACGGCGCCCCCTCCGCGGGTCCTCCTCTTCGACATCGACGGCACCCTCGTGCACGCGGGCGGTGCCGGGCGCCGCGCGCTGGAGGCCGCCATGGAGGCGCACCTCGAGGGCCGGGCCGGACGGCGCGAGGCGTGGCTCGGCGCCATGAAGCTCGACGGCATGACCGACCGGGGGATCGTGCGCGAGGCGGTGGTGGCGCTGGGCGTCGCCTACGACGAGCCGCTCTGCCAGGCCATCCTCGCCACCTACGTGGAGCGGCTGCCGGGCGAGATCGGCGGACCGGGATACGAGGTGCTGCCCGGCGTCCTCACCCTCCTCCAGGCGCTCGCCACGCGCGGAACGCTGACCGGGCTGTGCACCGGGAACGTCCTCGCCGGGGCCCGCATCAAGCTGGACCACGGCGGGCTCACCCGCTTCTTCGGCTTCGGGGCGGACGACGTGTTCGGCTTCGCCGAGGACGCCGAGGCGCGGGAGGGGATCGTCCGGGCGGCGGTGCGGCGGGCCGGCGCGCGGCTCGGCCGACCGCTGCCTCCGGAGGAGGCGCTCGTCATCGGGGACACCCCGCGCGACATCCACGCCGCCCATGCGGCGGGCTGCCCGGCGCTCGGGGTCGCCACCGGCCGCTTCAGCGTGGAGGAGCTCCGCGCCGCGGGGGCGGATGTGGTGGTGCCCACCCTCGAGTCCCAGTGCGTCCGGGCGCTCCTGCTCGGCGAGTAGTCAGGCCGCCTTGACCCGCGCCAGCATGGGCGCTTATGCCCTGTCTCGGGAGACGATGACCTCGCAGGTCGAGACGGCCGAAGGCGAAGAGCTCGTGGTGGATGGCCCGCGCCTGCGCGCCGTTCCGGCCACCGGTCGGCTTGCCGCGCAGATCCAGGCCTGCTTCGAGGGTGCTCCGGACTATTTCGCGCGCACGGAGGGCAAGCCACCCCGCCCCGATGCCGCCATCCAGCTCCTCGCCGACGCCGAGATCGACGACCGGCGCAAGGTGTTCGTGCTCGTCCCGCGCATCGGTGGGCCGGGGGTGGGCGTGCTCGACCTCCACCTCGACTACCCGGAGCCGCGCACCGCGCAGGTGGGACTCCTCCTCTTCCGCGAGGCCTGCCAGGGGCTCGGCTACGGCAAGGAGACGGTGGCGGCGCTGGAGCCCGCGCTGACGCGGCTGGGATATCGCGCGCTGCGGCTCTCGGTGGTGGACGAGAACACCGAGGCGAAGCAGTTCTGGGAGCGGCTGGGCTTCGCGGTCGCGGCGCGCCTCGACCGCGGCGTCACCGTGTACGAGAAGGTGCTGCGCTAAGATCGGAAGGTGAGGCGGGCGAAAGCCGGCTCTCAGGCGTCGACGTCCGCTTCGCGGGGCGCCGCGATGCGAGGGCGGCTCCACAGGTCGCGCGCCGTCTCCCAGCAGCTCATGAGCCCGACGTACCCGAAGCCCACCTGGAAGAGCAGGAGGAAGGGCAGGGAGTAGTACACGCCGCGGTCGAGCACGAAGAGCACGCCGTAGGACATGTACGCGGCGAGGCCCAGCTCCACCAGCGGCTGCAGCGTCGCGGTGGCCCGGTAGCGCCTGCGCACCACCGACTCGCCTGGCGCGCGCACGCCGTGCTTGGGCGTGCGGGTGAAGCCCGACTGCTGCCGAAAGAGCGCCTCCAGCACCGCGCGCGAGTTGTTGACGCTGAGGCCAATGCCGAGCGCCATCAGGAAAGGCATGTACTTCACCCGCTGCCAGACCGTCATCCCGATCTCGCGCTGACTCGCGAAATAGAACGAGCAGACGGACGCGGTGGCGGCGGCGAAGAACGGGATGTCGAGGAGCAGCACCTCGTACCAGCCGTGCCCGACCCGCACCATGATGGTGATGGGCATGAGCAAGGCCAGCGGGATCATGAGCAGGTAGGCGAAGTTGGCGGTGAGGTGGAAGAACGCCTCGCGCTTCACGTGGAAGGGGAGCGGGCCCTTCAGGATGCGTGGCAAGAGCTTCAACGCCGTCTGGATGGAGCCCTTCGCCCAGCGGTGCTGCTGGCTCTTGAAGGCGTTCATCTCCACCGGGATCTCGGCCGGCGCGGTCACCTCGGGCAGGAAGACGAACTTCCAGCCGGCGAGCTGCGCGCGGTACGAGAGGTCGAGGTCCTCGGTGAGCGTGTCGTGCTGCCAGCCGCCGGCGCTGCGGATGGTCTCGCGGCGCCAGACCCCGGCCGTGCCGTTGAAGTTGAAGAAGGCGCCGGAGCGGTTGCGGGCCGCGTGCTCGATGACGAAGTGGCCGTCGAGGAGGATGCCCTGGCACTGCGTGAGCGTGCTGTAGTCGCGGTTGAGGTGCTCCCAGCGCACCTGGACCATGCCCACCTGCCCGTCCGTGAAGAAGTGCACGGTGCGCAAGAGGAAGTCGGGATCGGGCACGAAGTCGGCGTCGAAGACGGCGATGAGCTCGCCCTTGGCGAGCCGCATGCCGTTCTCCAGCGCGCCCGCCTTGAACCCCTGGCGATCGACCCGATGGACGTAGGAGACGTCCACGCCCTCCTCGCGCCAGCGAGCCACGCAGGTGCGCGCGATGTCGCAGGTCTCGTCGGTGGAGTCGTCGAGAACCTGGATCTCGAGCAGGTGGCGAGGGTAGTCGAGGCGGCACACGGCCCCGATGAGCCGGTTCACGACGTACATCTCATTGAAGACCGGGAGTTGCACCGTCACTCGCGGGAGCGTCGCGAAGCGGCCCTTGGGCGTCGGCAGCCGGTACTTGTGCCGGTAGTACAGGAACGCCATGTAGTACCGGTGCGAGCCGTACACCGAAAGCACGAGCAGCACCGTGACGTAGGCGCTGACGACTGCAATCTCGAGGGGGCTCATCTCGGGCTGTTCACCTGGCGGGGGAGCGCACCCGCCGGCGCTCGCCAAAGCGTCTGTTCGACAGGGGAAGGCGTCCCCCTTCGGAAACGGCGCGGAATATAGCGGTATGCAGGGCGAAGTCAAATGGAAAGCCCGCGATGCGCCACGGAAAAACGGAGCCCACACCCTCCCCGGGTGAACTGCCCGTCAACGCGTTGTGGGCCTCAGGATCGCGGCGGCGCGGAGGTAGTCCACCGCGGTCGCGACCTGGTGGTCGGAGGGGGGTGGAGCGCCCGGCGGGCGCACGCCGGCCGCGGCGTTGGGAAAGTGGCGCTCCAGCTCGCGCTCGCTCGCGCCCTCGTCGGAGCCGGCCGCGGGCGCCGCCTGGCCCACCACCACGTCGGGGGTGATGCCCAGTTCCTGGATCGACCGGTGCTTGGGAGTGAAATAGCGCGCGACGGTGAGCTTCAGCCCGGAGCCGTCCTCCAGGTCGATGAGCGTTTGCACGGAGCCCTTGCCGAAGGTCTGGGTACCGAGGATGAGGGCGCGGCCGTGGTCCTGCAGGGCGCCCGCCACGATCTCGCTTGCACTGGCGGTGCCGCGGTTCACCAGGGCGACGATGGGGTAGTCAGGCTCGGTGTCCTTCTCGTGCGCCCGCTCCACCTCCACCGACCTTCCCTTGCGCCCCTCGGTGGACACGATGACGCCTTCGCGCAGGAAGCGATCGGCGACGCGTACCGCCTGCTCGAGGAGGCCGCCGGGATCGTTGCGCAGGTCGAGCACGAGTCCGCGGATGGGCCCCTTCAGCTGCGCCCGCGCGCCGTCGAGCGCCGTCTTGAGCGCCGGGTCGGTCCGGTCCTGGAAGGACTTCACCTGGACGTACACGTGCCCCCGGGCCCCGTCGAGCATGCGCCACTCCACGCTCCGGCTCCGGATGCGGTCGCGCACCAGCGTGAGCGCCTGCGAGCTCGCTGAACCTTTCCGGAGGAGCTCCAGCGTCACTTTGGTGCCGGCCGGTCCTTTGAGCCGGGCCACCGCCGTCGAGAGCGGCATGTCGCGCGTGGGGGCGCCGTCGATCTTCAGGATTCGATCGCCGGGCGCGAGCCCCGCCCGCTGGGCGGGTCCCTCCAGGATGGGCGGTACCACCGCGAGCGCGCCGTCCTGCACCGCCACCTCCACGCCGATGCCGTCGAGCTCGCCGGAGGTCTCCTCCCGCAGCGAGCGGTACACCTCCGGGCGCATGAAGGTGCTGTGCGGATCGAGCCTCGCCACCATCCCCTCCACCGCACCGTAGACGAGGTCCTTCTCCTTCACCTCCTCCACGTAGCCGTTCTCGATCGCTGCGAGCACCTCCGCGAAGACGTCGAGCGGCCGGTAGGCATCGTCGGCGCGGCGAGCCGCGCGCGCCACGTGGTGGAGGGACAGCCCGGCGAAGAAGGCGGCGCCGGCGAGGGCCAGGGCGGCGAAGCGGGAGGGGGACGTGCGCATGGCTGTGCTCGCAGAGAGGGTCAAGGGCGCGAGAGCCAGCCGGCGGGGTCCACCGGCCGCCCGCGATCGCGGATCTCGAAATAGACGGATGGATTGCCGAGCGGGCCGGTGTCGCCCACGGTGCCGAGTGCCGAGCCCGCCTCGACCTCCTCGCCCATGGCTGTGCTCATGGAGCGAAGGTGTGCCACGAGCGTGTGGTACCCGTCGCCGTGATCGACGATGACGAGGTTGCCGTAGCCCTTGAACCAGCCGGCATGGGCGACGCGCCCAGGAGCGACCGCGCGCACCTCGGCACCGGCTGGGGCGCGGATATCGACGCCCTTCTGCACCGTCACCGTCCCGAAGCGTGGGTCGATCACCCGGCCGAAGCCGGACGTCACCACCCCGGCGACGGGACTGGGGAGCTTGCCCCGGAGGAGTGAAAAGCCGGTGTGCAGAGGGCCTCCGTGCGCGACGGGGAGCGAGGCCACGAAGTCGGCGAGCTGCCCCTCCTGCCGCGCCGCCTCCTCTGCCGCCTGCTCGTGGAGCGAGCGGGCCCCGCGGATGGAGGCGAGCAGCGCGCGCTGCTCGTCGCGGCGGGCGGCGGCGAGCGCTCGTCCTTCGCGCGCCTCCCGGGCGCGCGCCTCGACCTCGGCGCCCTCCCGCTCGGCCTGCACCCGCGCCGCCGCGAGGGCAGCCACCGCCTCCCTCGCCGACGCGAGCAGCCCCAGGTCGTGCGCGGTGAGCCGCCGCCAGAGGCGAGCGCGAGTGGCGAGCTCGGCGAAGGAGGAGGCGGCGAGGAGGAGCCGCACCTCGGCCCCCCGCCCTTCGCGCGCCCGGGCGCGGAGGCGAGGGCCGAGCTCCGCCTCCAGCGCGCGATGGCGCGACTCCGCGCGATCCTCGGCGGCGCGGGCGCGGGCGAGCCGCCCCGCCGCGCTGGCGCGCCGCTCCTCGGCGGTGCGCGCGGAGCCGTCCGCCTCCACGAGGCCCCGCTCCACCGCGTCGAGCGCGCCCAGCAGGGACCCCTCGCGCTCCGCCAGGGCGCGCGCCGCCGCCTCCTCCGCCGCCTTGCGCGCCTGAACCGTCTCGAGCTGTGACCGCGGGTCGGCCGCGAGGGCGAGCGCGACCATCAAGGCGGGCAGGGCCGGAGGCACTAATGCCTCGTCCCTTCACGGCTCACGGCGAGGGCGCTCGCCGCGAGTCCCAGGAGGCCGCCGCCCAGCACCAGCGAGACCGCCAGCGAGAGGGGGACGAGATCGCGGCCGGCGAGCGGCGCTGCGAGGGCGAGCGCGGAGAGGAGGCGCGGCGCGGCGGCCGCGGCGAGCGCCGCCAGCGCGCCGGCGGCCGCAGCGCCGCCGAGGAGGCCCTGAGCCAGCCCCTCCACCAGGAAAGGCGCGCGCACGAAGGCGCCGGTCGCTCCGACGAGACGCAGGATCTCGAGCTCGTCGCGCCGTGCGAAGACGCCCAGCCGCAGCGTGTTGCCCACCAGCACCGCGGTGCCGAGGGCGAGGGCGGCGAGGACGAGCGCGCCCACCCTTCGCAGCGTGCGCAGCGCGCGCTCCAGCGCCTCCAGCTCGGCGCCGCCGTAATCGACGCCGCGCGCCCCCGGCACCGCTCGCAGGCGCTCCGACAGTGCCCTCGCGCGCTCCAGCCGGAGGCCCGGCGCGCGGAGCTCGATGGTGGGCGGCACCACGTCCGGCCCGAGGCCGTCGGCCAGCGCCGCGTCCGGACCGAGCGCCTCGCGAAACCGCCGCAGCGCCTCGGCCGCAGGCACCGCCTCCACCGCGAGCCCAGGCGCCAGGGCCGCCGCCGCAGCGCGCGCCGCCTGGAGGTCGACCGCCGGATCGACATCGATCGAGATCCGGACCTCGCCCGCCCACGCCGCGAGGAGCGCCTCGCCTGCGTGCAGCCCCGCCGCGAACAGCCCGGTGAGGAACAGGGAGACCGCGAGCGTGACCGTCGCGACCGCGCTCACCACCGGAGACCGGACGGTGGCGTCGAGCGCGCGGCGGAGGACGTAGCGGAGCCTCGCGGCGAGCGATGTCACGCTGGCGCCCCCCTGGGCAGCCCCAGCCCGTCCGACACGACGCGGCCGGCGTCGAGCGCGATGACACGGCGCGTGAACCTCTCCAGCAGGCTGCGGTCGTGGGTGGCGACGAGCACGGTCGTGCCACGGGCGTGGGCCGCGTGGAGAAGCTCCATCACCTCCAGCGTCCGCTCGGGGTCGAGGTTGCCGGTGGGCTCATCGGCGAGGAGGAGCGCCGGGTCGCCCACCAGCGCCCGCGCCACGGCCACGCGCTGCTGCTCACCCCCCGACAGGGCCGGCGGGAACTTGTCGCCCTTGAGCTCCAGCCCCACGCCTCGCAGGGCCTTCTCCACCCGGCGCCGGACCTCGCTCCGGGGCACGCCGCGCACCTCCAGTGGCGCCGCGATGTTCTCGGCGGCGGTCCGGTGGGTGAGGAGCTTGAAATCCTGGAAGACGACGCCCATGGCGCGGCGCAGATAAGGCACCTGGCGAGCCGAGGTGCGGGAGACGTCGCGGCCGAGGACGAGCACCTTGCCACTCGTGGGGCGCTCCGCCGCCACCACGAGGCGCATGAGCGTCGACTTGCCCGCGCCCGAAGGGCCGGTGAGGAACGCGAACTCCCCCTTCCTCAGGGCGAGGGTGACGCCGTCGATCGACGGCTTCTCCCCCGGGTAGCGCTTGGTCACCTTCAGGAGCTGGAGCACTACGTTTTCTTCGGCTCGGGAGGCTTCACCCGCTGGAGCACGGGCGGCGCGTCGGGGCTGGTGGGGGGCTGCGCCGCCCGGGAAGGAAGCGGCGGCGGACGCTGGACGGCTGGAGGCGGGGTGGCCGGAGCGTCGATGGGTCCCGAGGCGGCAGCCGGCGCGAGCTGGCCTGGCTGGTAGGACCGGGCCTGCGCCGCGAGCGCGTCCGCGTGCGCGTCGTAGACCCCGTTCACGAGGTTGCGCAGCATCTCCTTGTGCTGCTCCTCCATCGCCTTCCGCACGAGCTCCGCGAGGTTCTCGGCCCCGATGAGCTCGCGGTAGGACTTCCTGGCGGTGGCGAGGATGTTGCCGCCGATGAAGAGATGCGTGGTGATGACCGCGTTGCCGGGGCCCGAGTCCTCGGTCTGCACATGATGGAGCTGCGCGCGATGCTTGACGTTGTGGTTGAAGCCTCGGACCATCGCTCACGGAACGTACCGGACGGCTCGCTGGGTTGTCCAGAATAGCCCGGGCCCTTTCGGATCAAATGTCCACCTGCTCCGCGGAGGCGACGGCGCGCCCCAGGAAGCGCTCCGCCACGGCGAGGAAGCGGCCGGGCGTGTCGGTGACGTAGAAGCGGTGCGCGCCGAGCTCTCCCGGCGCGAGCGGTATTCGCGCCGCCACCTCCGCCGCGATGGCCGCGGCACTATCGACGAGCGCCACCCCGGGCAGCTCGCGCGCGATGGCCTCGCGGAGCAGCGGGTAATGCGTGCAGCCGAGCACCAGCGTGTCGACCCGCGCCTTCACGAACGGCAGGAGGTACCGGCGGGCCACCGCGCGCACCACCTCGTCCTCCGGGTCGGTCCAGCCCTCCTCGGCCAGCGGCACGAACAGTGGACAGGCGAGCGCCAGCACCTCCGCGCCGGGCCGCGCCGCCGCGAGGGCGCGCTGATAGGCGCCGGAGGCGATGGTGCTGGGCGTTCCGATGACGCCGATGCGGCCCGAACGCGTGGCGAGTGCCGCCGCCGCCGCGCCCGGCTCCACGACCCCCAGCACCCCCACGCGGAGCTCGGCGCGCAGCGCCGGGATGGCCACCGCGGAGGCGGTGTTGCAGGCGACGACCAGGAGCTCGATCTCGCGCGCCACCAGGAAGCGCGCGTTCCGCAGCGCGTACTGGGTCACCACCTCGGGCGACTTCGACCCGTAAGGCACGCGGGCCGTGTCGCCGAGGTAGATCGTCGAGAGGCCGGGCAGCGCTTCCAGGATCGCGCGCTGCACGGTGAGGCCGCCCACGCCGGAGTCGAAGATGCCGATCGTCCGCACGCGGGTTTCTACCACCGGGCTCGCACCACCGTCAGAAGCACGTCGCGACGCCTCCCGCCGCCTGCTGGACCATCGTGACCACGAAGTCGTCGCCCGCCTGGAGATGGTTGAGGGTCTGCGGCTGGCAGTTGTAGTGGTAGATGATGCGCCGCCCGTCGGCGAGGAGCTCCACCTCCTCGATGCGGGTGAGGTTGTACTGCCCGAACGGCGCGCCCTGGAACTGGATCGCGCCGCCTGCGGAGCACGGAATCGCGTTGGGGGACGAGGCCTGGTTGGAGGTGGAGTACACCTGCCCGTTCTGGTCGACGAGCTCGTACCAGATGAAGGTCGTGTCGTAGGCGCTCTGCGCGGTGACCGGGGTGCAGCCTGCGGCGGGGCGGAAGGCGTAGCTCACGGTCATGTCGGCCGCCTGGGAGGCGAGGTTCGCGTACACGTCGGTGGAGCCGCAATTGTTCCCCACCGTGAAGGAGCGCTGGTCGAGGTAGAGGAGCGCCCCGTTCGCGTCGTACCCCTCGACCTGGAGGCTGTGGGTGCTGCCCCCCTGGAAGTCGAGCAGGGTGATGCCCTCCACACCGTTGCCGTACGGTGCGCAGGCGAAGTCGGGCGTGCTCGGGTCGGCGGCGGTGCCGTCCACGAAGAGGCGGATGCTGGCAACGCCGGCTCCCGTGCAGCCCAAGGCGTGGCCGGTGGCGTCGGTGAAGCTCCAGTAGACGTTCACGCTGGGCACGTCGCACTGGCGCGAGGTGCAGCCCGCGGCGGCGAGGGAGGCGGTGGCCAGGAGCGCGATGGTGCGGTTCATGATGGTTCCTCGGTTCCGGCGCGGTGCGTTTCGGCTCGGTCTCGGGTCTCGGGTCTCGGGTCTCGGATGCAGCAACCCACATGCCAGGGAACGGTCGCGCCAGGAGGCTCTTTTATTCAGGAGCGCTGTCGCCCGCCGCGCACGGCCGTTGCCGGCGGCGCACACCTCCGGGCGCGATCCGCTCTCTCCTGGCCGCTTCTTGGACGGTCGCGATATCGCGTGCTAAACATCCAGCTTTTCCACGACTTGCGTGAGATTGATGCACTTCCTACCGCACACCGCCTCCCTGTCGCTCTCCCTCGGCGCTCCCGCCAAGGGCGGCGATCTCGACTACATGGAGATCGTCACCCACTCCGGGCCGGTGGTGATGGGCGTCCTCCTCGTGCTCATCCTGGCCTCGGTGGTGTCCTGGGCCATCATCGTGAAGAAGTGGCTGCACCTGCGCCGCGCACAGGGGCAGTCGCTCCGCTTCCTGGAGACCTTCTGGCAGTCGAAGCGCCTCGACGCCATCTACCAGGCGGCCGAGGCGCTCTCCGCGTCCCCCGTGAGCCAGGTCTTCCGCGCCGGGTACGTCGAGCTCTCCAAGGTCACCGCCTCACAGAAGAAGGAGGGCGAGGACGCCATGAGCGAGCAGCTCGGCGGCATCGAGAACGTGGAGCGAGCGCTCAAGCGGGCCGCCGCGGCCGAGGTGACGCACCTCGAGGCCACGGTGCCCTTCCTCGGGACCACCGCCAGCGCCGCGCCGTTCGTGGGGCTCTTCGGCACCGTCTGGGGAATCATGCGGGCCTTCAACGACATCTACCAAATGGGCAACGCCAACCTCGCGACGGTGGCGAAGCCCATCAGCGAGGCGCTCATCGCGACCGCCTTCGGCCTCGCGGCGGCCATCCCGGCGGTGGTCGCCTACAACTACTTCGTGTCGCGCATCCGGGTGCTGGACAGCGAGATGGCGAACTTCTCGAACGACTTCCTCAACATCGTCCGCCGCCACTTCTTCAGCTAGGCACCCGGCCCGTCCACCATGGCCATCGGCACGAGCGGCTCCGGCCGCCAGACGCTCACCGAGATCAACGTCACGCCGCTCGTCGACGTGATGCTGGTGCTGCTCATCATCTTCATGGTCACCGCGCCGCTCATCCAGCAGGGCGTGGAGGTGAAGCTGCCCGAGGCGCGCGCCGAGCCGGTGAAGTCCGAGGATGAGAAGCTCATCCTGTCGGTCAAGGCCGACAAGTCGATCTGGTTCGGCACCGGCGATGCGCCCGCCCGGCTCGAGCTCGACGAGCTGGAGGCGAAGCTCCGCGGCAACGTGCGCGTGGCGCGCGACCACGAGCTCTACCTCATGGCGGACCGCGCGCTGCCCTACGGCTACGTGGTCGAGATCATGGCCGCGGTCCAGCGCGCCGGCGTCACCAACCTCGGGATGATCACGAACCCCTCCCAGAAGGACAGCGGTGAGAAGGAGGGCGGAGCCCGGTGACGGGATCGCTGGCCCTGAGCCCGCTCTACGGGCGGCGTGACCGGCTCCTGCCGGTGGTGATGGCATCGCTCCTGGTGCATGCGGCCCTCATCACGCTCGCCCTGTTCGAGCGGCCACAGCCCATCGTGAACCTCGACCAGAAGCCGATCGTGGCCAAGCTGGTGCGGCTCGGCGAGAAGCGGCCGGAACACTTCCTGCCGCGCAAGGAAGCCGCACCGCCGCCTCCGGCCGCCGAGCCCTCCCCCGCGCCGCCCGCCCCTGCCCCGACGCCACCCGCTCCGGCGGCCAAGGCCGCGCCGGCGCCCGCCCCTTCCCGCATGGCGGTGCCGACTCCCGCAAAGAAGCCGCCTCCCGCCGCCAAGCCCAGGCCCTCCCCGCCGTCTTCGCGCCCGCCCTCCGGCTCGCCGCGCACCGACGTGCTCGCCTCCGCGCTGTCGAAGGTTCGGCGCGATCAGGCGCTCTCCGGGCCCGTCTACGGGGACCCCAACGGCGACCCGCGGGGCGACGCCAGCGAGGCGACCGCCGGCGACGAGTACCTGGCGCTGGTGGAGCGCACCCTGCGCGACACGTACACGCTGCCCTCCACCATCTCCGAGCGCGACCGCCTGCACCTCAAGGCGACCGTGCTCCTCTACATCGACGCGGACGGGCGCGTGTTGCGCCACGAGTTCGAGAGCCGGAGCGGCAACGGCGCCTTCGACGCCGCGCTCGACCGCGCCATCCGCGCCGCGCGCCTTCCCCCACCGCCAGCCCCCATGCGCGCGAAGTACCGCACCGAGGGGCTGGGCGTCGTCTACCGACCATGACAAGAGCCATCGCCCTCCTCCGGCTGCTCGCCCCCGTCGCCGCCTCCGCCCAGCGCACCTACATCGAGATCGGCTCGCCCAACTTCCGGCCGCTCCCCATAGCCGTCGCGCAGCTCCGCGCCGACGGCGGCGCCGGACGGGAGGCGGCCGACATCATCACCACGCTGCGCGGCGACCTCACGCTCTCGGGCGTGTTCGACGTGCTCGATCCTCGCGGCTTCCTGGCCGACCCCGCGGAAGGGATCACCGCGCCCACCATCCGCTTCAGTCGCTGGGCCGACGTGGGCGCCGACGGGCTCGTGAAGGGGCTCGCGCGCAAGGCGCCGGGGGAGCTGTCCCTGGAGATCCACCTCTTCGAGGTGCGCTCGGGCCGGGAGGTGCTGACGCAGAGCTGGCGGGGGTCCGACGGGTCTGCGCGCTCGCTCGCCCACCGCGCCGCGGACGCCATCCTCCAGTTCTACACGCGCGAGCCCGGGCCCTTTACCTCGCGGGTGCTGGCGCTCCGCCGCACGCGCGCGGGCCGCGAGCTGGTGGCCTACGACGTGGACGGGCTGGGATCCGAGGTCCTCTACCGCGACACCGGCCTCATGTTGCTCCCCTCCTGGCGGCCCGACGGGCGGGCGGTGATCTTCACCTCGTACCGGCAGGGCCGGCCCGAGCTGTGGACCCTGGAGCTGGGGAGCCGTACGCCGCGACGCCTGCTCGCGGTGGGAGAGCTCACCACCGGCGGTGTCTACTCGCCAGACGGGCGGCAGATCGCCTTCACCGCCTCGCAGAACGGCAACTCCGACGTGTGGGTGGCCAACGCCGATGGGACCGGAGCCCGGCGCCTCACCACCGATCCGGGCATCGACGGGTCGCCCACCTGGTCGCCCGACGGACGCCGCATCTGCTTCGTGTCGGCGCGCACCGGCAACCCGCACCTCTACGTCATGAACGCCGACGGTTCCGGTCAGCGGCGGCTCACGTTTCAGGGAAACTACAACCAGACGCCTCGCTGGAGCCCGCGCGGCGACCTCATCGCCTTCACGGCTCGCGACGAGCGCAAGGTGTTCGACGTCTTCACCGTCTCGCCCGAGAGCGGGAAGATCCAGCGCGTCACGCAGGATCAGGGGCGCACCAACGAGGAGCCCACCTGGTCGCCCAGCGGACGGCTCCTGGCCTTCACCAGCGACCGCGGCGGCAGGCCGCAGCTCATCGTCTCGAGCCCCACCGGCGACCGCCAGACGCCCATCACCCACGAGGCCGCGGAGCTCATGACGCCGGCCTGGGGGCCCCTGCCGGCGGCGGAGCGGTGAGCGCCCGATGGCCCCGCTGAACGGGCGTTTCGCCGCCATCGACGTCGGCACGAACACCGTGCTGCTGCTGGTGGTGGAGCGGCGCCCGAAGGGGCTCGCCGCGATCGTGGAGCGCGCCGAGATCACGCGCCTGGGCCAGGGAGTGGATCGGGCGGGCACGCTCGACCCCGCCGCCATCGAGCGGACGGTGGAGGTGCTCGCCCGCTACGCCACCGAGGCCCGGGCACTGGGCGCGGAGGGGATCGCCTGCGTCGCCACCAGCGCCGCGCGCGACGCGCGGAACGGCGAGGCCTTCTTCACCGCCGCCCAGGAGCGGGCGGGCCTCACGCCGGAGGTGGTGAGCGGCGAGGAAGAGGCGCGCCTCGTCTGGACGAGCGCCTGGCGCGACTTCGGTGGCGCCGCGCCGGGGGGCTTGGCGGTGCTCGACGTGGGCGGCGGCTCCACCGAGCTGGTGGTGGGCGATGGCCCTGTCCCCCGCGCACGCCGCAGCCTGCAGCTCGGAGCGGTGCGCCTCACCGAGCGGGTCGCCCCATCCGATCCGCCGCGGCCGGAGGAGCTCGCCCGCTTGCGCGCAGAGGCGTCCGAGGCGCTTCGACCGGCGCCGGCGCTGATCGACGGCGGTCCACGCCCGGCCCGGCTGGTGGGCGTGGCGGGGACGGTGACGACCCTCGCGGCGGTGGCGAGGGAGCTCCCGGTTTACGACGCGGGCGTGGTCCACGGCGCACAGCTCGGTCGCGGCGAGGTGGAGGGCCTCTTCGCGAGGTTGGGAGCGCTCACCACGGCCGATCGGGCAGCGCTTCCCGGAATGGAGCCCAAGCGGTCGGACGTCATCGTGGCCGGATGCGCCATCGTGCTGGAGGCGATGAGGACGCTGGGCTTCGAGCGGCTCACGGTGTCGGACCGCGGGGTACGCTGGGGGCTCGTGCACGACAGATTCGGAGAGGCGACATGAGAGCGGGCTGGGCAGTGCTGTGCGACTTCGACGGCACGGCGGTGACGCGCGACATCGGGGACGAGGTGGCGGTGGCGTTCGCCGGCTTCGCGCACTGGCGCGCCGAGGAGGACCGCTACGCGTCGGGCGAGCTTCGGTTCAGCCAGCTCATCTCCAACATGTTCGCGCCGGTGACGGCCAGCCGCGAGGAGCTGCAGGCGTTCGCGCGACAGACGGCCGAGCTCCGCCCAGGCTTCGAGCGCTTCCTCGAGGCCTGCCGCGACGCCGGCGCGCCCTTCGTGCTCTGCTCGGCTGGCCTCGACGTCTACATCGAGGCGGTGCTGGAGCGGCTGCCGCGCGCTCTGCGCCGGTACGTCGAGCTTCGCTGCAACTGGGCCGAGCCGTCGCCGGACGGACTGCGCGTGCACTTCCAGCAGCAGAAGGGAGGCTGCGGCCGCTGCGGTTTCTGCAAGGGCGCGGCGGTGGACGAGCTCCGCGGCCGCGGACTGCGCGTGGCGGTGATCGGCGACGGCACGGCCGACCTCTGCGCGGCGAGAAGGGCCGACGCGGTCTTCGCGCGGGGCAGGCTGGTCGAGTACTGCCGCGGAGAAGGCATCGCCTTCATGCCCTTCGTGACCTTCAACGACGTGATCGACCGCTTTCCGGTGTAGCCGGGAGATTGGGAGGGGGGCGCCGACCGCGACCGCGAGCGCGACCGCGAACTCGACCGCGAACTCGACCGCGAACTCGACCGCGAACTCGACCGCGAACTCGACCGCGAACTCGACCACGACCACGACCACGACCGCGACCGCGACCGCGACCGCGACCACGACCACGACCACGACCGCGACCAC